>DHWI01000173.1:31911-38511 GCA_002413095.1 Thermoleophilia bacterium UBA5186
CCGTCGGCCACGCGGGTCGTGTCCCACATGACCTCCTGAGGGTCCGCCGATTCGGCCACGACGGGACGCCAGACACCCTCCTGCTCGAACTGGAACAGGACGGACGCGACGCCGGAGCCGCCGTCCGCCGCGTCGGCGCGCAGGCGGACGCCTCCGGTCAGGGACGCGCCGGTAGACGGCTCGATGACAGCGACGCGAGGCGGCGTGTTGTCGACCCGCCGTCCGCGCACCGCCTGCGACTCCGCCACCGCCTGTCCGCCGACGAGCGCGCGAACGCGGAGGTCGTAGAGGCCGTCGTCGAGCTCCGCCGTGTCGAGCACGAGGAGGAACGGCGCGGCCGCGCGCGACAGCGTCCGCCAGTCCCGGCGGCCGACCTTCACGACCTGGAGCTCCACGTCGTCGGGCGCCCCGGACGCAACTCGCACGCGGACCTCGACCTCGCTGCGCAGCAGGCCGCCGGGGTCTTCGAGCGAGAGGGCGATCTCCTCCGGGATCGGCTCGGGCTCGGGCTCGGGCTCCGGCNNCTGAGGGGCGCTCACGACCGCGATCTCGCGCTCGGGGCTCTCGACTCGCGTTCCGGCCGCGTCGACGGTTACGGCACGCAGGCGATAGGAACCCTCGGCGAGCCCGGCCGAATCGAGCTCCGCCGTCGGCTCCCCGGCCCACGGAGGGGATTCCGACCGGGCCAGCGTCGTCTCCATCCCCTCGCCCGCGAGCGCGTCGCGCACGATCTCGGCCAGCTCCCGGGTGCGAACGACCGCGAGCAGGCGCCGGTCCGGCGCGAGGAGCTCGAAGCCTTCGTCCCGGGGAAGCTCGTGCCAGCGGCCATCGGTGCCGCTGACCTCGATCGTCAGCGCTGCCACCGCGGCGCTCGTGACCGCCGGCTCTGCGACGACCGTGACGGTGCCAGACACCGTCGCTCCGTTCGACGGCGAGACGATGCGACCCCTCGAGACGATCGTTGGGCCGGCCGCAGGACGCGGCGCGGGCGCCCGTTCGGCCGCCGGCCTGCGCACGGGGGCGTCGCGTCTTGGACGCATCTCCAGGATTGCTTCGGCGGGAATCGCCTTCCGCTGCGCGAGTCCCAGCACGAGGCCGGCCGCGACCCACGCGACCGCGTTGCCTCCGAGATCGGAGGTCAGCAATCCAAACGGGACGGCGAAGGCGAAGACGCCCATCGCGAGGCTCGCGTCGCCGCGCTCGGCCGCCGGCAGCCGCCTGCGCCGCACGATCGGCCGGGCCGCCGCCGCAAGCGCGCCGAGGAGAAGCACGAGCCCGGGCAGGCCGAGCTGGGCCGCGGCGCCGAGCACCAGGCTGTGCGGCGAGCGCGTGAGCCCTCCCAACCCGACCCCCGCAGGCCAGTCGGCTCGGAAGGCATCCGCTGCTGCCCGCCACCCGTGCCCGAGCCCCGGCGCGCCGAGCAAGCCTTTGCCGACGGCCGTCCAGGTAACGCCCGGAACGACGATCGCGCAGAGGATCGCCGCAGCCGCCGCCCCGACGCCGAGAGTACGTCCGAGAACGCGGTTCGTCCGGCGAGTGGGCGCGACGGCGAGGACCGTCAGGATCCCGGCGCTTAGAGCGAGGAGCGGCCCGCGCGGAGCACCGACGACGATCGCGCCTGCCAGAAATGGCACGGCAGCGAGACTCGCCAGGCGAATCGTCAGAGCGTGCCGGCGCACCGCGAGCCACAGGGCCGCGAGGAGTCCGAGAGCTGCGGTCTCCACGGCGAGCAGCGGGTCGAAAGGGGATCCGGGGCCGACGGGCGAGCCGATGCGGGCGCCGGACCGCCAGAGCACGAGCGCTCCGACGAGGCCGGCGGCGGCGAGCAGCTTCGCCAGCAGCTCGAGGTCACGCGAGCGCCGGCCGACGATCACGGCAGCGACGAGCGGGGCGACGTTCGCGACGAAGAAGAGCTCCAGAGTCGATCCCCCATGGGTCGAGCGGATGGCGATCCAGATGCCCAGCGCCAGCGTCAGCGCGAGCGGGACGCTGAGCAGGACGCTCGGCGGCAACGCCTGCTCGTCTCGGATGACGGCGACCACGATGCCGACCGCGAGCCACGAGAGCGAGATGACCGCGAGCCCGTTACGCGTCAACGGCTCGGATCCCACGAGTTGGAGACAGAGCGGAACGACCGGCGCCAGCGCCAGCGGGAAGACCGGTGAGCGGAAGGCAAGCGCCGCACCGATCGCGGCGAGCGCAAGCGCAAGAACGGCCGTAGGCGGAGCCAGGAGCAGCGCGAGCGCGAGGAGGAGCGCGGCGACCGCGCATAGTCCCGTGAGCTGCGTGCGCGCGATCATGGAACCGGTCGCGCCAGCAGTGGCTCATGCTCGTCCGCCCTGACCGCGGCAGGCTGGAGCGCCGAGCGCAGCCAGGCGAGCCCAAGGCCGACGACGAGTCCGAGGACGAGCCCGGCAAGGAGATTGAGGAGCGGACGCGGCCGGATCGGATCGGGAGCAGGAGTGGCCGGCGACAGGACGTTGACCGAGAGGCTCTGCTGGACGGCCGCGACCGTGAGCTTCGAGTCCTGGACGGTGAGGGCGTCTCGCTGTGCCACGAGATTCGGGTCGCGATGCTTGCGCAGCCGGCGGTCCAGCGCGGTCGCGCCTGCATGGAGCTCGTCGTGCAGCTGCGCGGCCCGCTGCTCGGTCGCCTGCCGGGCGTAGATGACGAAGGCGTTGGCGACGTCGTTGGCAAGATCTCGCGCATCGCCGGGCGTCGGGCCGTCCGCGTGCAGGCGGACGAGCTCTGAGCTTCCGAGCACCTCGGCGCTCAGCGCGGCACGCAGCTCGCCCGAGCTCCGACGATGCCCGTTGAGGGGCCGCACGCGCCTGCTGATCTGATCCAGGAAGCCCCGGTCGACCATCTGCTCCGCGTACGTCTGCGCCGGACGGGCAGCCGGCTCGATGCCGAGCTCGACCGCGCGCGCGCTCGGATGGGCCGACAGCAGGGCCGTCGCCTCGTACGTCTTGTCCGTCAGCCGGATCGAGACGATCGCGAGCAGCAGCGCGAAGCCGACGCTGGCGAGAATCAGCCAGCGTCCGTGGAAGAGAATCGTCCGCAGATCGGGCTCTTGCACCTCGGCCTCTCTTTTCGGCACTCCTCCAGCGAAGCCTTGAGCGACGTCACTCTTTGTGCCGCAGCGCCGGGAAGAGGATCACGTCGCGGATCGTGTCCTTGCCGCCGAGCACCATCGCGAGCCGGTCGACGCCCACGCCGAGGCCGCCCGTCGGCGGCATGCCATACGAAAGCGCCTCGACGTAGTCCGGGTCGCCCCGCTCGGCCTCGAGCGCACCCGCAGCCTCCTCCGCCGCTTGCATCGCGAAGCGCGCCGCCTGCTCCTCGGAGTCGTTCAGCTCGCTGAACGCATTGCCGAGCTCCATCCCGCCGACGAAGAACTCGAAGCGCTCAGTGATCTCCGGATCGTCGTCCGTCGCGCGGGCAAACGGCGAGAGCTCGATCGGGTAGTCGTGGAGGATCGTCGGCTCGATCAGCGTCGGCTCGACGAACGAGGTCAGCGCGTGGTCGACGAGCTGCGCCCACGTCTTGTCGTGCTTCGTGTCCAGCTGGCGCTCCTCGAGCCGCCCGCGCAGCTCGGGCTCGTCGCGCGTCCACAGGCCCTCCTGCTCGAGCGCGTCGATCAGCTTCACTCGCTTCCACGGCGCCTTGAGGTCGACTTCGTGTCCGCGGAAGGTGACCTGCGTCCCACCGATCGTCTCGCGCGCGACGTGCTCGACGAGTCGCTCCATCCGCTCCATCGTGTCCCGGTAGTCGGCGTAGGCCTCGTACCACTCGAGCTGCGTGAACTCGGGGTTGTGCTTGTAGGAGACGCCTTCGTTCCGAAAGTCCTTGCCGAGCTCGTAGACCTTCTCGAGCCCGCCGACGATCAGGCGCTTGAGGTAGAGCTCGGTCGCGATACGGAGGTAATAGTCGGCGTCGAGCGCGTTGTAATGCGTCCCGAACGGCTCCGCGAAGGCCCCGCCGTAGCGCGGCTGGAGGATCGGCGTCTCTACCTCGACGAACCCCTCCGAGTCGAGCCAGGCGCGCATTGAGGAGACGATCCTCGTGCGCAACATGGCCTCCGCGCGCGACTCCTCGCTCATCAGCAGGTCGAGATAGCGGCGCCGGTAACGCACCTCCGGGTCGGTCACGCCGTGCCAGGTGTCGGGGAGCGGGCTGCGGTTCCGCGCGAGGGGGACGAGCTCGGCCACCTTCAGCGAAGGCTCACCGCGCCGCGTCCGCATCGGGACGCCGGCCGCCCCGACGATGTCGCCGAGATTCACGTGGTATTCACCGAGCGCCGCCACGTCGAGGAGAAGTTGGATCCGGCCGGATCGATCGACGAGATCGGCGAAGACGAGCTTGCCCATCTCCCGGCGCGCCATGATCCGCCCGGCGATCCGGCGGCTCTCGTTTCCCTCTTGGCCAGGCTCGAGCGCTTCCGCGCCCACGCGGACCGAGGCAATCTCGTCCCGGTCGGGAAAGCGCTTCGGGAGAGACATGCGCGGAGCCTAGACGCCCGCGCGGCGAATCACGCCGCCTTGATCTCCATGATCTTGAACTTGAGGCTGCCGCGAGGCGCCGAGACCTCGACGACCTCGCCCTTCTTCTTGCCGATGATCGCCTTGCCGACGGGCGACTCGTTCGACAGCTTGTACTCGGCCGGGTTCGCCTCGGCGGAGCCGACGATGTGGTACTCGACGGTCTGCTTCGCGTCCATGTCCCGCAGCTTGACGTGCGAGCCGATCGAGACGACGTCCTTCGAGATCTCCTTCTTCTCGATCACGCGTGCGGCGCGCATCCGCTCTTCGAGGACGGCGATGCGGTGCTCGAGCAGCGCCTGCTCGTTCTTTGCGTCGTCGTACTCGGCGTTCTCGGCGATATCGCCGAATTCGCGGGCGATACGGATGCGATCGGCGACCTCGCGCCGCTTGGCGCTCGACAGGTGGTCGATCTCCGCCCTTAGCTTCTTGAAGCCCTCGGGGGTGAGGATGACTTCCTTCACGGTGCCCTCCAAAGCAAAAACGACGGGCGCTCGCCGCCGTCGCGGGCGCGGATGTTACCTGCGAGGCCGGACAGCGTCAAGGGTCTATCGGGACCGGAAAACGCCCAATTTGGACGGGTTTTGTCGGTTCCGAGTCGCGGCTTGTCTACGCTGTCCTCCAATGGAGCTCGACCTGCGCACACCATGGTCGATCGGGGGCGTCGAAATCCCGACGCGGCTCGTCCTCGCGCCGATGGCAGGCGTCAGCGTGCAGGCCTTCCGCAGGCAGGGACGGCGCTACGGAGCAGGGCTGGTTTGCTCAGAGATGGTCAGCTGCGCGGGGATCGAGCACCGCAATGAGAAGACGCTCGGCTACCTGCGTGTGGCCAGCGACGAGCATCCGTTGGCAATCCAGATCTTCGGCTCGGACCCGTCGGTGATGGCCGAGGCGGCTCGGATGGTCGCGGCGGCAGGCGCGGACATCGTCGACGTCAACTTCGGCTGTCCCGTGAAGAAGGTGACGAAGACGGGCGCCGGCGCGACGCTCCTCGACGATCCCGACCGCGCCTGCCGGATCGTCGCGGCGATCGCGGATGCCGTCTCGCTGCCGGTCAGCGTGAAGATGCGGCGCGGGCTCGAGAACGGGTCGCGCGCTTGCCTCGAGGTCGGGCCTCGACTCGTTGAAGCCGGGGCGGCGTCGCTCACGCTCCACCCACGTTCGGCGAAGCAGATGTACACGGGCGAGGCCGATCACTCGCTGACGGCGGAACTCGTCGAGCGGGTCGACGTGCCGATCATCGCGTCGGGGGACATCACGTCACGAGCCCGCGCGCAGGCTGTGCTCACGACGACCGGCGCGGCCGCGGTGATGGTCGGTCGGGGCGCGCAGGGCAATCCGTGGGCGCTGCGCGAGATCGTCGACGCGGAAGCGCCCGACCCGACGCGCGAGGAGATCGTCGCCGAGCTCGTCCTCTTCATCCGCGAGACCGTGCGGGAGCTGGGCGAGCGGCGCGCGACTGGATTCCTGAAGAAGTTCTACGGCTGGTACCTCGGCCGCGGCCGCTTCCCGCGTCCGTTCAAGCAGGAGCTCGTTCAGTTGCAGACGCTCGACGAGGTCGAGACGCGCCTCTTCGCGGCGGCGCCCGGCGCGCGCTTCGTGCTCGAGCGGCTCCAGGACGAGCTGCCCCAGGGCGACGAAGTGCTGCTCGACCTGCCGATTTCGATCTACGGAGGCGGTTAGTCCCAGAGCGGATCGACCGGTCGTTTCAGACGGCCACGCAGGCAAGCCTGCATGGCCTGGAACGGCGCCGCCGAGTCGGCGCCTTAGACGGAGGCGGCTAGGTCACCGGGGAGGCGTTCCGCTCCCACACGAGCCGCAGTCCCTCGAGCGTGAGCAGCGGGTCGACCCGGTCGATCGTCCGCGAGTGCGGGGCGATCAGGTCGGCGAGGCCTCCAGTGGCGATCGCAGGCGCCTCCGCGCCGAGTTCCGCCCGGATGCGCTCGACGATCCCGTCGACCTGCCCGGCGAAGCCGTAGACGAGACCCGACTGGAGGCTCGCGGCGGTGTTCTTGCCGATCACCGACGGCGGCTCGACAAAGTCGATCTTGAAGAGCCG
>DHWI01000173.1:38539-42336 GCA_002413095.1 Thermoleophilia bacterium UBA5186
GCGGAGACGATGTCGAAGTTCGTGGACGTGCCGAAGTCGACGACGATGCACGGAGCGCCGTACCGGGACGCTCCCGCGACGGCGTTCGCGATGCGGTCGGCCCCGACTTCGCGCGGATCGTCGTAGCGAATCGGAATCCCCGTCCGGACACCCGGCCCCAGCACGAGCAGCTCGGCCTGCAGGTAGCGGGTCGCGAGATCCTCGTAGGAGCGGACGAGCTGTGGCACCGACGAGGCGAGGCAAATCCCGGTCACGTCCTCGAAGTCGAGGAAGCGCCCGTAGAGCGCGCCGAGCTCGTCGCCTGTTCGGTGCCGCTCGGTCGCGATCCGCCAGTGGTCGCGGAGCTCCTCGCCCTCGTAGAGCCCGGCCACCGTCTGCGTGTTCCCGACGTCGACGGCTAGCAGCATCGCTCAATCATCACAGACGCTTCCGGGAGTTTGTGGCTCAGAGCCACAAACTCAGCTGCGCCCGGGAAACGACATGCCTGATTGGTGAGGAAGCTCGCGAAATCTGAGCGGCAAGTGTGACCGAAATCGCGATAGTGGCTCAGAGCCACAAAGTCAGACGCGCCGCGGATCGACGCAGCGCCTCGGGCGCGCCGGCGCTGCTCAGTCTTCGTCGGTGGAGAGCGACTCGCCGATTCGTTCGGCGAGGGCTTCGGCGGTCAGGCTCGGCTCGTCGCCTTCGCCGCGCAGCTCCTCGACCGTGACGTCGCTCGAGGTGTAGACCTCCGCGCGCGGGATGATCCGGGTTGGGCGGTTCTTGTCCCAGACCCAGACGTCCTCCATCTTCAGGTGGAAGAACGGATAGCTCGGTTGCGGCACGTAGTTCAGGTCGAGCTTGTTGCAGAGATACGTCGCGTCCTGCGTGAGCACGCAGTAGCGGAACAGGCCGAAGACAGCCGTGTACTCCTTCTTCAGCGCGAGCTCGAGCTCGGCTTCGAATTCGTCGAGCTCGTCGAGGTGGCTCATAGGTGACTCTTCCGTCGGTATTGGTGGATGCCCAGGGTGCGAGCACCAAGCCAGGCAAGGATGCAGGGAGCATTCGGGCTGGACAGCCCGGGTGCGACTGAGGACGCCGCCTGGCGCAGCGTGATCGCGCGCTGGGCGCCGCCGAATGCCGGCGGGAGAGTCACCCTGGCGATTCTAGCTCCGCAACGAGGGTCTCCACCGGGCCCTGTCCGGGAATGACGATGTCCGGCGCGACCTCCGCGAGTGGCTCGAGGACGAAGCGGCGCTCGTGCAGGCGCGGGTGTGGAACCTGAAGCCCGGCCTCCGCGATCGTGTCCTCCCCATACAGGAGGAGGTCGAGGTCGATCGTGCGTGGCCCGAGCGGCGGGCCGTCCTCGCGCGTCCGTCCGAGCTCGCGTTCGATCGCGAGGAGCCTGGTGAGAAGGTCGCGCGCAGGCAGCTCCGTCTCGAGCTCGACGACGCCGTTCAGGAACTGCGGCTGGTCGACGTAGCCGACCGGGTCGGTCTCGCGCAGCGTCGAGACGCGGACGACGCGGATCTCTGACTCCTCCTTCAGCCGCGCGAGGGCCCGGAGGATCGTCGCCTCACGGTCACCGAGGTTCGAGCCGAGCCCGACGAACGCGCGGGTCACGGGCGGCGCTCGACCGTCGCGGCCGTGTGCTCGACGGGCAGCTGGACGTCGGGCTTTCGCACCCGCACTCGCACGCGTTCGATCGGAAGCTCGGCCGCGATCGCGTCGGCCACGGCAGCGGCGAGCGCCTCGAGCAGCCGGAACGACCGCTTGCCGGACACGCGCTCGACGATCCCGATGACGTCGCGGTAGTCGACCGCATCGTCGATCCGGTCCGACAGGACGCTGTCCGCAACGTCGAAGTCGACGTCGTAGAGGAACCGCTGCCCGTCGCGGCGCTCGTCCTCCTCGACACCGTGGTGTCCGAAGACCTCGAGGCCCTGGACTTCGACCGTCACGCTCACGCGATCGCCGCCGCCACGGTGAGGGCCTCGACGTGCTCGCGGACGTCGTGGGCGCGCAGGATGGTCGCGCCGCGGTCGTACGCGGCGACCGCGGCGCCGACGCTCGCGGCGGTCGAGCCGGTGGTCGCATCCGCATCGCCGAGCAACCGGCCGAGCGAGCTCTTGCGGGAGAAGCCGACGAGCACGGGGCGACCGAGCGCGAGCAAAACGTCCAGTCGCGCGATCAGCTCGAAGTTCTGCTCCACCGTCTTGCCGAATCCGATCCCGGGGTCGAGACAGATGCGCTCCTCCGCGACGCCCGAGTCCACCGCGAACGCGAGCCGTTCCTCGAGGAACGAGGCCACCTCGGACGCGACGTCGGCGTAAATCGGGTTCCGCTGCATCGTCCGCGGCTCGCCCTGCATGTGCATGAGGCAGAGATACGCGCCGGAGTCGGCGACCACGCCGGCGAGCTCCGGGTCGCCGCGCAGGGCGGTCACGTCGTTGACGAACTCGGCGCCCAGCTCGAGTGCGCGCCGTGCGACCTCCGCTTTGGCCGTGTCGATCGAGACCGGCGCCCCGGCGAGCCGCTCGAGCACGGGGACGACCCGTGCGAGCTCCTGGTCCACCGGGACGCTCTCGGAGCCGGGCCGCGTCGACTCGCCGCCGACGTCGACGATAGCCGCGCCGTCGTCCAGCATCGCCCAGGCCGCTGCGACGGCCGCATCGGTGCGCAGGTGCACGCCCCCGTCCGAGAAGGAGTCGGGCGTCACGTTGATCACGCCCATCACGGACGGGCGGCCAAACCTTTCCTGGATCGGCGGCCGCGCCATGCGCAGAGGGTAATGTCGCGGCCGTGTTGGGACCGCTCGGAAGGTTTCCCCAGCGCGTCGCGCGGGCGGTGAACGCGCGGCTGCGGCGGGGCAGGGAGCGTTTGCTGGAGCTGCGCTACGGCGTCTCGACCGCGGAGCACGTCTACCACGAGGATCTCGGGCTCGACACCGAGAACCGCGTCTGGCACGACCCGTCGGACTGGATCGCGATCCGCAAGGCGCTCGCGCCGCTCCGGGTCGGGCCAGACGACGTCTTTGTCGACTTCGGCTCGGGCCTCGGCCGGGCTCTGATCGTCGCTTCCACGCTCCCGTTTCGGAGAGTCGTAGGGGTCGAGCTCGCGGCCGAGCTGAACACGCGTGCGCGACGCAATCTCGTTCGAAGCCGGATCCGCCGCCGCGCCGGAAAGGTCGAGGTCATCACGGCCGACGCGCTCGAGTGGCCGATCCCCCCGGACCTCACCGTCGCTTACCTCTACTGCCCCTTCACCGGCGACGTCTTCCGGCGCGTGATCGACAAGCTGCTCGAGTCGCTCGACGAGAATCCACGGCCGTTGCGGCTCGTCTACAACTACCCGTTCGAGCACAACCAGCTCCTGCGCACCGGACGGCTGCGCGTCCTCTCCGTCATCCCTGCGACGTGGCCAAGGAAGACCAGCGCCGCCGACGTGATCGTCACCTACCTCGTTCTGCCGAGGGACGAGGCGCTCGCAGCGGAGTACATCGCGCGCTTTCCGCGGCGCATCGGCCGCTCGGAGGAGTGGCTCGGCGAGTACGAGCCCGGGTTCGCGCTGGAGAAGCCGGCCCGCCTCGGCGGCGTCGTGGCCGAGCGCCCGGCCGGGAAGCCTTAGCCCTCCGCGGGCTCGGGCGGCTGCATCGTCGCTCCCGGAAGCGGGAACGGACGCGGCTTCGGCTGCGGCTGGCGCTTGCGCTCTTCCTCGGTGCGGGCCGGGGCGGCTTCCGGCGTCTCGTCGGGGAAGACGTCCTCTTCGGCGTCACCTGCAAGCAGGCGGAGGAACTGCTCCTTGTCGATCGTCTCGCG
>DHWI01000141.1:0-5096 GCA_002413095.1 Thermoleophilia bacterium UBA5186
ACGGTCTGGTTGTCGGCCGGCGTGCGGTCGCCCGGATCGCCCGAGATGTCGTTGGCAAGCATCCCGTACTGCTTCGAGACGTTGAAGTCCGCGTCGCCGATGATCGGATAGTTGGGCGCCTCTCCCTGTGTTTCCTTGATGTCGTTCGCCCACTGCTTGTGCTTGTTGGTCGGATCGACCGAGAGGCCGATGATCTTGACGCCCCTCTTGTCGAACTCGGGCTTGATCTTGGCCATGTAACCGAGCTCGGTCGTGCAGACCGGGGTGAAGTCCTTGGGGTGCGAGAAGAGCACGGCCCAGGAGTCGCCGATCCAGTCATGGAAGCTGATGCGGCCCTCCGTTGTCTCAGCCTCGAAATCCGGTGCCGTATCGCCAATCTGCAGAGCCATCTTCTTCCTCCTTGCGAAAATATCTCCCGGCATACGGTGTCTACCAGACGGACATAGGCCGTCGTTACATCCCTAACGCTCAGCTAGCCTCGGACATGCCCCGCGACGACCCTTCGACGCTTCCCTTCTGCTCGGTCATCGTGCCGACGCGCGACCGGCCGGGTGCCCTCGCTGCGTGCCTCGACTCGCTCGAGCGGCTCGACTATCCGCGCGACAGGTTCGAGGTGCTCGTCGCCGACGACGGGAGCCGGACGCCCGTCGCGCCGCGGTTCGAGGCTCGCCGCGACCGGCTCGACCTGCGGATCCTCACCCAGCCGCCGCGGAACAACGCCGCGGCTCGCAACTGCGCCGCGCGCGAAGCCCGCGGAGAGCTGCTCGTGTTCGTGGACGACGACTGCGTGGTCGAGGCCCGCTGGCTGCGGGCACTCGCCGAACGCTCGCTCGCAGAGCCCGGTGCGGGGATCGGCGGTCACTCGTTCAACGGCTTGCGCAGCAACCCGTACGCGACCGCCGCCCAGCTCATCGTCGACATGGGCTACGTCTGGTCCAACGCCGACAAGCGGAGCGTGCGCTTCCTCGCTTCGAACAACCTCGCCCTTCCGGCCGGTCGATTCCGGACCCTCGGCGGGTTCGACGAGAGCTTCGCGCGCTCGGCGGACCGCGACCTCGTCGACCGCTGGCGCGCGGCCGGCTTCCCGCTCGTGTACGAGCCGGGAGCCGTCGTCGCACACTGCCAGCAGCTCGACCTGAGCGGGTTCGTGCGGAAGCACTTCGCGAACGGGCACGCAGTCTGGGCGTTCCACCGCGCGCGCCGCGCACGCGGCGGCGGCCAGATCCGGCCCGAGCCCGGCTACTACGCCGCGTTGCTGCGGCGGGCGGCGCACCAGTCGCCCCGCACCGCGGCCCTCGTCTTCCTTGCCGTCGCCGCGAACTACGCCGGCTACGCCCGTGCGGCGCTCACGTCGAGCGGCGGCGCTCCCCCTCCGACAACAGCGCCTCCGCGACGTAGCCCGTCGCCGTCGCGATCTGAGACGCGCCGACGAGAAGCCCGGTAAGCGGGCCCTCGCGCACGCTGCGCCGCATGAGATCGAGGTAGAAACGGGCCGTTTCGAGGCGTCCGTCGCGATGCTGGGCCCGGAAGCGGTACGTGCCGCGCCCATAGCGGGCGCTCTTGGCGAGGAACGACGCGACGCTCAGCTCAGGGAAGTGCCGGACGACGGCCTCGCATACGTACCGCACGCGGTAGCCGGCGTGCCCGACCCGCTCGAACCAGTCGCGATCCTCGGCGCCGCGATCCGTGTAGGACTCGTCGAACGGGATCGCTCGCAGGACGTCGATCCGGCAGCCGAAGTTGCTTGCCGGAACGAAGACTGAGGCTCGGTTCGCGTAACCCGCCTTCGCCGGAGCGTTCGCGACGAGCTGGGCCGCCTCGGCGACGACGTCGGCCGGATTGCCGTTCACGGTCAGCCCGCCGACGGCGTCCACTCCGGACTCGAGCTCGTCCGCCAAGCGCGCCGCCCATGAGGGCTCGGGCACGCAGTCGTCGTCGGTGAAGAGGACGAACGGCGTCGAGACCCGTTCCGCGGCGAGATTGCGCGCGGCAGGTAGACCGACGTCCTCGGCGCCGTCGTCGATCACGTGCACGTCGATCCGCCAGCCCTCCTGGTCTGACGCCTCGAGCGCCGCGAGGCACCGTCGAAGTGCGACAGGACGGTCGCGGGTGATGACCACGACCGAGACGGCGCGATTCACGGGAGGATCTTAGGCTGGCTTTCGAGACGCGGCTGTCGAGGCCGCGAGGCGGCCCGCCGCGAGCAGCGCGAGCGCGAGCAACGCCATGGCGAGCGCCCATCCCGGCCGGTCGCGGAGGAAGGGGAGCGCGACGAGCGGCGCCGCCGGGAGCGCGCGGAGCAGGCCCGAACGTCTCGTTTCGACACAGGCGAACACGACCGAGACGAGCAGCGCGACGACCGCCCAGACTCCGGCGACCCCTCCTTCGAAGCGATCGTGACGGAGGAGCTCCGGCGCCGCCAGAAGCGCGACGAGCCAGCCGGCGGCCGCAACCGCCGCACACTCGGCGTCCCGGCGCGTGACGTCGAGCCGGCCGACCGAGGCTGCCGCGAGCGCAACCGCTCCCGCGACAACGACCAGCACGGGCGCGATCGACAGCCAGCCGTGCCCGATTCCCGCATGCGCAAAGACCGTGTCCGTGAACGTGCCGTCCCGCAGCCGGTCGAGCCAGCGGCTCGGGTGCGCGACATCCCCAAATCGCACGATCCCGTGTCCTTCGTTGTTCGGCAGCAGCGGCTCGGTGATCGTGGCGAGCAGCATCGCGCCTGCGGAAACCGCTGCGAGCGCAAGGGTTGTCACCGGGGCGCGGCGGTACGCGGCCGCGAGTCCGACCGCGGCGAACGGAAGTGCGGGAATCAGATACCTAGGCCCAGGCCCGAAGCCGCCGAAGTAGATGAAGCTCGTGTTGTAAAGCAGGAACCAGAACGCGACCGCCCCGATCGTCAGCGCCTCGGCGCGGCGGCGGCGGTAGAGGAACACCGCGCCTGCGATTCCGACCGCGACGATGGGAGCGAGAGTCAAGAGCCCGCGTGCGGAGAGCAGGAGCTCGACCGCAACCCGCGGCTGGAACGCCTGCTTGGCCGGCTGGACGACCACGACGGGCCCTCCCGACTTGCTTTTCACCACGAGATGCGAATACGAGAGCTGTGTGAACGAGCCGAACGCCCACTGGTTGAACGCAAGCAACGGCAGCAGGCCGACGAAGACTCCCCCGGTCCAGACAAGCCCTCGCTCGAGCACCGGCCTCCGCGAGATCGCATAGACGCCGAGCACGACCGCGGTCAGGGCGAGCGGATACTCGACGACGACCGCGAACCCGGCCAGGAATCCCGCCGCAGCGACGAGCCACAGGCGCTGCGGCCTATCCCGCTCCGACCAGAGCACCGCGAACGCGGCGAACCCGAGCAGAGCCGAGAGCACGTGCGCGAAGTACATCCCGAGGAAGGGCAGCACGAGCGTCGCGATCCCGAGCGTGAACGCGGCCGCGAAGCCGTACCCCGGCTCGGCCCGATCTCCCACCCGCCAGACCAGAAGCATCAGCAGGATGCCTGGGAGCAGCACGCCCCAAAGCGACAGGACGTGCACGCCGCTCGGCAGCCCGAGTGCGTGGACGACCTTGTAGACGGGCAGCGTGACGAACGCGAGCCCCGGCGCCTTGTTGGAGTAGTAGTGCCCCTTGTAGTAGCCGATGTCCCCGCTGAAGTCGCGGTAGGCGTCGATCCGCGGCGTCCCGTCGGCGAGCGCGCGGACGAGCGCGTAGTGGGCGCCCTGGTTGTAGCCGAACGGCTGCACCAGCAGGGCGGTCGCGAACGCGAGGGCGAGGATCGCGAGGAGCCCGAGCCGCCGGCGCCGCGTGGTGGTCGTGCCGGCCACGGGCGACGATCCTATCCCGCTCGCAGGAAGATCCCGGCCGACTCCACTGTGGCGACGCGGCGGTATCCGGCCGCCTTGAGCGCGGCGTCCCAGCGCGCGAACGGCTCGACCGTGAGCCAGTTCCGGTACACGACGATCCGCGGACGGCGGGCGCGGATCCGCGCTTCGAGCTCCGGCTCCGACGCGACGAGATCGCGGCGCGCCTCGGCGGGCGACAGCTTCGACGCCGCGGCGGGCGCGAAGTGGTTCGTGTAGTCGGGCTCGGCGCGACCGTGCGTGCCGAAGAGATAACCCGGCCAGGACGAGAGCACCGGCTCGTTCGGCCGGCTCAGCCGCTGGACCTCCCGTGCGACCGCCTGAACGGAGGCAATGCTCGGCTTCTGCACCGGGTCTCCGGCGCGCTGGCGCCCGACGTCGAGCGCTCCAGCGACTACGTACGCCGCAGCTGCGGCGAGCAGGACGGCGTGCATGCGTCCGGGCCAGGCCTCGAGCACGCCGAGCACCGCGAAAGGGACGACGACCGAGAAGTACTGCGCGTACGTCGGCGACGGCGCCAGGCAGCCGAGCGCGAGCAGCAGGGCGATCCAGAGCGCCAGAGGAAGGCGGCGCAGGAGCACGGCGCCGCTCACCGCGGCGACGAGGAGCAGAGCGATCTGGAGCCCCGCGAGGTGATCCGTCCTCCCCAGCCCGACAAGATTCTCGACCGTGTGCGCCTTCTGGGCCAGCTCGTGCCCGAAGCCACCGGAGTCCTTGGCGAGGTGGTAGCCGAGGTTGTCGAACACGAACTGCCGCGGCGCGAGCGCGAAGAGGACGATCGACGGGACGAGCCCTACGACGAAGCCGCCGGCGAACTGGGCGATCCGCGCCCGCGCTGCAACCGCGAGCGGCGGGACCGCCGCGAGAAAGACGAGCCGGACGTCGACGGCGAGCGCTGCGAGGGCTCCCGCGGCGAAGACGGCCCGCGTCGCGCGTGCGCGACCGTCCACCAACACGAACGCCCCGAGCAGGAGCAGCGTCGCGAGCGCGAACGTCTTGACGACGACGAAGAAGCCGAAGACGAGCGCCGAGGAGACGTAGAGGACGAGGCCCACGAGCGCGGCCCGGCGGCCGAACCTCCGCGCCGCGTGCAGATAGAGGAGCGCGCCTGCGGCCGACGCGAGCAGCGCCGAGAGCACGCGCAGCGCGTACCACGACTCGCCGGTCGCGCCGATCCATGCGCCGTAGACGTACGGCAGCAGCGGCGTCTGCTCCCAGAAGAAGTCG
>DHWI01000141.1:5119-6921 GCA_002413095.1 Thermoleophilia bacterium UBA5186
GTCCACCCACGCGAGACGCGGTCTCACGGTTGCCGCCTACGAAAGTGCGGTTTCGCCTGGCCTCGGCTCTTCGAGACCCGTCTCGGGCGGCCCGACGGGAACCGGAGCGAGCGGCCGGAGATAGAGGAACTCGTACGCGAGCGCCGCGACGACCGCGCCTGCGGCCGGACCTGCATACCAGACCCACGCGTTCGTCCAGACGTTCTGGACGAGCTCCGGACCGAAGGCGCGAGCCGGGTTCATCGCGGCGCCGGTCAGGGGGCCGCCGGCGAGGATGTCCATCGTGATCGTCAGGCCGATCGCGAGCCCTGCGATCGACTTGAACGTCCCGCGCGGGTCGGCGGCCGTCGCGAAGACGACGAAGACGAGGAAGAACGTCATGACCACCTCCATCGCGAAGCCGGCGCCACTGCCGATCACGCTCGCGACACCAGGGGCACCTAGCTTGGCGCGGTCGGTCAGCTGGTCGGGGAAGATCGCCTTGACGGCCAGCGCCCCGGCTACGGCAGCGGCGAACTGCGTCACCCAGTAGACCAACGCGAGGAGAGGCGCCATCCGCCTGGTGATCAGGAACGCGAGCGTCACGGAGGGGTTGAAATGCCCGCCCGAGATGTGCCCGACCGCCGAGACCATTACCGCGATTGCGAGGCCGTGCGCGAGCGCGACGGTGGTGAGGTTCCCGCCCACGGCGATCGACGAGACGCCGATGAAGATGAGCGTGAAGGTGCCCACGAACTCGGCGACCGCCCGGCGCAGAACGTCTCCCTCCACGGCGGCGACTCTAACTCAGAAAGCGGTCGGAACCCTTCTGGTACGTTGAATCGAGTGGTATCGACAGAGTCCGAATACGAGGTGCAGTGTCCGCACTGCCGGAAGCCCTTCAGGGCCAAGGTGATCGCCGGCTCCGCCGAGCGCTACCGCGGCTTCAAGTGCCCGCATTGCCGGCTGTTCGTCCCCGCCGAGCGCGCCGTGAACGGCGACGGCTCAACGGCCGATTCAGACGCCGCTTAGGCGACGACTCGGCGTCGCCGTCTCAGGACTCGCGGCTCGGCCGCGAGTCCGTCTGCGCTCCCTCACCGGTCCGCCGAGCGGGAGCGGCACCGCGGCCGTAGCAGTTTCAAGTCATAAGGCGTTCGTGCCGATACGCAGAGCGTGGCACTCGACCTCGCCGCGCGGCAGGCCGCGCGCCCACAGGAGCTGGGACTCCTTCGACTCGCGGCGGTGCCTGCGCGCTTCGTGCTCGCCGGCATCGTCGCAACCAGTCTCTGCGTCCGCTTCCTGCTCGCGCTCGCGCATGCGACCCCGCTCTACTTGCCGGACGAGTACATCTACGCCTCGCTCGCGCGCGGCATCGCCGAGACCGGGCGTCCGGTCATCCGCGGCAGCTCGCCACACTTCCCCGCGCTGCTCGAGCCGATTCTCGCGGCGCCGTTGTGGCTCTTCGGCGACCCGGAGCTCGCGTACCGCCTGACCCAGGGACTCCACGCGCTGGCCATGTCGCTCGCCGCCGTGCCGGTGTATCTACTCTGCCGTCGCCTCGGCCTCGGCAAGTGGTTCGCACTCGGCGCCGGGCTCTTCGCGGTCGTGTCGCCGGATCTCTTCTACGTCTCTTTCGTGCTCGCGGAGCCGATCGCCTACCCGCTGGCGCTCGTAGCGATCTACCTCGCGGTGCGCGTCCTGGACGCGCCGACGCGCCGGACGCAGGTTGCGCTCGTCGCGGCGTGCGGGCTGGCCACGTTCGCGCGCATCCAGTACGTCGTGCTGCCGGCCGCATTCGTGCTCGCGGCGCTCGTCGTCGAGCG
>DHWI01000141.1:6955-8773 GCA_002413095.1 Thermoleophilia bacterium UBA5186
CTGCTTGCGCTCGGGCTCGGGCCGTCTCGCGTGCTCGGCTACTACTCGGGGATCTCGCGGATCCAGGCCGATCCGGGGCGCATCGTCCACTGGCTCGCCACGGATTCGATGCTGCTCGCCTACGCGAGCGGGTGCGTGCTCGTGCCGGGCGCGCTCGTCGGGCTCGCGTACGCGCTCGCACGGCCGGCCGTGCGTGTGGAGCGGGCATTCGCCGCGCTGGCGGCGGCGGTTGGGGCCGGGCTCCTCGGCGAGACCGCGCTCTACGCCTCAAACGCTCAGGAGCTCGCCCATTTCCAGGAGCGCTATTTGCTCTGCCTGATCCCGCTCGCCGCACCGCTCTTCGGTCTCTACGTCAAGCGGGGCGCTCCGGCACGCGGTGCAGTGGCGCTGCTCGCCGTCGCCCTCGTGGCGATCTCGGCCCGCTTCCCGCTCTCCGGCTACACGGATTCGACCGGCCGCCAGGACTCCCCGTTCCTGCTCGGCGTCTCGAAGCTCGAGACTGCCATCGGAACGGCGAACGGCTCGCTGGTCGTGGCAGGCGTGATCGCTGCGCTCGCCGTCGCGGCTGCAGTTGTCGCCTTCCGGCCGCGCGTGGCGGGTCTTGCGGCGCTGGGACTCTCCGTCGCGTTCCTCGGCACTGTGGACGCGGGCGCCTTCTCGCTCGACCGCGAGGTCTCGCGGCATGCGCGCGCCACGTACCTTCCGGCTGACCCGCGCTGGGTCGACCACTCCGGCCTCGAGGACGTCGCGGTAATTCAGACGCCCGGCGCGCCCCGCCCGCTCGCGCTCGAGCAGCTCTTTTGGAACACGAGCATCACGCAGCTCGTCCGGCTGCGTCGCACCGAGGCGCTCGACGCGTTCGCGGAGCCGCGGGCGCTGATCGGCCGCGACGGTACGCTGCTCGTGCACGGCCGGTCCTTGGATCGGCCGCTGCTCGTGACGCGTTTCGCGGTCGTGACGCAGTTCCGGAACGCGGTTCGGGTGGGTCGAACGGCGGTGTTCGATCTCTGGCGTCCTCTCGGGGTGCCGCGTCTCTCGCTCTTCGCCGGCGGGCGCTACTACGACGGTTGGCTCGCGTCGTCCGGGTACGTGCGGGTGTGGGCGGACGCGAGCGGACGAGCGCGCGGGACGCTTCGACTCCCGCTCGCGCTGCCGGAGCAGGTCAAGCCGACGCGGATCCGGTTCACGACGCCCGGCACCGTGCGCATCGTCACGCTGCGTCCGGGCCAGGCGACGACCCTTCGCTTCACCGTCTCGTCGCGGCAGCCGTGGACGCTCCGATTCGAGGCCCTGAGCGGCGGCGGCTACCTCTCGGACGGCCGCAGCGTCAGCGCGCGCGCGGGCGAGCCGATCTTCGCGCGGCGCTAACCATCGGGGTCAGACCCCGGCCGCGGCCCGAAGGGCCGTGACCAACGCGCGAAAGGCCTGCTCAGCTCGCAACTTTGCAGCAACGAACGGACACGTCCGGGGTCTGACCCCTTTGTCCGCCCTCCGAGACTCGTCTGGCCTAGACGCAGTCCTTGAGGCCTTGCGCTTCGGGCAGCGACTCGAGCTTCTTCAGCGTGTTGTTCTCGATCTGCCGGATCCGCTCACGCGTGACGCCGAAGGCACGCCCGACCTCCTCCAACGTGCACGGCTGCTCGCCCTTGAGCCCGAAGCGCAGCTCGATCACCTTCCGCTCGCGCTCGGGCAACGACGAGAGGGCGTTCTCGATGTCCTCGCGGCGCAGCGAGAGCTGGGCGGTGTCGTACGGCGACTCAGCCTGCTCGTCCTGGACGAAGTCGCCGAGCGACGACTCCTCCTCCTCGCCGATCGGCT
>DHWI01000141.1:8834-9005 GCA_002413095.1 Thermoleophilia bacterium UBA5186
CCTCGCCGATCGGCTTCTCCAGGGAAACGGGAAGCTGCGCCATCCGCAGGATCTCGCGCACCTCCTCGGTCGTTATCTCGAGCTCGTCCGCGATCTCCTCCGGCTTCGGCTCGCGCCCCAGCCGCTGAACGAGCTGACGCTCGATGTGGACGACCTTGTTCAGCTTCTCGA
>DHWI01000054.1:0-1509 GCA_002413095.1 Thermoleophilia bacterium UBA5186
AGATGTGTATAAGAGTGCGACGTGTACTCGCACAGGCAGACGTCGGTGAGAAGGAGGAGCTCGGGAAACCGGGGCCGCAGGTCGCGGAGGGCGCGCTGGACGATCCCGTCCTCGATCCAGGCGCCCGAGCCCTCGTCGTCCTTCTCCTCCGGGATCCCGAACAGGATCACGGCGGACACGCCCGCGGCGACCAGCTCCTCGACCTCGCGCGGCAGCGAGTCGAGCGAGTGCCGAGCGAGGCCGGGCAGCTCCGGGTTCGGCAGCGGCTCGGGCGCCACGAACAGCGGCATGACGAAGCTGTCGAGCTCGAGGCGCGTCTCGCGCACGAGCGAACGTAGCGCGCCGGTCCGGCGCAGCCGCCGCAGCCGCGTTGCGGGGAAGGCGCTCACGCCGCGAACTCTAGTCCGCGGCGCGCCGAACGCCGGGCCATGTCCGGGGTCTGACCCCTCGAAGTGTCTGGCAAGGCCATGGCGATTCGTCGCCGACGGGATGGCTCCACGGCTTTGGCGCGGCGGCCGCGTCCCGCGGAGCGCCGTCCGGGGTCAGACCCCGGACGTGTCTGCGCTAGACGAGGAGGCGGCGCGCCGCGAGGCGCGCCCCCGCGCCGAACACGAGCGCAAGCCCGGCGAGCCAGACCGCCTCCCGCGCGAGCGTTCCCCACGGGCTCGTGTCGTAGAGCGCCGACGCGAAGAAGCGCACCGCGTGGGCGAACGGCAGCGCATCCGAGATCCAGCCCGCCACCGGGACGATCTCGCCCGGGACGAGTCCGAGGAAGACGATCGGAAGCACGACCAGCACCGCGACGAGCGACGCCGTCCGCGCCTCGCGCGCGAGCGCGCCCAGGAGCGCCCCGAGCCCGCCGAGCGCGGCACCCGCGAGCGCGAGTCCGACCGCCAACAGGGGAAGCCGCGCCCACGGCTCGCCGCCGACGACCCCGCCGACCTGGATGATCCCGCCGAAGAGCAGCGCGATCGCCATCCCGAGCGCGACAGCGACGACGACCGCGAGCCCGATCTTCGCCGCGACCAGCTCGCCGAGCGAGACGAGCCCGCGCGCGAGCCTTCCGATCGTGTTCTCGTCCCGCTCCGCAGCGAGCGCGCCCGCGGCGAGCAGGAGCGTCAGGAACGAGATCGTCAGCGCCAGCGCGTAGGCCTGCACCTGCGCGGAGAGCGCCCACGTCCGGCCCTCCTCAGGCGCCCGCTTCAACTCGATCGGGTGCGCGGTCGCAGCGAGCGCGCCGCCTGTCTGTGCAAGCGCGAGCCGCGCGACGGTGACGAACGCACGGATCCGGTCGAGCCGCGGGCCGTGTGGAAGCTCCTGCAGCAGCCGCTCGGTGCCGTCGAGGCCGAGCACGTGGAAGTCCCGCCCGAGGAACGAGCCGTTCCCCCCGTGGAGGATCAGACGCACGTACTCGAGGTTCGCTGCGATGTACGCCTCCTGCAGCTGGCGGTTCAGCGAGTAGACGAGCGCCTGCACCTGCTGGTTCACGCGCGGCGCGACGCCGCCCTT
>DHWI01000054.1:1553-10835 GCA_002413095.1 Thermoleophilia bacterium UBA5186
CGGTGATCGTCGCGACGACCTTGCCGGTGCGAAGCTCGCGGTCGGCCTCCTTGGGCGAGAGACGGACGAGCCTGACGTTCCGGCTCACCCGGTCGATCGTCGACTGGACGTGGAAGTGGTGCCCCCCGACGGTGATCACAGCGGGCAGGCCGTCCTCGTCCACGAACGCCACCCGCGGCTTCGCGTTCGCGTACCCCGCGACGAGCCCGACCAGGAGCGCGATCACGATCGGGTAGGCCACGAGCACGCCGAGCAGGAACGGTGACCGCCGCAGGACGCGGAGATCCTTCGCCAGGACGAGCCACGCCCGGCTCACGCGAACACGTCCTCCGCAAACTCCCGCTCGTACTCGGCCGGAGGCCCGGCGAACACGAGCTCGCCCAGGCGCAGCACCGCGACGCGGTCCGCGTGCCGCTCGACCTCGTCGAGGTTCTGCGTGGCGAACACGACCGCGCCGCCCGCCTCCCGCACCCGGTCGACGTTCTCCCACAGCCGCCGGCGCTGACCCGGATCGAGCGACGCAGTCGGCTCGTCGAGCAGCAGGACGTCCGGCCTGCCGAGCAGCGCGATCGCGATGTTGAGGCGCTGGCGGTTGCCCACCGAGAGCGTGGAGCTCGGCTCGGAGTCCACCGGGAGCCCGAACTCCGCCAGCAGCGCACTCACGGCGGACCGGTCCGCGCCCTCGAGCCGGCCGAACAGCTCGAGGTTCTCCCGCGGGGACAAGCGTCCGTAGTGCGCGGGCCGCTGCGGCACCCAGCCGACCCGGATGCCGTCCGCGACCGAGACCCGGCCCTCGCTCGGCTCCAGGGATCCAGCGAGCAGGGCGAGCAGCGTCGACTTCCCAGCGCCGTTCGGCCCGACGAGCGCCAGCGACTCGCCCGCGCTCACGGCGAGGTCCGTGGCCGCCAGCGCGAGACGCGCGCCGAAGCGCCGGCCCAGGCCGTGGGCCTGGAGGAGAGGCGAGGTCACCGGGTGGCGGCTGCCGGTGGCTGCTGCTCGCTCGGCGGCACGGGCGCAACGGGCCGCGCCGGCTCCACGTCGACCGCGACCTTCGGCTCCTCGTCCGTCCACGGCTCGAGCTCGACGCGCTCGGAGAAGAACTCCCAGATCGCCCGGCACGCCGCGAGCAGCGGCAGCGCGACGAGGACACCCGGGAGCCCGTAGATCTCCGCACCCGCGAGCAGCCCGAAGATCACGAGCAGGGGGTGCAGCCGCAGCGCGCTCCCCATCACATTGGGCACCACGACGTGCCCTTCGATCTGGTGGATGAACAGGAACAGAAGCCCCACCCAGATCGCCGCGACCGGGTGGACGACCAGCGCGTAGAAGAACGGCGGCAGCGCGCCGAGCCACGGCCCAAGGTACGGGATCAGCTCCGTCAGCGCGACCCAGGACGCGAACAGGATCGCGTAGGTCTCCCCGCCCGGGAGCCAGCCGAGGAAGCCGAGCAGCCAGAGGCCCACCCCCGCGCTCGAGCCGATGATCAGCGACAGGAGCGCCTGCCCTTTCACGTACGAGACGAGCGCGTGCTCGATCCGCGGCAGCAGCGGCTCCTTCCCCGGCAGGGGCGGGAAGCGCCGGTCGAGCGCAGCCGAGAGCCTCCCCATGTCGAGCAGCATGTAGATCGAGATCACGACGATCAGGATCCCGCTGAACAGGATCTGGACGACGGCGAGCCCTGCGCCCTCGGCCCAGTTGATCGCCTTGGACGTGTACTTCTCGACGTCCTTCGAGCCGACGTTGTCGAGGAAGCTGCGCCCCTGTTTCTCGACCTGGATGCGCTTGAGCCCGTGGCCGTTCAACCAGCGCTGGAAGGTGTCCAGATCGGACGCGGCCTGCGTTTGGCCGCCCTGTCCGGAGGCCTTCGTAAAGTAGGTGTCGACCCGCCCGGAAGCCGACCTCGTCTGATTCACGACCACAGTCGCGAGGGCCACGATCGCAAGAGCAACTGCAGCAGCGAAGCTCAGGTACACGATCGCAACCGCGAAGCCGCGAGGGATGAAGGCCCGTCCGAGTCCCCGCACGAGCGGGTTTAGGAGCAGCGCGATCAGCGCCGCGACGAGGAACAGGAAGATGACGTGACGGACCGCGCCCGCCACCATCCAAAGCCCGATGAGCAGCACCGGCAGGCCCACGAGCTGAATCCAGCGCGGGATCTCGATCCGCGTAGGCGCGCCGGGCGGCACGACACCGATCGTAGCGCCTCGGTCACGCGTTCCCGAGAGTCCATGGACGACGTGGTAAGGGAGCGCAGACGTTCGCGCGAGCAAAGCCCGCACGAACTGGGGACGGCGCCGCCGAGTCGGCGCCTGGGCGCGCTCAGACCCGCGGCGTGGGACTGGTCCGACTTCGTCGACGGCGCCCTCGCGCTCGACCGTCACGATCTCTGGGAAGAACCTCCGATTCCGCCACGGGTTCGGCTGTTACAAGCTCCGGATCGCGCGGACGAGTTGCCGCTAGGGAAGGAGTTCGTTACGGTGCGGCGAATGCCGCCCGCCCGCAGAACAAGGGAGCTTCGCCGTGCGCGCCGGGAGCGCCGTGCCGCCCGCCGCGCCCAGCGCGTCGCAATTCTCGCGCTCGTCGGCGTGATCGCGGTGATCACGCTGCTCCTGACCGCGTTCGGAGCCGGAACGCCGGCCCGGGTCGCCTCGACCGCGCCCGCGCCCGCTCAGCGCCTCCTTCCGACCGGCCCGCCGGTCCCGCTCATCCTCGCCATCCAGGGCGCGCTTCGCCTGCAGCTGCCGATCGCGCAGAGCAAGGTGACCGCGGTCGGGTACCACGCTGCCGGCGAGGGAACACTGGCGCTCCACCCGCTCGGCCGGCAGAGCAACGCCGGGCTCCTCTCGCGGCTCGCGCACCGGATCTTCGGCGGCGGGCAGACCGGCCTCGGCTGGTATCAGCTCGATGGCGGCTCCGGGCCCCAGACGAGCTCACTCGACGTCGGCGCCTCGGCGGGAGCCGACGTCTACTCGCCGGTGGACGGGAAGATCGTGGGGATCACCGACTACATCGTGAACAACCGCGTCTACGGCCGCCGGATCGACATCGAGCCGACCGCCGCGCCGGCAATCGTCGTCTCCGTCACGCATCTCCGGCCCGACTCGTCGCTCACGGTCGGCTCGTCGGTGGCGGCGCGGACATCGCGTCTCGGCACGCTGCTGGACCTCTCGCGCGTCGAGAAGCAGGCGCTCGCGCGGTATACGAACGACTCCGGAAACCACGTTTCCATCGAGGTTCACCCGTCGGTGAGCCTGTCGCTGCCCTAGCTTTCCCCGGAATGCGGATCCTCTTCGTCGGCGACGTCTTCGGCGTGCCCGGCCGCCGCGCCCTCGAGGACCGGCTACCCGGTTTGCGCGACGAGCTCGACGTCGACTTCTGCATCGTGAACGGCGAGAACGCGGCCGACGGCGCGGGGATCACCGGCAAGCACGCCGACCGGATGCTCGCCGCGGGCGCCGACGTGATCACGCTCGGGAATCACACCTGGCGGCAGCGTGGCATCGCCGACTACCTCGCCGGCTCGGACCGGGTCTTGCGGCCCGCGAACTTCGCGAGCAGCGCGCCGGGCCGCGGGTGGGCGGTCGCGCCCGCGCGCGAGGGCACGCAGGTCGCGGTGATCAGTCTGATGGGCGCGCTCTTCCTCGACGTGGCCCAGAATCCGTTCGAGATCGTCGACGAGCTCGTCGAGGAGGCGACGAGGACGACGCCGGTGATCGTGATCGACGTCCACGCCGAGGCGACGAGCGAGAAGATCGCGCTCGCGCGCTGGCTCGACGGGCGGGTGACTGCGGTGATCGGGACACACACGCATGTGCAGACCGCCGACGCGCGCGTGCTCGCGGGCGGGACCGCCGCGCTGACCGACGCCGGGATGACCGGACCGCACGACTCGGTGATCGGCGTCGAGGCCGAGCTCGCGATCCGGCGGATGCGGACGGGGATGCCAGTCCGCTTCCAGCCGGCGGAAGGTGGGGTGCGAATCGAGGGCGCGGTCGTCGACTGCGACGCCGCGACCGGCCGCGCGACGACCTGCGAGCCCGTGCGGATCGACTGGCCCTAGGCTTAGCGTGGCCCGCCCGCTCGGACGCCTCCCCCGCCTGAACGGCCTGCGCGGCGTCGCGATCCTGATGATCGTGGCGTTCCACGCGACGCACGAGCGCTACGTGCCCGGCGGGTTCGTCGGGGTCGACGTCTTCTTCGTGCTGAGCGGCTTCCTGATCACCGCGCTCCTGCTGGACGAGTGGGAAAGCGCCGGCCGAATCTCGCTGCGCCGCTTCTACGTCCGTCGCGTGCTGCGGCTCTTCCCGGCGCTGGGCGTCTTCCTCCTGGTCTGTCTAGCGATCTACGCGCGGGTGGACGACGGCCTCCAGACCCTGATGGGACGGTTCATCCTCGCGACGACCCTCTACGTCGCGAACATCGTCCAGGCGGGAGGCACTCAGCTCTACTGGGCGCACATGTGGTCGCTCTCGGCAGAGGAGCAGTTCTACGTCGTCTGGCCCGCGCTGCTCATCCTGCTGCTCCGGTCCCGCGCGCCGCGCAGCCTCGTCGCTGGAGTGACCGCCGGCCTCTTCGTGACCGCGAGCGCCCTCAGGGTCATCCTCTGGCACGGCCCCTATGCGGGAGATGTCGGCGCGGTGCTCTACAGCCCGTTCACGCACGCCGACGGGCTGCTCCTCGGCTGCCTGCTCGGCCAGCTGTACGCGTGGGATCTGCTCCCGCGCGGCGAGCGGTGGCGGCGTGGCGTCGCGCTCGCGGCTGCCGTGTCCGCGGTGCTCCTCGCGATCGTGCTCGCGACCGTCCATCCCGCGACGCGGTGGCTCTACGACGGCGGCTACTCGCTGGTCGTGCTCGCCGGGGGGGCGATCGTGCTCGCCGCTCTCGACGAGCGCCCGTCGTTGCCGGTCCGGGCGCTCGCCTGGCGGCCGCTGACCTACACGGGCGAGATCTCGTACGCGCTCTACCTCTGGAACCCGCTCTTCTTCTTCAACTACCCGGGCACCGCCTTCAACCCGGTCGTCGGCGTGGCGCTCGCCTACGCCGTCTCGGCTGCGTCGTTCCGCTTCGTCGAGACGCCGGCGCTCAGGCTCAAGTCGCGCTTCGCGGGTGTGCGCCACCAGGCCGCGGTCGTGGTGGAGCCGGCCTCCCTCCCGGGCCAGACCAGCACGACGAGCAGTCCGACGAGCACCAGGTCGCGCACGAACACCAGCCAGGACGAGACTGGATCGAACGCGAGCGCCAAGTCCCAATAGCGATACGGGAACCAGATCTGCGTGAGGACGGCGGCGCAGGCGAGAAGCGCCGTCGCGACAAGCCCGCGGCGTCCGCGGACGAGCGGCACGAGCGGGACGAGCCAGATCAGGAACTGCGGGGAGAGCACCTTCCCCAGGGCGACGAACGCGACCACCCCGGCCGCCGCGTAGCGGACGACGTCGTCGGGCGAGGGCCTGCGCAGCCGCGCGAAGGCGGCGAGCAGCGCCGCCAGCACGGCGAGCTGGATCACGGTCTGCACGACGCTGATCACGTAGGGCCCTGTCCCGGCGAGGTTCTGCGACCCGTGGCTCGACCGCATCGTGATGTCGAGACCGAACCGGTGGGCGACGAGCAGGAACGACGAGCCGAGGCTCTCGATCTGCAGCGGGCGGCCCAGCTGGCCCGAGATGCTGTGCCAGAGCCCGGAGGGGGAGACGATCAGGAATGGGAGCACCCAGGCGGCGAGCACTCCGGCGAACCAGCCGCCCGCGACCAGCGCCTGCCGCCTGCCTTCCCGCCGCCACACATAGACGAGTGCGAAAGGGACAACGACGCCGGGCCACAGCTTCGTCGCGACGCCGAGGCCGAGGAGAGCCAGCCCAAGGCGCGGGCGCCCGCACACGAGCGCGGCCACCGCGCCCGCGCAGATCGCCGCCGGCCAGAGATCGAAGCGGGAAAGCACCACGGAGCCCAGCGCGAGCGGCGCCAGGCCTGCAAAGGCGAGCGCGCCCACCGTCCTCGCGAGTCCGGTGCGCAGGCAGCTGAGAGCGAACGCGAGCGCGACCAGGCCGAGGCCGGCCGCGACGAACATCAGGGTCTCGAACAATCGCCGGTACGAGTCGAAGCTCGACGGCGCGTGCCCGACCGCGGGCGCCGCAAAGACGGGGAGCGCGCCGGGGGGATACTCGAGGCGGAAATCCCGGTAGGGCACCTCGCCGGCCGCAATCCGGTTCCCGTACTTGATGTAGACCGGCGTGTCGATGATCTGCGACTTCGCGAAGAACCAGCCGTGGAGCGCAGTCCACGACGCGATCAGGAGCAGCAGACCGACGACGAGCGCCGCGGCGGTCGCCGCGGGCTCAGCCGGTCGGAACGAGCTCGCGCTGCTCGCTGCCACTCGGCTCCTGCTCCTCCGGCTCGGGCGGGGGCTCGACCCGAGGCATCAGCATCGCGGCCACCACGAACGGGAAGAACCAAGGGATGTAGAGGTAGAACCAGTGCGTCAGCACGAGCTCGAAGCCGGCGATCACCATCCCCGTCAGAGCGGTCAGCTGGAGGAGCGACTTCGTGCGAGGGACGAATGCGACGCCGATCGAGACAGCCACGACCAGCGCCTCGAGCACCTGCTGCACGCGATGCAGGTCGGGGATGCCTTTCGCGTGGTACTGGCGCCAGTCCCAGAGGGAGAACGGCGATTCGCGGCCGAGCTGCCACCCGAGAGTCCGCTCGCCGAAGACCCGCAGCGCGTGGAAGGGATTCGGCTCGAGGAGGACGATCGAGAACGCGAGGATCGTCGCGATCACGAAGCCGGCGACGACCCGAAGGGCCGTGATGCGATTCAAGCGCGGGTACGAGAGCCAGAGCGGCGCCACGAGCAGCGTCCCGAACTTGGTCCAGCCCGACAGCGCCGCCCCTGCCCCGCGCGACACCGGCGACGCCGCGAGCCAGAGTCCCCAGATCAGGAAGGCTGGGACGATCGAATCGTTCGTGTTGGAGTTCGACACGTACTGCGTGAACGGATAGGCCGCCCAGGCGAAGGCGAACATGGCCCCCAGCCTGCGGCCGCCGACCTTGCTGCCGAACAGCCAGAGCCCGCCCATGCAGAGGATGTCCCACAGGATCGACGTGTAGCGCGCGGCGGGCAGCGAGTCCCACCTCCCGCTCCACCCGCGGACGAGGTAGCCGGGGATGTACGCCTCGTACGAGACGGGCCCGTAGGTGTCGCCGCGCTCGTTCGCCGACTCGCAGCGGCCGTTCGTCTGGATGCGCTCGCGGATCTCGCCGTCCTGGTTCGCGGGCCCGCAGGCCTTGAGGTCGTCCTCGATCGGCATGTGCCCATACGGCATCTGGTGGTCGTGGACGATCCGCTCGGCGCCGACCACGCCCGCGAAGCCGACGTCGATCACGTTCGAGGTCTCGATGTTCAGGCCGACGCGGAAGCCGATCAGGAAGACGGTCGCGCCGACGAGCATCCAGGTCGGCCAGACCGGCCGCGTGGGGCTGCCGCGCCCCCGGAACCCGATCCAGGCCGTGCGCGCGATCGCGTAAACGAGCGGCGGATACATCAGCGGCACGCTCGTGAAGATGTCGCCGCGGTTGAAGTACCAGAGACTGACGGTGAAGCTGAGCAGCACGAGCAGGTCGAGGTTCCGCACCGAGAGCGGCCTGCGCAGGTCGGCGAGCCCGAGGAAGAAGAGAACGCAGAACGTGCCCCAGACGAGCGGCGTGTTGATCTTCTCGCCGCCGAAGGCACCCGGGCCGCCGCGCGCCATCCCCCACGCCACCTGCGGCCCGGTGAAGACGTCCGTGACGAGGCCGGTGTCGTCCGCGATCTTGGCCTGCGCAATCTGGCCGGCCTTGCCCGACCACGCTTTGAACGTCCAGACGCCGTCCTTGAAGGTCGACTCCGTGACGCGGGCCTTCGTCGGGTAGCGCTCGAGCCAGTTGCGGATCTCCGGGATCGAGAGGCCGATCCTCGTCGTCTCGGCCTCAGTCAGCCGCTTTTTGGTCGGCGGCGGCGCGAACGGCGTCATGATCACGTGGCCTTTCGCGTCGTAGACGGGAGCGGTCGGCGCCGGAGTGGTCGTGCCGGCGAGCGCGGCGGCGGAGAGCGCGAGCGCCGCCAGGCCGGCCGCGGCCAGGACAGCCGCTCTCATCCGCGCCCCGACGCAAACGACCAGAGCTTGTTCCCGACGAAGTTGAGCGGCGTCACGAGGATGATCGCGATCGCCTGCGCCAGCCGCTTCTCCAGCCCGAGCGACACGAGCCCGCTGAGGATCGCGAGGTTTGCGAGCAGCGCGCACAGCGAGACGATCAGGAAGCGCGGGCCCTGGTAGACGACCCCGCCCGTGTGGTGCGCAAAGGTCCACAAGCGGTTCCACGTGTAGTTGTTCGTCACCGCGACGAGGAACGAGCAGACGGCGGCTGGGATGTAGTGGACGCCGACGTGCAGGAGTACCGAGAACACCGCGAGATTGACGACGAAACCAGTGCCGCCGACAATGCAGAACTTCACCAGCTCGACCCAATTGTGGCGCGCCCGGATCGCGCGACCCGCGCGACCGCGCGGGGGAGTCGGCACTGCTCCTTCCTGTTCCATGAGTCGGAGCTTAGGCGGCGGGGGCGCGGCGCCGGCCGTCGCCGAAGCGCACGTCAGCCCCGAAGGGGATCCGCCTGCTCGTGCCGTTCTCGCCGACGAGCAACGCCTCGATCGCTCCGCCGTCCCCCACGACGACGTCGCGCAACAGCCCGGCCGGCTTGTCGCCGCGGAGCACCGGGGAGCCGCGCAGCCCGGCGAGAGCGCGACCGCGCTCGCGATAGAACGCGAGCTCGCGGTGCTCGAGCAGCGTCAACGCCGAGTCGACCCTGATCTCGTCTTCGAGCACCTCGGCGGCCGCGAGCGGGAGGAAGCGGTGCTGCTCGTCGCGGCAGAGCACGTCGACGCCGAGGATCCGTCCGTCCGGATCGACGATCAGGTCGACCGGGCGGCCGATCGCGATCCCGTGCAATCGAACCGGCAGCTGCAGCAGTGAATCTCCGGACAGGCCCCTCACAGCACGCCCATACTGCCCGAGCCCGGGGGGTCGAAACGGATCAAGGCGACGCAAACCCCTCCTCGCCGAGGAGTGGGACGAAGCGGCATGGGACGGAGCGGAGCACCGCCGGGCCCTCGGGGCTGCGCACGATCACCTGCAGCTCCTGCGCGTCGCGGGGGCCGATCGGGAGCACGAGCCGGCCGCGTTCGGCGAGCTGGCCGTACAGCGTCTGGGGGAGCTCGGGGGCCGCGGCGCCGACCGCGATCGCGTCGAA
>DHWI01000054.1:10866-12373 GCA_002413095.1 Thermoleophilia bacterium UBA5186
TCCACCTCCGCGGCGAGCTCGGCAAGGACCGCGGCCTGGTAGCCGGAGCCCGTCCCCACGTCGAGCACGTGCTCCCGCCCATGGAGCGCGAGCGCCTCGCAGATCCGCGCGACCATGTACGGCTGGGAGATCGTCGCGCCCCAGCCGATCGGCAGCGCCGCGTCCTCGTAGGCGTGGCCCGCCAGCTCGGGCGGGACGAACAGCTCCCGCGGGACGCGCGCCATCGCAGCGAGCACGCGCTCGTCCTCGACGTCGCGGCCCCGCAGCTGCTCGGAGACCATCCGGCTCGCGTCAGGCGGCACGGGCAAGGCGTCTGGCGTACGGCGGCGGCTCGACGCCGAAATGCTCCAGCGCGAGCGGCGCGATGTCCGTGATGCTCTCCGGCAACCGGTCGAGGCCGACGACGACCATCGGCACGAGCGAGTCGCCCGCGGTCAGGGACCCGTGGCTTCCCCCGCCCAGGTGGTGCCGTCCGCCGAGGTCGAGGAACTCGTAGCCCGGCGCGGCGGAGACGATCAGCTCGCCTGCGTTGGGATTGGCGAGCGCCGCCCAGGCGCGCTCGAAGCCGTTCGGATACCCGGCGAGAATCCCCTCGTCGCCGACGAAGTCCCAGCGATCCTCGCGCGGGCGGAAGCGGAGGTCGACGCCCTCACGGCGTGCCACCGCCCAGTCGTCCTCGCTGAACAGGACTGTCTCGGCCGCGGGCTCGCCGTCGAGCCGCTCTGCGAGATCACGCGCTGTGGGTGCCCCGGGGCCGAGGCGGTACACCATGCCGGCGCGGTTCGACGCAGTGACGATCGTGCTCGGCAGCGAGCGGAACGACTCCTGCAGCGTCGCCCGTTCCGTCACCTTTGTCTGCCCGTGATCCGAGCAGAGGATCACTGCGTAGCGCTCGAGGAACTCCTCCGGTCCGCCCGCGGCCTCCATCAGCGTGCCGACAGCCCGGTCGCTCCGCGCGAGCGCCTCGTACGCCGCGTCAGGGCCGCTGACGTGCGAGGCAAAGTCGTAGTCGGGGAGGTAGTAGACGAGGAAGTCGAAGCCGTCGCGCGTGACGAGCCAACGCCCGACCGCGGCCGCGTAGGCGTCGATCGAGCCCGCGGCGCGGTTGCGGATGGCGAGCGGCGCACCGGTCGCGTCCGACGAGTACAGGTTGTAGAAGAAGAAGCGCTTGGGCCCGAAGGCCGGGGGCACGCCGGGGATGATCGCCGCGTGGCGTGTGCCGCCCCGGTAGCAGGTGATGTTGATCGCCGCCGCGGTGAGTCCGGCGTTCTCGAGCCCCTCATAGACCGTCACAGCGTCCGGCGAGAGGTGACTTTGGTTCAGGTTCAGGACCGTGTCGCGCAGCGAGCGTCCGAGCCCTGCCGCCCGAACTGCCGCATATGACGACCCGTACTCGACGACGCGCTGCTCGGCGCGGTTCCACCAGACGAGGTGCGGGATGTGGTGCACGTCGGGGTGCGCGCCGGTCGCGATCGACGAGAGGCAGACGGGCGTCAGGGAGGGGAAG
>DHWI01000054.1:12536-12719 GCA_002413095.1 Thermoleophilia bacterium UBA5186
TCGACGGCGCTCTCGAACATCGACGGAGTCAGCCCGTCGATCACGATGAGGATCAGGCGCCTAGTCACGCGCGAGGATGCGCAGTCCCGCGTAGCGCTCGCCGCCGCGCTTCCTGAGCCGGGCCGCGAGTGCCGGGAGGCCCAGTGCCTCGACGTAGCCGAGCGCCGGGACGAAGGCGAGTGC
>DHWI01000054.1:12803-14176 GCA_002413095.1 Thermoleophilia bacterium UBA5186
CCGCGGCGCAGCGTTCCGACGGCGATCGTCGCCGCGGCGAAAGCGCCGAGGATCCCGCCGATCCCTCCTCCGACCGCCTCGTCGAGGTTGTCGACGAGCAGCCCGAAGAGGACGCCTGCGGCGGCGGCCAGGACGACTCCGGCCACGCGTCCGAGCGGCGTCGCGTTCAGCAAGCCCGCGAGCAGGACGCCGACGCCGGCCGCGACACCGGCCGAGACGCCGATCCAGTAGAGGTCGCTGAGCACGCGTCCAGTGTAGGCACGGGCGCTCCGGTTTCGTCGCTTCCGAAGCAGGGAAATATCGAAGCGCATTGCCTGATCGAGCCCAGCCCTTGCTCGTCTTCTTCTGCTCGGTGCGCTCGGGACCGGCGCGCAGGATGGAGAGCTTGCTCGCGCATGTCGCGCGCAAGGAGCGCGAGCGCGTGCGCGTCATGCGGGTCGACGTGGACGAGCGGCCCGAGCTCGCCGAGCGCTTCAAGGTCGACGTCGTCCCGACGCTCGCTCTCGTCAAGGACAAGCGTGTGGTCGACCGTCTCGAGGGACGTGCGAGCGCGCCGGCGATCGAGCGGATGCTCGCGCCGCACCTCGACGACGCGCTGGCCGTCGCCTAGCTCGGCGGCATCGTGCGGTCGATCGTGCGCCAGGGCACCCGGTAGACGGTAGTCGCCGTCTCGGTCCCGGTCGCGATCGCGAGACCGAACGAGCCCGCCGCGATGAGCGCCTGCGACGTCGGGAGCCTGAGCAGCGCGCGGTCGGCACCACCGCGGATGCGACGGACACGGACCGTCCTTCCCTGGACGTAGAAGACCCGGCCGGAACCGACCGTCGCTGCTCCTTTGGTGCGAACCGTCCAGCCGGGCCCGCTGATTCCGGGAACGGTCTCGAGGACTAGCCCCTCCGGTGTGAGCCAGCCGTCGATCGCGGCCTTGACGAGAGCCGCGCTTATCGCGGGCGGCGTCAGGCGCCTGCCGTGAACGTCGACGAGCGCCAATTCACCCGTCGGGAGGGCGTCCGCGTCGAGCCGGGCGAGCACCAGCCGCTTCCCGTCGGTCGCAAGGATGCTCCACGAGCCTGCGAGAGTGAACTGCGTGGCGGCCGCGCCGATCAGCGCGATCCTCGACGCAGCTGCGGCCGGGCAGGCCGGCGTATCGTCGAAACCGCCGTCGACCGCGAGCCGGTTCGGGACCTGCGTGAGCGCGATGACGCCGCCGCCGGCGACCACCGACCACGCGCACCCGTAGCCTCCGGGAACGTCGCTGTCGGTCCAGCCCCACTCGCCGCCGCGCTTGCCGAGCGGCCCCCGTGGGAGCGGTCCGCTCCAGAGCGCGTACTGCTCGCCGTGCGGGCTCGGCGCGTCGATCGTCTGGGCGGCGA
>DHWI01000054.1:14265-18064 GCA_002413095.1 Thermoleophilia bacterium UBA5186
GGATGTCCCCACCGCGACCCGTGGCCCCGCCGCGGCGAGCGTGAGCGGGTAGCCGTCCACGCGGAAGCTCACCGGCGGGAGCGCTGACGCATGCGCCGACCCGACGACGGCAGCGACGACCGCGGCTGCGGCGAGCTTCACGCCCTAGTCCTCGAGGCCGCCGGGTGCCTCCAGGCGGCCGATCAGGTCGAGCGCGAACGCGGCCGCCCGGGCCCCGTCCACGACCCGGTGGTCGAACGTGACGGACACGTTGCCCACCTGCCGCACGACGACCTCGCCGTCGCGCACCACCGGCCGCGGGCCGATCCGGTGGATCCCGAGGATCCCGACCTCCGGATGGTTCACGAGCGGCGTGACCATCAGCCCGCCGAGCTTGCCGGCGCTCGTGACGGTGAAAGTCGAGCCGCGCAGCTCGTCCGGCTGGAGGGTGCCCGAACGCGCCGCGTCCGCGAGGCGCTCGGCCTCCGAGCTCAGCTGACTTAGTGGCTCAGAGCCACAATCTCGGATCACCGGCACGACGAGACCTGCCTCAGTCTGGACGGCCAGGCCCAGGTCGTACCGGTCCAGATAGACGATCTCGTCGCCCTCAAGCCGCGCGTTCAGCTCGGGGAACTCCTTCAGCGAGCGCGCGGTCGCGCGGAGGACGAGCGGCACGAGGCGCTTGAGGTCGACGTCGGTGAAGTCGCATTCCTCGACGAACGTGACCGCCGGCACCTCGCGGTGAGAACGGCTCAGATGCCCGACGATCTGGCGCCTGATCCCGCGGACGAGCTCGCGGCGGCCCTCGCTCTTCGGCGCTGGTGCATCGGCTCCGGCCGCGCGACGGATGTCGTCCTCGGTCACGCGCCCCTGCGGTCCGGTCGCCTCGACGGATGCGAGGTCGACGCCGAGCTCCTGCGCGATCCGCCGCACAACGGGCGTCGCCCGCACGGGCCCTGTGCCGGACCTGCCTTTCGGACTTTGTGGCTCTGAGCCACTAACTGGCTTTTGTGACGCTTTTGACACAGAGACGGGTGCATCTGCTGTCGCGCCGTCGCCGATTACGACGAGGACGGTTCCGACAGGGACGACCTTGCCTTCCTCAACGAGGATCCGCGCCACCTTGCCCGCGGCCGGCGACGGGATCTCGACCGTCGTCTTGTCGGTCTGGATCTCGACGAGCGGGTCGTCCTCGGCGATCACCTGTCCCTCGGAGACGAGCCAGCGGGCGATCTCGCCCTCGGTCAACCCTTCGCCGAGATCCGGCAGCTTGAACTCGTACGCCACGGCCGATTCCTAGCGAAGCCTCGGGACCCGCACGGTCCCCTCCGGATAGACGAGCGCCCGCAAGCCGATTCGGTCGCCGGTCGAGTCCCGCCACTCCCAGAGCGAAAGCGCGCACAGCTCTTCGAAGCCGGCCAGCACCGCCGCGACGTTCGCGGGCACGTAGCCCGCCTGAGCCGTTCGCTCGTCGTTCCAGACCGCGATCGCGTTCGCGTCGTGTGGATTGTCGGGCTCGCGGACGAGCGCCAGCGGATTGCCCGGCTCGAACCCCGGGTCGCCCAGCTCGGCCGACCGGTACGACGTCCCCGCCACGCGGATCACCTGGGCGCCCACCTCGCTGAGGAGCGGGTCCTGCCAACGAAGGGGCTCGCCGCTCTCGGCCGCGCGCAAGAAGAAGCCGCGCCCGTCCAGCTCGTCGCCGGCTCCCGACAGGCTTCCACGCTCGAGGATCAGCCGCAGCGCCTCCATGGAGCTAGAACGCAAGCAGCCTCCGAACAGCATCGACCACGCGCTCGACCGACGGCATGTACGCGTCCTCGATCGTCCAGTACGGGTAGGGCACGTCGTAGCCCGTCACGCGCAGGACGGGCGCCTGGAGGTCGAGGATCGCCTTCTCCGCGAGGATCGCCGCCAGCTCGGCGCCGAAGCCGCAGACGCGCGGGGCCTCCTGGACGATCGCGACGCGTCCCGTCTTCGCGGCGGCCGCGAGCAGCGCGTCCTCGTCGAGCGGCTTCAGGGAGCGGATGTCCAGCAGCTCTACCGACGCCTCGCCGTCGAGCGCGTCGATCGCCCCCTCGCAGAGCGGGACCATCGACCCGTAGGCGACGAGCGTGACGTCGTCGCCCTCGCGCACGATGCGCGCCTCGCCGAGCGGAACGACGTGGTCGCCCTCGGGCACCTCGCCGCGCAGCGTCCGGTAGTGGAGCTTCGGCTCGAAGATCACGACCGGATCGGGATCGCGAATCGCCGCGGCGAGCAATCCCTTCGCATCGGCCGCCGTCGACGGGATCGCGACCTTTATCCCCGGCGTGTGCACGTAGTAGGTCTCGGGCGAGTCGTCGTGCAGCTCGGGCGCGCGCACGCCGCCGCCGTACGGCATCCGGATCGTGATCGGGAACTCCATCCCGCCCTTCGTCCGCCAGTGGTAGCGCCCGACGTGCGTGATCAGCTGGTCGAGACACGGGTAGGAGAAGGCGTCGTACTGCATCTCGACGACGGGCCGCCAGCCCGCCATGCACAGGCCGACCGCGGTGCCGAGGATCCCCGCCTCGGCGAGCGGCGTGTCGATGCAGCGATCGGGCCCGAAGCGGTCGCGGAGACCCGCGGTCGCCCGGAAGACCCCGCCGGCACGGCCGACGTCCTCGCCCATGACGAGCACCGAGTCGTCCCGCTCGAGCTCGTGGTGCAGGCAGTCGTTCACCGCCTCGACCAGCGTGAGCTCCCGCGTCGCGACCGCCATCAGCCCTCGTTCCCGCCGAGGACTCGCCGCAACTCGGCCCGGTCGCGCGCCAGCTCGGGCGGCGGTTGGACGTACGCGTGCTCGAACACGAGCCCTGGATCGGCCGGCGCCTCAGCCTCCGCCGCGGCGATCCCGGCCCGCATCGCGTCGGCGGCCTCCCCGCGGATCTGCTGGTCCAATTCGTCCGTCAGTACGCCGAGCCGGCGCAGGTAGCGCTCGTAGCGCCCGACGCATTCGTTGCGCTTCTCCTGCTCGACTCGCTCGGCGTCGATGTAGGCGGAAGGATCGTCAGCCGTCGCGTGCGGCGCGGCACGATAGGTCACCGCCTCGATGAAGGTCGGCCCGTCGCCTGCCCGCGCGCGCTCGACCGCCTCGCGCGTCGCCTCGTACACCGCGAGCACGTCCGCGCCGTCCACCCGCACGCCGGGCATCCCGTACCCGACGGCCTTGTCGGCGAGCGTCTCGGCCCGCGTCTGAGCCTCGAGCGGCGTCGAGATCGCCCACTGGTTGTTGTTGCAGAAGAGGATGAGCGGCGCGCCCATCACCGCGGCGAAGTTCGCGCCCTCGTGGAACGCGCCCTCGGAGGTCGCGCCGTCGCCGAAGAAGACGATCGAGCACGCGTTCTCGCCGCGCAGCTTCTTCCCCCACGCAAGCCCGGCCGCGTGTGGCACGTGCGTGGCGATCGGGACGCAGATCGACGCGACGTTGTAGTCCGCCGGGTTCCACCAGCCGGTCGGGTGCCCGCGCCACCATTGCAGGATCGTCGCGGCGGGAATCCCGCGGAGAAGGCCGATCGCCGACTCGCGGTAGCTCGGGAAGATCCAGTCCTCGTCGGCGAGCGCGTGCACGGCGCCGGCCTGCATCGCCTCGTGGTTCCAGAAGATCGCGTACGTCCCGATGCGGCCCTGGCGGTGGAAGACGACCGAGCGCTCGTCGTAGGTGCGGAGCAGGACGAGGGACCGGTAGAGCTCGAGAAAGTCGCTCTCGTCGAGGCCGTCGACCTCCCCGTCCGGAACGGACTCGCCGTCGCCGATCACCCGTCGCAGATCGCGCTCCGCAGGGAGAACTTGAGCCATC
>DHWI01000054.1:18088-20310 GCA_002413095.1 Thermoleophilia bacterium UBA5186
CCGCCGCGAAGATACCCGAGTGGGACGCCTCCGGACGCTCGCCGCCAACCCTGATTTCCGCTTCGTCGTCGCCGTCTGGGCGCTCTCGCGTGTCTTCTTCCTCGTGGTGGGCGCGCTCGGGCACGGCCACCTCACCGAGGCCTCCCCGGGCGGGTTCCCGCGTGAGCCCTCCGGCGCGTTCAACTACTGGGCGAACTGGGACGGCGGCTGGTACACGACGATCGCGAGGGACGGCTACTTCAACTCGGCCTCGACGAGCTTCTTCCCGCTTTACCCGATCGCGATCTGGCTCGGGACTCGCCTTGGAGGCGGGCCCGCGATCTGGGGGATCGCGATCTCAGTCGCGGCGCTGCTTCCCACGCTTTGGTTTCTGTACGAGCTGACGCAGCGGCTGTTCGAGCGGCGCGCCGCCCGCGCCGCGGTGCTCGCGTTCGCGCTGTTCCCGTCGGCGTTCTTCCTCAACGCCGTCTACACGGAATCGCTGTTCCTGCTCTCGAGCGTCGGCTGCATCTGGGCGCTCCGAGTCCGCCGGAACCTCGTCCTCGGCTGCATCTTCGCCTACTTCGCGATGCTGACCCGCAACGTCGGCGTGTTCCTGATCGTCCCGCTCGCCTGGCACTGGTTCCAGCGGCGGCGGGAGCTCGGCTGGAGCTCCACACTGCTCGTCGGCTTCTCCACGTCAGGGCTCTTGGCGTACATGTACTACCTCTGGCAGGTCCGCGGCGACCCGCTCTACTTCGCCGTCGCGCAGCGCGAGACGTGGGGACGGGCGTTCACGAATCCGATCGACACGCTCGGCAAAGCGTGGACGACCGGCGTGAACGGCGCGCAGTACGCCTTCCACCCGCACGTGATGTTCGCGGGGAACAACGCCGGCCCCGCCTTCAAGGCGGCCGACACCTTCAACCTGCTCCTCCTCTTCGTGCTCGCGTTCCTGCTCGTGCTGGCGATCGGCCGGCTGCCCCTCGACCTGTGGCTGTACTCGGCTCTCGTGATGGCGGCGCCGATCCTGACGCCGAGCCCGTTCTGGGCGCTGACGAGCTTCTCGCGCTACTTCCTCGCCGCGTTCCCGCTCTTCTGCATCGTCGGGTTCGAGCTCTCGCGCCGTTGGATCGTCCGCTGGGTGATCCTCGCCGCGAGCGCGACCTGGGGCGTCTACCTGACGCTCCTGTTCGTCACCTGGCGCTGGGTGGCCTAAACGAGGACGCTCACCGCGTCCCGTTCGGCCTCGCAGACGAACTCAGTGACGTCGCCGAGATCCTCTCCGTCGGCCTGGAGCGCCATGGGCGCGTCGCAGCGCACCTCGATCCGGTCGACATCGTGCGCGTAGATGATCTCTGCGTCCGACTCCTGCCCGTTCCCGGTGATCATGTATCGCAAGAGCCGCGGGATCGTCGTCGGCCGCGCCTCGACGGGCGCGATGAGGTCGAGTCCGAGCTCGAACCGAGCGTGCGGCGCGATGTGCAACGGAAGCCTGGCCGCGAACGAGTACGGATCGCAGTTCGCGACGACCGCGAACGCGGCACGCCCGCGTCCCTCGATCTGGACCGCGGGGGGGAACCTGCCGCGGCGCTCGGCGATCAGCCGGACGACCTCGAAGATGAACTTGAGATCGCTTGCGCGGCGCCCGTCGGCGGCACGTCCGAGCGCGTCGACCCGCCGGACGAGCTCAGCATCGAAGCCGATCCCTGCGCTGAAGCCAAAGCGCCGTCCATTCACGCGCCCCAGCGAGATACGCCGCATGCGGCCCGCGACGAATGCGCCCGCGACCGCACGGGCCGCCTCGACGGGGTCGCGCGGCAGCCCGAGCGCGCGCGGCAGCACGCTCGTCCCGCCGCCTGGGACGAAGCCAAGCGGGATGTCTCCGTCCGCGCCGTTCAGCACCTCGTTGAACCCGCCGTCGCCGGAGAAGGCGACGATCGCGTCGTAGTCGCTGCACGACGCCTCGACGAGCTCGGTCGCGTGGAGGGGCCGCTCCGTCAACATCGTCGTGACCTCCCCGGCCGCCCGGAGCTCGCGCTCGACCGCCGCGAGCCGCTCGTCGTCGACGCCACTGGCGAATGGGTTGACGATCAGGGCGATCCGGCTCATCCCCGGAGCTTCACCCCGGGTTCACGGCGGCGTCGAGTAGCCGCGCATCCCGTCGACGAGGAGCGCGTAGAACTCGTCGGCGAGCTCGTCGGTGTCGCGCCCTGGCTTAAGCCACGTGTACGCCCAGTTCG
>DHWI01000054.1:20564-21856 GCA_002413095.1 Thermoleophilia bacterium UBA5186
CGTAGAGCGAGCCCTTCTGGACTCCCATCGCCTCGGCAAGATCGCCGATCGACGTCCCGTGGTAGCCCCGCTCAGCGAAGAGCCGTGCGGCTGTACGGGTCAGCTCGGAGCGACGCGTTGACACGGCGGCGAGACTACACCGCGTGAACATGCACGAGCTCGCGCCGGGCCTGCGGTACTGGTTCGCACCGCATCCTGCGTGGCGCGAGGACGACAACTGGCCGGAGGGCGTGCTGTGCGCGTACTGCGAGGCCCCGGACGCGCTCGTGCTCTTCGACCCGCTGGTGCCGCGCGGCGAGGAGGACGAGTTCTGGCGCGCGCTCGACCGAGACGTCGAGCGGCTCGGCATGCCCGTACGCGTGCTGCTCACCGCCCCGTGGCACGACCGCGACACGACACTCGTCGTCGAGCGGTACGGGGCAGACGTGTGGGCGCATCCGGAGGCGCTCTGGAAAGGGCCGGTGCTGACGACGACCCAAGAGCTGCCCGCGGGAATCGAGGCGTTCCTCCAGGAGGGAAACGAAGAAGGTCAGGCTTTCTTCTTCATCCGCCGGCTCCAGACGCTCGTGACCGGCGACATGTTCAGCGGCACGGGCGGCCGCTTCCACGTCTTCGTCTCGCCGGAGGAGCCGAATCCTGAAGCCTTCCTCGCCTCGCTGTCCGGCCTCCTCGAGCTGCCCATCGAGCGCGTCCTGATCGCGCACGGCGACCCGGTGCTGAGCAACGGGCTCGCGGAGATTCGCAAGGCGCTAGAATCCGCCTAACGATCGTTCGGTAGGAGGCGCGAAATGACCCAGGAGCAGGACTTTCTCGAGTACGTGCAGTCCGGCGGGCAGGTCGAGACCGGCGACTGGATGCCCGACGAGTACCGGGCCAAGCTGATCAAGTTCATCGAGATGCACGGGAACTCCGAGCTCATGGGCGTGCTGCCCGAGCGGGAGTGGATCCTCCGCGCGCCGACACTTCAGCGGAAGCTCGCCCTGACCGCGAAGGTTCAGGACGAGGTCGGGCACGCCGAGCTGATCTTCCGCGTCGTCGCGGATCTCGGCAAGCCGCGCGAGCAGTGCCTCGACGACCTGATCTCCGGCAAGGCGAAGTTCCACAACGTCTTCCACTATCCGACGAAGACCTGGGGCGACGTCGGCGCGATCGCCTGGCTCGTCGACGCGGCGGCGATCATCAGCCAGAAGGCGCTCCTCAAGTGCTCCTACGCGCCCTACGCGCGGATCATGAAGAAGATCTGCTGGGAAGAGTCGTTCCACATCCTCCACGGCCGCGACGTGATCCTGACG
>DHWI01000218.1 GCA_002413095.1 Thermoleophilia bacterium UBA5186
ACTACCTGAACATCTACGCCGACCGCGGCAATATCGCCGTGCTTGCGCGCCGTGCGGAGTGGCGCGGGCACGAGCTCGCCGTGGACTCGATCGGTGTCGCGGACGAGATCGGCGCAGGCGAGCACGACCTGCTCTACATCGGAGGGGGGCAGGATCGCGAGCAGGCGCTGATCGCACCCGACTTCGCGGCGAAGGCCGACGGGCTGCGGGCGGCGATCGACGCGGGCGCTGCGGTCCTGGCCGTCTGCGGCGGCTACCAGCTGCTCGGCCGCTTCTACCGGGACCGCCACGGAGCGGAGCTTCCGGGAGCCGGTCTGCTCCCACTCCACACGATTGCCGGCGAGGCGAGGATGATCGGGGACGTTCTACTCGAGTGTGCGGTCGCCGAGGGCGCCACGCGAACGCTTGCCGGGTTCGAGAACCATGCGGGCCACACGATCCTCGACCCGGGCGCAGAGCCGCTCGGCCGGGTCGTCGCGGGATTCGGGAACGACGGGCAGAGCGGTTTCGAGGGCTGTCGCTCCGGCCGGGTCGTCGGCACGTATCTCCATGGGCCATTGCTGCCCCGGAATCCATGGTTCGCGGACTGGCTGCTCGCGCAGGCCCTCGCGCACGCGACCGGCGCCGAGCCGCAGGCTCTCGAGCCGCTGCAGGACGAGCTGGAGGCCGAAGCGCACAGAGTCGCCGCGCGCCGAGCGCACGAGCGCGGCGGCCGCAACTAGTGTCTGGGTGCTGCTCTGCTGCTCAGTTCTTGAGAAGGTTGTGGACCTGCCAGGTCTCAGGCGCGGGCCGCCGGATTCCTTGCTCGGCGAGGACAGGCTCGAGCTTCTCATCCCAAGCGCGGGCGTTCTCCTCAGATTCCCAGACTTCGACGACGCGCCAACTGCCGTCAGGGCCTTCGCCGGCGATATGGATGATTCCGCCCTCGGGCATGTTGTCGTTGCTGACACCCAGTTTCTCCCGGGTGGCGTCGTATTGCTCCTTCTTCACGTTCGGGTTGTTGAACATCCGTGCGAAAGCCATTACGGCTCCTCTCTTGCGGTTTGCTGAGCGGCCAGACCCTCCAGAAAAAGGGCGTGCCGGCGCAGCCTACTTCCCGCGCGAGGTCTTCTTCTTCGGCTTTGGCTTTCCGGGGATGTCCTTGCCTCCGGCCGCCGCACGCTTCTTCTGTTTTTTCGTCGCCACTGACCCTCCACGACTCGGTGCGATTCGCAACGACGCCGATGTTACTCGCCTCGCGAGCCGTGACCGGGCCAATCCGTGCGGATGCTTTCGACAGGCCCTGCTCTAGGGCGTCCAGAGCGCACCGAGATACACGACGGGATCGCCCGGCTGCCAGCGGCGCAGGAAGCGCTGGATCGGCGGATGCAGGACGATTCCGTCAAGCTCGCTCGGCGCGAACAGCCGGTGCCCGCGCACCGCCGCGTCTGTCGAGGTCACGGCCTCGAGCGAGCGCCCGCCGAGGTCGCCCGCGAAGATGATGTGGACGACGTGCTTGGTCGTCAAGCTGTGCGCGGGCGCGATCGAGTCGGCGACCGCGACTGGGCCCTCAACGGGGAGCTCCTCGTCGATCCCGATCTCCTCCGCGAGCTCGCGGTGCAGGGCATCGACGAGGCTTTCGCCCGAGTTGACGCCGCCGCCCGGCAGCAGCCAGTACTCCTTCCCGGGCTTCTCGTGCCGGCAGAGCAGCAAGCGGTCGCGCCAGCGCAGAATCGCCGAGACGCGGATCCGCGGCTCCGCCCCCACTACGCCGCCGAGGATCCGAAGCCGCGCCCGCCGCGCTCGGTTGCAGGGAGCTCCTCGACCTCGACGAGCTCCACCTCCGGGATCGGCAGGACGACGAGCTGGGCAATTCGCATCCCTGCCTCGACGACGAACGGCTCGTCCCGGTCAGTGTTGTGCAGCACGACCATCAGCTCGCCGCGATAGCCCGAATCGACGAGGCCGGGCGCGTTCACGATCGTGATGCCGTGCCGCGAAGCGAGGCCGGAGCGCGGTTGGACGAAGCCGGCGTAGCCGTCCGGAATCGCAACCGCGAGGCCGGTTGGCACCACCGCGCGCTCGCCCGGCCCGAGCTCGATCCGCTCGATCGCCGCGAGATCGAGGCCGGCGTCGCCTGCGTATGCGCGCGACGGGACAACGGCGTCGGGGCGCACCTTCTGGATGGGCAGCTGGATCACCGCGCCGACGAGGCGGGCTCGATCCGCGCCTCGGCCACGAGATACCGCGCATACCGGCGCAGCTCGCTGCGCGGCAGTCGCGCGCGCACGAGCACGCCCTCCGGCCCATCCGTCCGTTCGTCGATCGGAGCGCCGAGCGCATAGAGGTCGGCGAGAACAGAGCCCTCGGAGTACGGCACGAGGAGCTGCACTTGCTCGAACCGGTCCGCAAACCGCTCGGCGATGCGCGCGCGCAACTCGTCGAGGCCGAGGCCGGTCCGGGCCGAGACCTGAAGCGCTCCGGGAAAGCGATTCGCAAGGCGGCGCCGGCGCAGCGCGTCGACAGCGTCGACCTTGTTCACCACGAGCTCGGTCGGGATCTCGGAGGCGCCGATCTCGGCGAGGACACTCTCCACGG
>DHWI01000211.1:0-1551 GCA_002413095.1 Thermoleophilia bacterium UBA5186
GTCGCGCTCATCGGGGTCCGCTCGCTCGACCCGGCCGAGCGGGAGTTCATGCAAGAGCTCGGCGTGTGTGTCCACACGATGAGCGACCTCGACCGAAACGGCGTCGAGACCGCGCTGCGCGACTCTCTCGAACACGTGGCCGGGCCCGGGTTCGTTCACGTCAGTCTCGACATGGACGCGCTTGACCCCGACGTAGCACCCGGTGTGGGGACGCCGATCCGCGGCGGCCTGTCGTACCGCGAGGCGCACCTCGCGCTCGAGCTGATAGCCGAGTCGGGGCTCGCGCAGTCGCTCGAGGTCGTCGAGGTGAACCCGATTCTCGACCGTGAGAACGAGACGGCGCGGCTCGCAGTCGAGCTCGTCGCCAGCGCTCTAGGCGCGCGGATCCTCTAGAAACCGCTCGACCGCGTCTGCCGTCTGCTCCCAGGCGTCCCAATAGACCATGTGCCTTCCGGGCACGGCGAGCACCTCTGCGTCTGGATAGGAGGCCAGGTGGTCCTCGCGCACGAGTGCGAATGCCGGCGCGTGCACGATCAGCGCCGGTACCCGTAGCGTCTCCGCTGGCGGCGGCGGCGTCGCGAGCTCGCCGTAGACGGAGACCACGGCGCTGCGGCAGAAACGGAAGCGGTAGCGGCCGTCGGTCGTCTGCTCGAGGTGCTGTGCGACGTCTTCCTCGACGAAGGCGCGCGGTGAGTCTGGATCGGTCTGTAGCCGAGCTGCGACGGCTTCTTCCGGCGAGTCGAATGTTTGGTCTGGCCGAGCGGTCTCGGCCGTGTTTAGCGCGACGTGCGGGATCACGTCGATCGCGGGGTCGAGGAGCGCCACGCGCTCGATTCGCTCCGGCGCCTTCGCCGCGGTCTCTAGCGCGAGCCGGCCGCCGAACGAGTGCCCGATCCAGGCCGCGGATTCGAGGCCCGCGCCGTCGAGGGTCTCGAGAACGTCTTCGACGAACGTGGCGAACGTCCACGGCGGCTCCCAGCCGGAATGGCCGTGTCCGCGCAAGTCCGGTGCGAGCACCCGATATCGGTTCGCGAGGCGTTCCTCGGCGAGGCGCCGGAAGCGCAGGCCATGCCCCGTGACGCCGTGTAGACAGAGGACGGCGGGCGCCTCGGGATCGCCCCACTCGTACAGGTGCAGCCGCATCGCGGGGAGTCTAGGCTCCTCTTCCGTGGCGCTGGTCGCGATCCTGTACGACATTCACGGCAACGTGCCCGCGCTCGAGGCGGTGCTGGGTGAGGCGCAGGTTGCCGGCGCGGATCGCTACCTCCTAGGAGGCGACTACGCCGCGCCGGAGCCGCTGGGCAGCGCCACGCTGGCCCGGCTGCGCGAGCTCGAGCACGCCACCTGGATTCGCGGGAACGGCGAGCGCTGGCTGACCGAGCCGCCGGAGGACGTGCCGGAGATCGCGCCGACGATCAAGCTGATGGCCCACGATCTCGCGAACGAGGTGCAGCGACTTTACGACCTTCCGACGCAGGCCGAGATCGACGGCGTGCTCTACGTCCACGGATCGCCGCTCTCGGACGTGGAAAGCTTCGCGGCGGAGCCGCG
>DHWI01000211.1:1690-3832 GCA_002413095.1 Thermoleophilia bacterium UBA5186
ACGACGTCGCGCGCCAGGCGGCTGCGTATCGTGCACTGCCAGACGAGTACGGGGAGGTGCGCGAGTTCATGGCGCGCCGCATCGAACGCGGCTCCGACTAGAGAATCGTCAGTGTCTGCCCGCGGAGCGTCTGGCCGCTGACGAGCAAGCTGCCGCCGCATGCGCGGCAGTACAGGAACACACGGTAACGCCCGGCCGGGACTTGCGGAAGGCGCAACCGAAACGTGTGCCGGGCGATCTCTCCGGACGTCCCTGGCACGCGTCCCAGCCGGACGAACGGCGCCCTGGGCGGGCGGCGCGTCCTCGGAGGGCAGACGCCGTTCCCGTGGCAGCGGGCCCACGGTGCCGGCGAGAGTGCGCTCCGAATCAAGTAGACCGGCATGCCGCTGGCGTTGCTCGTCGCGTAGAGCCACCCGCCTGACCGCGCTTTGAGCACCGTCAGGTCGATACCGACGTCTGCGGCGGCAGGCGCCGCGAGGGCGAGGAAGCCAATTGCGATGACGGTCGCGACCGCTCTCACGCAGGAACTACGTCGGCGATCCTCGCGGAGGTCCGACAGTCGCACTCGGCGAGTTCCTTGCGTGGCTTCCCTGCGTGGCCGCGTCAGAATGGCAAGCAGACGACGCGGTCACGGAGGTCGTCCACCAAGTCTGGCTTCAGATCGAGCAGGGACCCCGCGTCGTAGAGCGAGCTGAAACCCCCGATGCGGCCGCGGATCAGGACGATCTGGTGCGCCATCCGCTTGTCGACCCCGGGAAGGGTGGTGAGCGCCCGCTCCGAGGCGTGGTTCAGGTCGACGAGCCCGCCGTCGAACGCGTCCTTCACGTCGGGCCGTCCCACGCCGCTCTCCTCGGCCAGCTGGGGGTGCTCGCGCGCCAGCTGCGTGACCAGCTCGCGCCGCCGCTGGAGGAGTTGCGCCTGCGCGAGCCGAGGATCCTCGAGGACGTCGAGCCGTTCGAGGTACTCGTTCCGCACCACCAGCGCGTGGACGAGTGCGACGAGCCACACCGCGAACGTTCCCGTGACGCCGATCCCATCGAGGATCCCGGGCTGGTTCACGAGGATGAGCGAACCGAGCGCGATCGCGCCGTAGACGGCTCCCCAGGCGATCCATTGGGGTCGCTTTGCGCGCAGGCCGATGTACACGAACGAGATCCACTGGGTCCAGAACGGGTCGAACGCGAACACGAGCCACCACGAGCGCAGCCAGGAGCGCCGGCTGGCGGCGGACACTTCAGCCGTCTTCGCGGTCACGCGGCTCCTCCTCGCCGCTCGACTTCGGCTCGTAGTAGCGCGTCCCCTTCAGCTCGTCCGGGAGGTTGTCGACCTCGAACCCGGCCGGATTGTCGTGGGGATAGACGTAGCCCTTCCCGTGCCCGAGCTTGCGGCCGTAGTAGCTCCCGTCGCGGAGCGCCTTCGGCGGGCGCACGTTGCCGCGCTCCTGCACGTCCTGCGTCGCTCGGTTGATCGCCTTGTAGCTCGCATTCGACTTCGGCGCGGTCGCGAGATAGATAGTCGCCTGCGCGAGGTTCAGCCGCGCCTCCGGGAGTCCCACATGCTCGACCGCCTGCGCTGCCGCGACCGCGACGAGCAGCGCGCGCGGGTCGGCGTTCCCGATGTCTTCGGAGGCGAGGACGATCATCCGCCGCGCGACGAAGCGGGCGTCCTCGCCCGACTCCAGCATCGCGGCCAGGTAGTAAACCGCCGCGTCCGGGTCGGACGCGCGCATCGACTTGATGAACGCGGAGGTGAAGTCGTAGTGTTGGTCGCCGCCCTTGTCGTAGACCAGCGGCCGCTTGCGCGCGGCGTCCTCCACGTGAGCTAGTGACAGCGGCTCTTGCGCAGCACGGGCGGTCTGCGTCGCGAGCTCGAGGATGTTGTACGCGCTGCGTGCGTCGCCGCCCGCGTGCGTCGCGAGCGAGGGGACGAGCTCCTCCGGAACATCGACTCCGAGCTCTGCCGCTCCGCGCCGCACGAGCTCCTGCAGGTCGTCGTCCGAGAGCGGCTCGAGCTCGTAGACCTGCGAACGGGAAAGGAGCGCTGCGTTGACCTCGAAGTACGGGTTCTCCGTCGTCGCCCCGATCAGGGTCACGAGGCCTTCCTCGACCGCTGGGAGGAGTGCGTCCTGCTGGGCCTTGTTGA
>DHWI01000211.1:3870-4421 GCA_002413095.1 Thermoleophilia bacterium UBA5186
GGATCTCGTCGAGGAAGAGGATCGTGCGCTGCCCTTGCATGCCGAGCCGCTCGCGCGCACGCGCGAGGACCTCCCGAACGTCTTTGACCGTCGCGGACACCGCGGAGAGCTCCTCGAACTCCGCGCCGGTCGCCCCGGCGACGATTCGCGCGAGCGTCGTCTTGCCCGTCCCGGGAGGACCGTAGAAGATCGCAGACCCCATCCTGTCTTCCTCGATCGCGAGCCGCAGCGCCGAGCCCGGTCCGAGCACGTGCTGCTGGCCGATGAACTCGTCGAGCGTCGCCGGGCGCAGGCGCAAGGCCAGCGGGGCCACCGCGGGCCCCTGCTGGGCGGCCGCATCGGAGAAGAGATCGCTCATGCAGGGGTATTCTCCCCTCCGTGGCGACCGAGACGCACGAGGACTTCTCCGAACCGATCCTCCCGGGCTCCGCGCCCAGCGACTACGAGCGCTACCTCAACACCGAGGAGCTGCTTTCGCTGCAGAAGAAGCCGGAGGAGCGCGTCCACCGCGACGAGCTGCTCTTCCAGACCGTGCACCAGTCGTCCGAGCT
>DHWI01000211.1:4500-5664 GCA_002413095.1 Thermoleophilia bacterium UBA5186
GTCTCCCCGCTGCTCGGCCAGGCCTTCTGGAAGGCGCGAGAGGCGGCGGGGCTCTCGCTCCTCGAGGTCTACACGCGCGGGCGCGAGCACGAGGACCTGTACCAGCTCGCAGAGGCGCTGATCGAGTGGGACGAGCGCGTCACGCTCTGGCGGATCCGGCATTACAAGGTCGTCGCGCGGATCATCGGCGACCAGGTCGTCGGCACGCAGGGGACGCCCGTCGAGGTGCTCGGCCGCCTGATTCACAAGAGCTTCTACCCGGAGCTCTGGCAGGTCCGGAACGAGCTGACGGCGCTGGCGCAGGAGTCCGACTGAGCGGCGCTGCCGCCGAGCTCTGGAGCTCGGCGGATTATGAGCGGCTGGCGGAGCGGTTCGCGCCGATCCACGACGAGGTGGTAGCGCGCCTCGAGCCGGCCGCGGGCGTCCACTGGCTCGACGTCGCCACCGGCACCGGCGCGGTCGCGATCCGGGCTGCTCGGGCCGGAGCGGAGGTCGTCGGCATCGACATTGCGCCAGGGATGATCGAAGCGGCGCGTGCGAAGGCGACCGGCATGCCGATTACGTTCGAGGTCGGCGATGCGCAGGCGCTCCCATACGAGGACGCGTCCTTCGACGTCGTCACGTCGGTCTTCGGCGCGATCTTCGCACCGGATCACCGGGCGACGGCAGCCGAGCTCGGGCGGGTTGGACGCGGGCGCCTCGGCTTCACTGCGTGGCGGCCCGACGAGAGAATGCAAGAGCTCTACGGGCGCTTCGGGCAGGACACGCCCGAGGGGCGCGAGCCGTTCCGCTGGGGTCGCGAAGGCTACGCCGAGGAGCTGCTCGGTCCGTATTACGAGCTGTCGGTCGAGCCGGGCACGTGGGTGCTGGAGGGCGCATCCGGCGAGGACATCTGGAATCTCTGGTCGCGGGCCGCACCGCCGTTCAAGGCCAGGCTCGCCGAGATGGACGACGACACCCGTGAGGCCTTTCATAACGCGTACGTGGAGTACTGCGAGGGGTTCCGCGCAGGCGACCGCGTCGCGGTGCCGCGCGAGTACCTGCTCGTCCTCGGAAACCGGCGCTAGTGGCGACGGTCTCGCTGCGCGACGAGGTCGCCGACCTTCTGCAGCAGCTGATCCGGCTCGACACGGTCAATCCGCCCGGCAACGAGACCCGGGCCGC
>DHWI01000211.1:5710-7113 GCA_002413095.1 Thermoleophilia bacterium UBA5186
CCGTGGTCGGGCGAGCTCCGAGACGGCGAGATCTGGGGTCGCGGCGCGCTCGACATGAAAGGGGAGGTGGCAGCGAGCGCGGTCGCGATCGCCTCGCTGGCGCGCGACGGCTTCGAGCCGGAGGGCGACCTGATCTTCGTCGCCGCAGCCGACGAAGAAGTGGGGGCGGGCTTCGGGCTCCAGTGGCTCGTCGAGGAGCATCCGGATGCGGTGCGGGCCGAGTATTCCGTCAACGAGGGCTCGGGCGACCGCCTCGAGCTCGGCGGACGGCCGTTCTACCTCTGCGCGACGGCCGAGAAGATGTCCTCTCCCTTCAAGCTCATCGTTCGCGGCCGGAGCGGCCACGCTTCGATGCCGGATATCGCAGACAACGCCCTCGTCAAGGCGGCTCCGCTGATCGAGCGGCTGGGCGCGTACAAGCCGAAGCCGCGGCTGGAACCCGAGATCGAGGCGCTCGTTCGCACGCTCACGAGCGGCGAGGCGCCGGGCGCGGAGGACATCGTCCCGCTCGCGAGTGCAATCCACCCGCTGCTCGGGGCGTTCGTGGAGCCGCTGCTCGCGCTGACGTTCTCGCCGACGCAGATTTCCGCCTCGCAGACAAGGAACGTGATCCCCGCCGTCTGCGAAGTCACCGTCGACTGCCGGTTGCTCCCAGGCCAGACGCAGGCCGAGGCGGAGGTGATCGTGCGCGAGGCCCTGGGCGACGGCGAGTACGAACTCGCCTGGCTCGAGGCGCGCGGCGGCACGCGCTCGCCGCTCGACTCGCCGCTCTTCGAGGCGGTGGACGAGTTCGTCCAGACGATCGAGCCTGAAGCCCGCGCCGTGCCGGTGATCGTGGCGGGTTTCACCGACAGCCACTGGATGCGCGAGGCATTCGGGACGGTCGCGTACGGCTTCTTTCCGTCGAAGGCGATGGACCCCGAGACGGCTGCCTTGCTGATCCACTCCGCGAACGAGCGCGTGCCGGTCGACGACCTCGAGCTGGGAGTGGATTTCCTTCGCCATGCCGCTCGGGTGATTGGCGGAATTCGACTCTGAGTCGATAACCTCCTGGAGATGGCTGGCGAGGAGAAGATCCGGCTCGGCGGGATGGCGCTGCCGAACGGCGTGTTGGTGCACGGGCCGACGGCGTGGGCGTGCGCGGTGCGGCTCCCGGACGGACGCTTGAAGGTCGTCGCGGAGCGCAAGAGTCTCCGGGCGGCGGATGTCCGGCTGCCGATCCTGCGCGGCGCCGCAAAGATTTTCGAGGCGATCGCCCTGCTGCCACGCGTCCGGCGCGCGGTGCCGGAGGCGCGGCTTCCCTTCGAGCGGCCCGCGGTCGCCGCGTCGATGGTCGCGAGCGCGGTCTTCGTCCGGGTCGTGCGCGACTCGAAGCGCCTCGGGCCGACGGCGCGCGAGCTCGT
>DHWI01000211.1:7126-8077 GCA_002413095.1 Thermoleophilia bacterium UBA5186
GAGCACGTCTCGATCGGGACGTACGAGCACGGCGAACCCCGCGAGAAGGAGCACGAGCGCTGCGGCTCCCACCTCGTCGGCCCGATCCTCGCCACCACGGCGGTCGGAAACGCGATCGCTTCGAAGGCGCCCGCCCGCCTACGCGGGCCGGCGCGCCTGGCTTCGTCGGTCGGCGCCCTCGGCGCCGCGGCGGAGATCTTCTCCTGGATGGTGCGCAATCCCGACCACGGGCTCTCGAAGGCGCTCGCCCGTCCAGGCCACGAGCTGCAGCACCGCTTCGCGACCGCCGAGCCGACCCCCGAGCAGCTCGAGGTCGCGAACGCCGCCCTCGAGGCATGCCTTGAGCTCGAGCACGGAAGCTGAGACCAGGCGGCGCCTGCCGCCGGAGATCTTCGACCTTCCCGTCGAGAAGATGCGGAAGGGCTACTACACCGACGCGTACTTCAACCACGCCCGCGAGACGCTGCTCGCCGATGGGCGCCGCCCGCGCGTCCTCATGCAGATCTTCCAACGCAACCACGCATACCTCGGCGGGATGGACGAGGCGATCGCGATCCTCAAGCTCTGCTCCTGGGACGGCTTCGACGGCCTGACCGTCCACGCGCTCTACGACGGCGACAAGGTGGAGCCGTGGGAGACCGTCATGACGATCGAGGCCGACTACACGAACATCGCCCACCTCGAGACGTTGTACCTCGGCACTCTGTCGCGACGGACGCTGATCACGACGAACGTCGTCCGCGTGCTCGAGGCGGCGCGCGGGAAGCCGATCATCTTCATGCCGGCGCGGCACGACCACCATCGCGTTCAGACCGGGGACGGGTACGCGGCTTACGTCGCCGGCCGGATCGTAGGAGCGCCGATCGGCGTGACTACGGACGAGCAGGCGTCGTGGTGGGGCGGGCAGGGCGTCGGGACGGTGCCGCACGCGCTGATCGCCGCGTACGGCGG
>DHWI01000211.1:8134-9055 GCA_002413095.1 Thermoleophilia bacterium UBA5186
GGGCCGCGGCTCTGGGGCGTCCGACTCGACACGGCCGGCCAGCTCGTCGACCGCTCCCTCTGGAACGAGATGGGCGATTTCGACCCGCGCGGCGTCAACGAGCGGCTGGTCTGGAAGGTGCGCGAAGCGCTCGACCGCGACGGCTTCGAGGAGGTTCGGATCGTGGTCTCAGGCGGCTTCACCGCCGAGCGGATCTCGGCGTTCGAGTCGACCGGCGTGCCAGTGGACGCCTACGGGCTCGGCTCCTCGCTCATCCGCGGCTCGAACGACTTCACCTCCGACATCGTCCTCAGCGACGGCCGTCCGGCGGCGAAGGTCGGGCGTCACATCCGCCCGAATCCGCGGCTGGAGCTCGTCGAATAGCACTGGAGATCCACCCGTGACGCGCCGGATCCTCTGGGATGTGGACACGCAGGTCGACTTCATGCTGCCGCACGGGAAGCTCTACGTCCCCGGCGCCGAGGAGACAGCGCCCGCGATGAAACGGCTGGTCGACGCCGCGCGCGCTGCCGGGATCGCGCACGTCGCGTCCGCGGACGACCACGAGCTGACCGATCCGGAGATCGCCGACGAGCCGGACTTCACGAACACGTTCCCGCCCCACTGCCTGCGCGGGACGCGCGGCGCGGAGAAGATCCGCGAGACCGAGCAGGACGATCCGCTTCCGCTGGCGCTCATTCCGTACCCGCCCGGGCTCATGCCCGGCCTGATCGAGGGCCGGCGGGAGATCCTCCTCCTGAAGAAGAACTTCGACGTCTTCACGAACCCGAACACCCAGGCGGTCCTCGACGCGCTCGACCCGGACGAGATCGTCGTCTTCGGCGTGGCGACCGACATCTGCGACAACGCGGCGATCCTCGGCTTCCTGCAACGAGGCCGGCGCGTCCGCTTCGTGGAGGACGCCGCGCGCGGCCTCGACGA
>DHWI01000211.1:9100-12403 GCA_002413095.1 Thermoleophilia bacterium UBA5186
CGTGATGGTCGCCGCCGGCTTTTCGGACATTCCCAGTCTGGTCCAGACCTGGCTGCCCGTCGTCTTCCTCGTCTTGATGATCTTCGTCTGCTACCTGCTGTGGCGGACGCTCGCGATGATGCCGCGGATCAAGCCCGCTGTCGTCGAGCCGAACTCGAGCTCGTCCGTGACGTTCGCGGACGTGGCCGGTGTGACCGAGGCGAAGGAGGAGTTGCAGGAGGTCGTCGATTTCCTCCGCTACCCGAAGCGCTTTGCCGTGCTCGGCGCGCGAGTTCCAAAGGGGATCCTGCTCTATGGCCCGCCCGGGACCGGCAAGACGCTGCTCGCGAAGGCCGTCGCGCACGAGTCGGGCGCGAGCTTCTACTCTCAGAGCGCCTCGGCGTTCGTCGAGATGTTCGCCGGCCTCGGCGCGTCGCGCATCCGCAAGCTCTTCGAGGAGGCACGCAAGAACGCGCCCTCGATCATCTTCATCGACGAGCTCGACGCCGTCGGGATGGCCCGCACGGGACACGGCTTCAACCGCGAGCAGGACCAGACGCTGAACCAGCTGCTCGTCGAGCTCGACGGCTTCAACTCACGCGACCAGGTCATCGTCATGGGCGCGTCCAACCGCCTTCAGGACCTCGATCCCGCGCTCCTGCGCCCCGGCCGTTTCGACCGCCAGCTGGTCGTCTCGCCGCCGGACCTCGCCGGGCGTGAGGAGATCCTCCTCGTCCACACCCGCGGCAAGCCGCTCGTCCCCGGCATCGACCTCTCGCTCATCGCCAGGCAGACAGCCGGCCTCACCGGAGCCGACCTCGCCAACATCGCCAACGAGGCCGCGATCTTCGCCGGCCGCGAGCAGGCCACCGAGATCCGGCAGGAGCATTTCGAGGCCGCGATGGAGCGGGTTGTCGCCGGCCTCCAGACGCGCCGCGTCGTGACCGAGAAGGAGAAGCGGATCCTCGCCTACCACGAGGGCGGCCACGCGCTCATGTCCCACCTGATGGGCGAGGGCTTCCCCGTGCAGAAGGCGACGATCGTCTCGCGAGGACAGGCGCTCGGCTACACGCTGCACCTCCCCGAGGAAGAGCGCTACCTGCACACGCGCGACGAGTTGATCGACTGGATGAAGATCGCTCTGGCCGGCCGCGCCGCCGAGCAGGTCGTCTTCGGCCGCGTGACGAACGGCGCTGCGAACGATCTCGAGAAGGTGACCGAGATCGCGCGGGCGATGGTGTTCGAATACGGGATGTCCGAGGAGGTCATGTCGCGGACGATGCGCGCGGACAACTACGCGCTCTCCGAGGAGACGAAGCGAGTCCGCGACCAGGAGCAAGCACGCTTGACGGACGGGGCCTACAAGGAGGCGCTTCGGCTGCTCGCGAAGCACCGCGCGCCGCTCGATCGCGTAGCGGCGGCGCTGCTCGAGAAGGAGACGCTCGCACGCGGGGAGCTGATCGACATCTTCCGCGAGACAGAGCGGGAAGAGGGCGCCAGCGAGATGGTCGGGGCGGTTCGCGCCCTGCCGATGCAGGCGTCGGCCACGCCGATTCCGCCGCGCCGCTACACGGTCTAACCGCTCGCCCTCTCGATAGAGTCGGAAGCCGTGGAGGCGCGCGGTATCCATCATCTGGGCGTGGTCGTCGAGGATCTCGACGCCGCGCTCGACACGTACCAGCGCTTCTTCGGAGCCCGGCTCGAGCATCGCGAGACTGTTCCCGAGCAAGGTGTCGAGGCCGCGGCGGTCCTGGTCGGTGACAGCCGCGTCGAGCTGCTCGCGTCGCTCGGCGACGAGACGCCTGTCGGAAAGTTCCTGGCCAAGCGCGGGCCCGGGATGCACCACGTTGCCTACGAGGTCGCGGACGTCCGCCAGACGATCGCGGAGCTCGAGCACGAGGGCGCCGAGCTGATCGACGCGGAGCCGAGGCGCGGGCTCTTCGGCCTGGAAGTCGCCTTCATCCACCCCGACTCCCTCCACGGCGTCCTCGCAGAGGTGGTCTCGCGTGGGTAGCACCGAGCGGATTCGGATCGAGCTCGCGTTCGACGGCGGGCAGATCATCGGCGCGCTCGTAGAGCCGGCCTCGGCCGACGCGCTCGAGCGGGCACTCGACTCCGGCAGCGACGACGCAGTTCGCGTCGAGGCTCAGGACGGCACCTTTCGGGTCGTTCCGAAGCGGGTCGTCTACTACAAGCGCTACCGGCCTGGCGGCCGGGTTGGCTTCGGCGACGCTTAGCGCAGCGCTCGCGCGGGCAATTCTCGGGCGTGGCTGAGGAAACGGCGAAGGCCGAGCGTCCGAAGGATTCCACCGCGCAGGTGCGCAAGCTCGTCGAGCGCGCGCAGGCAGGCGAGCGCGTCGCGCTCGAGGAGCTGTATCTGATCCACTTCGACCGGATCTACAGCTACCTGCACATGACGGTGGGAAACCGGCACGACGCCGAGGACCTGACGACCCAGACGTTCCTGAAGATGCTCGAGTCGATCGGGCGCTTCCGCTGGCAGGCCGCTCCGTTTTCGGCATGGCTCTTCCGCATCGCGCACAACCTGTCCATGGATCACTTCAGAGCGAATCGCCGCTGGCAGCCCGAGGAAGAAGTGCCGGAGCCGCCCGACTCGGAGGAGCGCTCGGCCGAGGACGAGGCGCTGCAGTCGATCGGCCGCCAGAGCATGATGTCGCTGATCGACACGCTGTCGCCGGAGCAGCAGCAGGTGCTGACGCTCAAGTTCGTCTTCAACTTTCCGAACGGCGACGTCGCGACGATCCTCGAGAAGACCGAGGGCGCGATCAAGTCGTTGCAGCACCGGGCGCTCGTCTCGCTCCAGAAGCAGATCGCGCCCGACGCCTGAGTGGCTCTAGAGGTCGGCATCGTGGGTCTCCCCAACGCTGGGAAGACCACCTTGTTCAACGCGCTGACCCGCGCCGGCGCAGAGATAACCGCCTACGCGTCGCAGACGGACAAGTCGAACGTGGGCGTCGCCGCGATTCCCGACGCGCGGCTCCCGCAGCTCGCCGCAGTCGTCGACGCGAAGAAGGTCACGCCTGCCGCGATCCGCGTCGTCGACGTGCCCGGCACTGGGCCCGCTCTGCTCGGGAACCTGCGGCAGGTCGACGCGCTCCTCGTCGTCCTCGACGGCTTCTCGCCGGAAGCGGATCCCGCGCGCGATCTCGAGAATCTCGAGCTCGAGTTGCAGATCGCCGACCGCGACCACGTCGAGCGTCGCCTCGAGCGAGTGACGAAGCTTGCAAAGTCGGGCGATCCGAAGGTGCGCGCCGAGGCGGTGCAGCTCGAAGCTTTGCTTGCGCGCCTCGATGCGGGGGCCGC
>DHWI01000211.1:12433-13231 GCA_002413095.1 Thermoleophilia bacterium UBA5186
CTGATCTCGATCGAGAACGGCCCCGGCGGGATCGACCTGAAGCTCGAGGCGGAGCTCGCGGACCTCGCCGAGGAGGAGGCCGTGGCCTTTCGGGGCGGCGGCGAGTCGGCGCTAGGCGAGGTCGTGCGGCGACTCTCGGACTCGCTCGACCTGATCAGCTTCTTCACGGCCGGCGATAAGGAGACGCGAGCGTGGACGCTCCAGCGGGGGCGCACCGCGCTCGAGGCCGCCGAGACGATCCACTCGGACATAGCCCGTGGCTTCATCCGCTGCGAGGTGATCCGCTGGAACGACCTCATCGAGGCGGGCTCACACACCGAGGCAGCGCGACGCGGCCTGCAGCGCCTCGAAGGGAAGACGTATGAGGTCCAGGACGGCGACGTCCTGAACATCCGCTTCAACATCTAGGAGCTTGGCGGCCGCGGAGGCCCGGGACCTCCGCAGCCATGGCTTGGCTAGCAGCAGTCGCAGCCGCACCCGCAGCCTTCGTCGCAACAGCTGGGCATTCGCTCCTCCTTTCATCGATGGACGTCGATGCGAGCGAGCGTACGTGATACATTGATGAACGTCAATGAAAACGCTGCCTGTTCTCCCGACGATTTGCTGCGGGCCCGATGTTGCTCCGCTCTCCGACGGCTCGCGCAGAGAGCTCGCGGCGCGGTTCAAGGCGCTCGCGGATCCCACGCGCGTCGCGATCGTGAACCGGCTCGCGGCGACCGACGAGTGCTGCGTCTGCGACCTGACCGGCGCCTTCGAGCTGTCGCAGCCCACGATCTCGCACCACCTGCGGTTGCTCCG
>DHWI01000211.1:13367-14055 GCA_002413095.1 Thermoleophilia bacterium UBA5186
GTCGTGGAGCAGCGCGGCCGCGACGAGCAGGTCGATGCGGAGTCGCGGGTGGAGCTGGGCCGTCTCGCGCGCGAGGGTTGCGACGCCCACGGTGTGCTCGAGCAACCCGCCGGCGTAGCCGTGGTGGCCCTCGGGCGTCGCGGGCAGCTCGCGCAGGCGCGCGCGCACCGCCGGATCGTCGACGAAGCGTGCGACCACGGTGCGCAGGCCGACGTGCGAGATCTCCCCGGCGAGGAACTCGAGGAAGCCGTCGAGCTCGTCCGCATCGCGGCGCATCGTGGGCGAGAGGCTTGACGGATCGGCGTCGGGCGCGGCCTCGAGCGAGCGCACCTCGAGCTGTAGGCGGTCGTGGAACTTCTCTACGCGCGCCAGCACGCGCACGGCGTCGCCTTCCGCGAAGCGCCCGTCGAGCAGGTCGACGTCCTGCCAGACGCGCGCATCGATCCGCCCGCTGGTGTCGACGAGCTCGAGCGCGAGGTACGGGGAGCCGCCGCGCGTCTGCAGCCGCCGCTTGCGCGACACGGCGTAGACCCCTTCGACGGTACGCCCTTCCGCAAGCTCGGCGATCACTGCCACGGAGCGATTCTAGGTCCTGCGACGGCTGCTAGTCTCGCCCGCAGATGGCGGATGTCCGTCCCTTCCGCGCCGAGCGCTACGACGAGGCGAAGGCGGGCCCGCTGGAAGCGCT
>DHWI01000211.1:14139-17649 GCA_002413095.1 Thermoleophilia bacterium UBA5186
ATCGTCCATCTCACGCTCCCCGATTCGGACGAGCAGGCCAAGCGCGACCTCGCCAGGTGGCGCGCCGAGGGGGTGGTGACACGCGACGAGGAACCGACGCTCTGGGCTCTATCGCAGACCTACGTCGGCCCGGACGGCGTCGAGCGGACGCGGAACGGGCTGGTCGCCGCGTTGCACCTCGAGCCCTACGAGAAGCGGATCGTCCTCCCGCACGAGCGCACGCACGCCGGCCCGAAGGAGGGGCGCCTACGTGTGCTGCGGGCGACCCGCACCCAACTGGAACCGATCTTCCTGCTCCACGACGGGCCGAAGGTCGAGCTGCCCGAGCGCGACCCGGACCTCGAGGTCGGCGGCGACCGGCTCTGGCGGGTGGACGCGGATCCCACCGACTTCGCCGACCTCCAGCTCCTGATCGCCGACGGTCACCACCGCTACGAAACCGCGATCGCGTTTCACGAGGAGGACGGCACCGAGGCGAGCGCTTGGATGATGGTCGTCCTCGTCTCTACGCGTGAGGAAGGGTTGACGATCTTCCCGACGCACCGCGTGGCCGAGCGTGTGAACGGCGTCCGCGGCGAGCGGATCGAGCAGCCCGGCGACGAGCTCCCCGGCGTGGTGCTCTATCGCGGCGGCGAATACGAGCTTGTCCATGGCGACGGCCTCGACGTGGAGATCGTCGACCGCACCGGCGCGCAGGGCGTCACGTACACGCCGCAGCGCGCGGAGGCTGTCGCGGCGGTGGATCGCGGCGAGGCCGAAGGCGCTTTTCTCCTCCGGCCGACGCGGATCGAGGACGTGTTCGCCTACGCGCGCCGAGGCGAGGTGCTGCCCCAGAAGACCACGTATTTCTTCCCGAAGCTGACCTCCGGCCTGCTCCTCTGTCCGCTTGACTGACTGGCTCGCGGTCTGCCGAGAAGCGGCGGCGGACGTGGAGGCGATCCTCGAGGAGATGCCGCCACGCGAGCGCCAGGCGGTGCTCGGCGAGGGCCAGGGCGGTGACGAAACGACGGCGATCGACGCGGCCGCCGAGCGCGCGATCCTGGCGCGACTCGAGGGGATCGACGACCTGACGATCATCTCGGAGGAGGTCGGCATTGTCGGCAGCGGCGCGACGCGTGTCGTGGTCGATCCGATCGACGGGTCGCTCAACTCGAAGCGCGGGATCCCGTTCTTCTCGGTCTCGATCGCGGTCGCGGACGGGCCGGCGATGGGCGACGTCCACTTCGGCTACGTCTACGACTTCGGCACGCGCGAGGAGTGGACGGCACGGCGCGGCGAGGGCGCGTTCCTGAACGGTGAGCGGCTCGGTGCGGACCGGCCGCGGGACGAGATCGAGATCCTCTCCTTCGAGGCGACGCTCACCTCGCTGGTCGCGGAGCAGGCTGCGGCGATGGTCGGGCTCGCTTATCGGCTGCGGATCATGGGCTCGCTGGCGCTCTCGCTCTGCCACCTCGCCGCGGGCCGCGTCGACGCGGTTTGCTCGCTGAAGCCCGCGCGCTCGGTCGACATCGCCGCGGGCCAGTTGCTCGTGCGCGAGTGCGGGCTCGCGATCGACCTGTTCGAGGATCCGCCGTTTGCGGCCGCGTTGCTCGACCTCGAAGGGCGTTCACGCGTAGTCGCAGCGGGAACCCCGGAGACGTGCAACAAGCTGGCGGATGCTCTAAGCGCTTAAGGATCGGGTGCGTGCGCGGCGCTCGAGGACTACTGCCAGCGCGGCCGCGAGGACGAGGAGGATCGCCCACTGCACGCTGGCGGTGGGACGAAGGACGTCCGGAACGCGCCAGTTCGTCCACCCGCGCTTCACGACCTGTTCGAGCCATTCGTCGTTGGCCACGTTCCAAAGTCCGTAGACGGTCATCAGAGCGAGTAGCGCTCGCAGCAGCGTCTGCGCCCGTGCCCGCAGTCCGTCGAGCGCACGCGAGAGCAGGAGCGCTGTCAAGACGAGCATCGTCCCCTGGAGCCCGTGGTGGTCGCCGTGGTGCACGGCCGCCTCGAGCTCGGTCTGGCCCGGTGCCAGGCGGATCGCACCCGTGAGGAAGATCCTGCCGAGCACCGGCACGCCGTCCAGATAGAAGCCGAGCTCGGCCGTGATCCACGGCAGCGCCAGGAGGAGCACCCCGACCGCGCCGACGAGCCGGACCCGATCGTCTTCAGCGGATGACGCGAAGGGTGGGAGCGCGTGTCTTCGCACTGCGGCGACCGTGAGGAGACCGGTGAGCGCCACTCCCGCTGCCGGCAGCGCGTTCACCCACTTCGCGTCGAGATTCATCTGGTCGACGACACCCGGCCAGAAGACGACCGCGCAGAGCGCAGCCGCCACGACCACCAGGGCCCGCAGCTGTCGGTTGGGCAACCGCTCGAAGAGCACGATCGTCGCCGCGAGCGCCGCGATCCCGATCGGGAAGTTGACGTAGACGAGCGCGCGGGACAGCCCCGCTGTGAAGCCTGTCCCGCTCACGTGGTACAGGTCCTCGGGGCGAAGCCGCGCGTACGTGACGAGGATCGCGAGGTCGACGACGCCGAAGAGCAGCCAGACGAACACGAGCTCGTTCGGCAGACGACGCGGCGCAGTCATGACGCGCTAGGAAGAATGAGGCATGGCCGAGGCTGAGGAAAGGGTCGTTCGCAAGGGCAATCGCGAGGTGAGGCTCTCGAGCGCGGACCGCGTGCTCTTCCCTGACGACAGGATCACGAAAGGCGATCTCTGGGACTACTACCGTGCGGTCGCGCCGTGGATCGTCCCGCACCTGCGCAACCGCCCGTTCACGATGAAGCGCTGGCGCGAAGGGCTGCCGGGCGGCTCGTTCTTCCAGAAGCAGGCGCCGAAGAACATCCCCGACTGGATTCCGACACGAACGTTCCGGACGTGGCCGCGGGAAGGTGGGTCGCGCCTCGTGGACTTCCCGCTCGTGAACGACGAGCTCGCGCTGCTCTGGATGGTTCAGTACCACTGCGTCGACATGAACGCGTGGTACTCGCGCGTCGACAAGCCGGATCGGCCGGACTTCGTCCTCTTCGACCTCGATCCGCCTGACGGTGGCTTCGTCGACGCGATCCGCGTCGCGCATTTGATTCGCGAGCTGCTCGACGAGCTCAGCCTGCCCGGCTACGTGAAGACGAGCGGGGCCGACGGGATCCACGTCGTGGCACCGATTACGCGACGGTCGACGTTCAAGCAGACGTACGACTTCGCCGAGCGCGCGTCACGCCTCCTCGAGGGCAGGCATCCCGGCCTCGTGACGACCCAGTGGCTGAAGAAGAAGCGCCGGGGCGTCCTCGTCGACCACCGGCAGAACGGTCATGGGAAGACGATTGCCTCGGCGTACTCCGTGCGGCCGAAGCCGGGCGCGCCCGTGTCGACGCCGCTGCGCTGGGACGAGCTGACGGAGGACGTGCGGCCGCGCTCGTTCGGCATGCGCGAGGCGCTCGATCGCTTGGAGCGGCTCGGCGACCTGTTCGCGCCGGTGCTGGAGGACCCGCGGCCCCTAGCTCCCGCGGCGAAAGTGCTGG
>DHWI01000219.1 GCA_002413095.1 Thermoleophilia bacterium UBA5186
CCTCAGTCGCGCCCGTACCCATCGGGTACGCGCGCTCTGGCGAGCGAAGCTCGTCCCATTGCCTCGGAACGACCATCGCCCCCCGACGACGAGCGACGTGCCACCAAACCCTCCTATCCGCCCCCGAGCCTGCCGATGTCGCTCGTCAGGATGATGAAGGCGAGCACGAGGACGAGCGCGATCCCGAGGGCCGCGAAGCGCTCGTAGACGGCCCGGCCGAGCGCGCGCCGGCGGAAGCCTTCGATGCTCGAAAGCAGGATGTGACCGCCGTCGAGCGGGAGCACGGGCAGCAGGTTGAACGCGCCGAGGCTGAGGCTGATCAGGCCGAGGAGCCACAGATACTCCTCCGTCCCCTGCGATGCGGCCGTCGACGAGATCTGCACGACTCCGACCGGTCCCGCGAGCTCGTGGCGGTTGCGGCCGGTGAAGAGGTGTCCGAGTCCGACCGCCGTTCCTTTCAGCACAGCCCAGCTCACGCTGATCGAGTTCTTCGCCGCCCCCGGAACGGAGAGCTTCGGGACGGCGCGCGGGCGGACGGGACCGAGCTTCAGTTGTCGACCGCCGCGTTCGACCACGACCGTGACCGGGCGCCCTCGAGAAGACGCGATCGCGTCGTGGATCCCCAGTGGCGTCAACCGGCGGCCGTCGATCCCGACGACGCGATCGCCGGGACGCAGACCGAGCCGCTGCGCCGGCGAGCCGGGCTGGATCTGCTCGACGAGGCTGCTCGTCCCGGACTTGGTCGAATGAAAGGCGAAGCCGATCCGGTAGCCGCCGCTCGCGATGACCGAGAGCGTCGTCAGGAGGACGACAGCGAGCGCGAGGTTGACCGCCGGCCCCGCAAAGCTCACCGCCACGCGCTTCCAAGCGGGCAGGCTCCAGTAGGGCATGCCGGTGAGCCCATTCCGCAACTCGCGCAGGCCGCGACTCGCGAGGCGTACGGGCGTGCCGGTGAGGTTCGCCTCGTCGACAGCCGTCTCGAGTCGGCCGATGAGCGCACGGGCCTCTGGAAGGTTGTCGCCTTCGAGTGCCCGCTTGAGTGCCTGGACGACGGACGTCAGCTTGGGCTCCTGGCGCACCGCGCCGCTGAACCACGTGTCGACGTCGGAGGGTGCGGGCCGCTGCATGCCGGGGAGGGACACGAATCCGCCGAGCGGAATGGCGCCGAGTCCGTACTCGACGCCGCGCCGGTTGAACTTCACCAGCGCGGGTGGGAAGCCGACGTAGAAGCGCTGCGGCTTCATCCCCACCGCCTTGGCCATGAAGAAGTGGCCCGCCTCGTGCACGACGACGAGCAGCTCCAGCCCGAGGATGGCTATCAGGACATTCATGCTGCGACGAGCCTTCGCTCCGCGAGCCCGCGGGCCTGCGCGTCTGCTTCGACGAGCTCGTCGAGGTCGCGGGCGTCCGAGCCATCGGCTGCATCGAGGGCCGTCTCGACCACATCCGCGATTCCGAGGAAGGGCAGGCGGCGCTCGAGGAACGCGGCGACAGCGACCTCGTTGGCCGCGTTGAACGCGCACGGGTACGTCCCCCCGCGCTCGCCCGCCTCGCGCGCAAGCCGGAGCAGCGGGAACGCGTCGAGGTCCGGCGGCTCGAACTCCAGGGTCAGGCCCTGGGACAGGTCCAGCGCGGGCACGGGCGTCGCTGCGCGCTCGGGGTAGGTGAGCGCGAACGAGATCGGGACGCGCATGTCCGGATAGCCCAGGTGCGCGAGCACTCCCCCGTCGCGGAAGCGCACGAGCGCGTGCACCGTGGACGTCGGGTGGACAACGACCTCGATGGCGTCGTAGTCGAGCCCGAACAGGAAATGCGCTTCGATCACCTCGAGTCCTTTATTCGCGAGCGTGGCCGAATCGGTTGTGATCTTGGGGCCCATGTCCCAGGTGGGATGCGCCAGCGCGTCCTCCGGCGTGACGTCGGCCAGCTCCGCGCGCGAGCGGCCGCGGAACGGCCCGCCCGACGCCGTCAGGACGATCGAATCGACGGTCTCGTGCGCGCGGCCCTCGAGGCACTGGAACGCGGCGGAGTGCTCGCTGTCCACCGGGATCAACCGCCCTCCCCCGCGCCGCTGCGCCGCGAGCGCGAGCTCTCCGGCTGCGACGAGGCTCTCCTTGTTCGCCAGCGCGAGATCGACGCCGCGCTCCAGCGTCCAGAGCGTGGCCGGCAGCCCTGCGAAGCCGACGACCGCGTTGAGCACGACGTCGGGTTGCGAGAGCTCGAGCAGCTCCGTCAGGTCGCCTCCCACCTGCGTCTGCGGCGCCAGCCCGTCGATCGGCTGCGAGCCGGAGGCAGCTGCCACGAGCTCGAGCTCCGGGTGCGCAGCGACGATCTCGAGTGCCTGACGGCCGATCGATCCGGTCGCGCCGAGCAGGGCGATCCTCTTCATCGGCTCGAAGTCTGCAGGAAGTCCTGCAGGATGCGATTGAACTCTTGCGGTCGTTCCAGCGGAATCATGTGGGCGGTGTCCGGCAGCGTGACCTTCCGCGCTCCGGGAATCCCTTCTGCCAGCACGTCGGCAATCTGCTTCATGTCTTCCACGTCTTCGTCTCCAACCACGACCAGCGTGGGGATCGCAATGTCAGCGAGCCGCTCACGGGCGGGCGGGTCGAGCGGCGGCGCTGACGTAGGCTGCGGGTCGGGGAGCGGGATCTCAAAGGCTCGCCGCTGCATCTCCCCGACGAACGCGCGCATGGCCGGATCGACGGCGTCGGGGCCTCTCCGGGGCCCGTCCACCCAGAGCTTCAGGTTCAGCTCGACCGCGCGGTCGAGATCGCCGGATTCGTACGCCTCTTCCTCCTCCTCGCCGAAGCGCTTGACGTCGTCGGCCCAATCCCAGTCCGCGAGTCCGGCGGCGACAAGCGCGAGCCTGTCGACACGCTCGGGCCGGAGGAGCGCGAACTCGAGCGCGACGCGGCCGCCGAGCGACGCGCCGACAAGCGTGGTCCGCTCCAGCCCAAGGTGGTCGAGCAGCGCACGCAGGTCGTCGATGTAGGTCGCAGGGCCGCTTGGCAGGCTCGAGTCGCCGAAGCCGCGCTGGTCGTACGTCACGACCGTGAAATCCGGTTCGAGGACGGGAAGCGTTTCCCGCCACATCCGGCGGTCGGCGATGCCTTCGTGGATCAGAGTCAGTGCCGGGCCGGATCCGCGCACCTCATACGCGATCTCGGCGCCGTTCAGCTCTACGACGCTCATTGGAGCGCCAGGATCGCGTAGAAGCCGGCCACCGCCGCGAAGAGAGGAGCATCGAGCCGGTCGAGGACGCCTCCGTGGCCGGCGAGCAGGCGGCCCGAGTCCTTCACGCCCATGTCGCGCTTCAGGGCCGACTCGAACAGGTCACCGGCCGCGCCGGCGAGCGCGACCACCGCGCCGAGCACAACAGGACGCCAGCCCGGCAGGAAGTGCTGGCTGTTCTTGTAGAGCGTCACCTCGGCCACGAAGATCGCGGCCGCGGTTCCAGCGACGAAGCCCTCCCAGGTCTTCCCCGGGGACAGCGTCGGCGCGAGGCGGTGGCGGCCGACGAAGCGACCGAAGAAATACGCAACCGTGTCGTCGGCGAAGATCGCGAGGAGGACCGCGAACGCCGCGAGTTGGCCCACCCTGGGCGTCCCCATCTCCCTGAGCAGGAGCAGGTACCCGAGGCCGAGCCCGATCCACGCGGGGCCCAGGACTGTCGACGAGATGGCCACCGTGGCGGGCTGCCGCGTCGTTGCCACGCCATAGAGGACGAACGCAAAGAGCAGCGTGGCAAGGAAGCCGGCGAGCATCCACTCGATCCCGCCCAGCCGCGCGCCCACGAGCGCCAGGACAGCGCCTCCGTAACCCGCGAGGACGAGCGGGCGCAAGGGACGCACCATCGCGTAGTACTCGTGCAGCGCGACCAGGGCGGCCACCGCCAGCAGCGACACGAGCCACCAGCCTCCGAACCAGACGGCCCCGAGCACGATGGGCAAGCCCACGATCGTGACGGCGATGCGCGACAGAAAGGGTGTCATCGCCCGCCGAACCGGCGACGACGGCTCGCATACTCCTCGAGGGCGCTCCGGAGCTCCCGTTCGCCGAAGTCGGGCCAGAGCGTGTCGACGAAGACGAGCTCCGCGTAGGCCAGCTGCCAGAGCAGGAAGTTCGAGATGCGCAGCTCGCCTGAGGTCCGGATCAGCAGGTCGGGATCCGGCATCGCCGGCTCGGACAGGTTCGCGGCGACGAGCGCCTCGTCCACGTCCGCGGCGGCGACGCCCGACTCCACGATCCTGCGTGTAGCCTCGATCAACTCGGCCCGTCCGCCGTAGTCGAACGCGATCCAGAGCTGCAGGCGCGTGTTCGACACGGTCTCCTCCTCGAGCGCCTCCATCCTCGCGAGCAGCTCCGCGGGCGCGCGATCCCGGCGCCCGATGAAACGGACATGGACGCCCTGTCGCGCCAGATCGGGCAGCTCGCGCTCGATCGTCTCGCCGAAGATCTCCATCAGCGCCTCGACCTCGTCCTGCGACCGGTTCCAGTTCTCGGTCGAGAACGCGTAGACGGCCAACGACTGCACGCCCAGCTCGATCGAAGCCTCGACGGTTCGGCGAAGCGCGCGCGTACCTGCCCGGTGCCCGGCCGCGGTCGGCAGGCGGCGGCTCTCGGCCCAGCGCCCGTTGCCGTCCATGATGATCGCGACCGACTGCGCGACCGCCGGCAGCTCCGGCTCGTGCAGNNCTTCTGGACGCGGTCCTCGGCGCGCCGCTCGTCGTCGTCGCCGACGTCGCCGTTCACGACCAGCTCCTTGAGGTGCCGCATCGCGTCGCGCCGGATCTCGCGCACGGCCACGCGATGGCCCTCCGCGAGGTTCCGCACGACCTTCACGAGCTCCTTGCGCCGCTCCTCGGTGAGCTGCGGGATCGGGAGGCGGATGATCTTGCCGTCGTTCGACGGCATCAGGCCTAGCTCCGACTCCTGAATCGCCTTCTCGATCGCCTTGATCGAGCCTGGATCGAAGGGCTGGACGCTGAGCAGGCGTGCCTCGGGGGCGTTGATCGTCGCCAGCTGCTTCAGGGGTGTCTGCGTGCCGTAGTAGTCGATCTGGATGCGATCGAGGAGCGCCGCCGAGGCGCGTCCGGTCCGGACGGTGTTGAACTCGGCGCGCGCGTGCTCGACGGACTTGGCCATCCGGGTCTGCGCGTCCTTGATCAGGTCATCAGCGGCCATCGCTCCCTCCCTCGTCGCTCGGTGTGGAGATGATCGTCCCGACGCGCTCGCCGGAGATCACCCGCCCGATGTTTCCGTTCCGAAGCTCGAACACGTGAATCGGCAGGTGATTGTCCATGCAGAGAGACAGCGCCGTCGTGTCCATCACCTTCAGGCCGCGCTCGATCGCCTCGAGGTGCGTCAGCTCGGGCAGGAGCTCCGCGTCCGGGTCGCTGCGTGGGTCGTGGTCATAGACCCCCTCGACCGCGTGCTTGGCCATCAGGATCGCGTCGGCGCCAATCTCGAGCGCGCGCAGCGCCGCAGCCGTGTCGGTGGTGAAGAACGGATTCCCCGTGCCCGCCGCGAAGATCACGACTCGTCCCTTTTCGAGATGCCTGATCGCGCGCCGGCGTATGTACGGCTCCGCGACCTCCTTGACCTCGAGCGCCGAGAGGATCCGCGTGTCGAGCCCCTGGCTCTCGAGCGCGTCCTGGAGGACGACCGAGTTCATCACCGTCGCGAGCATCCCGTTGTAGTCCGCGGTGGCGCGGTCCATCCCCTCGGCTGCGGCAGAGATGCCGCGGAAGATGTTCCCGGCTCCGACGACGAGTGCGATCTCGACGCCGCTCGACTGCACCTCGGCGATCTCCTGCGCGATCGCGTCGATCGTCTCCCGGTCGATGCCGTGGTCGCGGGGACCCATCAGGGCTTCGCCGGAGATCTTCAGCAGAATGCGGCGGAAAACCGGCCGAACCCCGCCGGAGCCTCGCGCCTCGGACTCGGTGCCGATGGTCACGGTCAGCCCGCGAGCGCGAACCGCTCGAGCTCGAGCACCTCCGCGCCCTCCTCGGAGAGGGCCTGGCCGACCGACTTGCCGGTCTCGTGGATCCACGGCTGGTCGAGCAAGACCTCCGCCGCGAAGAAATGCTTGCCGAGCATGCCCTCGACGATCTTCTCCCGCGCCTGCTCGGGCTTCGACTGCACCTCGTCGGAGTTGAGGTAGAGCTCGCGCTCGCTCTGGACGATCTCCTCGGGCACGTCCTCGCGCCCGATCCACTGGGACGGCGTGGCTGCCGCGTGCATCGCGAGCTTGCGCCGGAGCTCCTGCGAGCCGCCGCGCAGCTGGACAAGCGCGCCGATCTTGTTCCGCGGCGGATGCACGTAGCCTTCGACGATCCCGCTGTCGACGGCTGTGAAACGGGCCGCGCCGGCGACGACGATGTTCTCGCCGAGCTTGGCGACGAGCGCCACCCGTTCCTCCTCGAGGCTCTGCTCGGCGCCTACTCCCTCCGCCTCGACCATCTCGAGCACTTTCTTGGCGAAGGCGAGGAACTCGTCGTTGTTCGAGACCGGCTCGGTCTCGCAGCCGACGGCGACGATCGTCCCGCGCTTGCCGTCCTCGGCGATTCGGTAGCCGACCTTCCCCTCGGTCGTCTCGCGCCCCGCGCGCTTGGCGGCGCCGGCCATGCCCTTCTCGCGCAGCAGGACCTTCGCAGCGTCGATGTCGCCGTTCGCCTCCTGCAGCGCCCGCTTGCATTCCATCATCGGCGCCCCGGTGAGGTCCCGGAGCTCCTTGACGAGCGCGGCGGAGATCTCCGCCATCAGGCGTTCGCCTCTTCGGTCGTTGCCTCCGCGGGAGCCTCGCTCGTCCCCTCGGCGCCCGTCTCGGCCGCGGACTGCTCGCCCGGCGAGACCTGCTCGTAGTCGCCTTCCGGCGTCGTCTCGATCTCCTCCGGGGCCGGGGTCTCGGTCCCCTCCGCGGCCGGAGTCGCCTCCGCCGTAGCGCCGTTCCCGTTCGTGGGCTGCTGGAAGTCGGCCGGCGTCGCCTTGGTCTGACCGGCCGCGATCCCGTCGGCGATTGCCCGGATGATCAGCGAGCACGAGCGGATCGCGTCGTCGTTCCCGGGGATGATGTAGTCGGCTTCGTCCGGATCGCAGTTCGTGTCGAC
>DHWI01000063.1 GCA_002413095.1 Thermoleophilia bacterium UBA5186
CATCATCGGCGGCTCGTTCGGCGCCGGTAATTACAGCATGAGCGGGCGCGCGTACGATCCGCGCTTTCTCTGGATGTGGCCGAACGCGCGGATCTCGGTGATGGGCGGCGACCAGGCCGCGACCGTCCTGACCATGGTCGGCGACGCAGACCCGGACGAGATCCGGGCCAAGTACGAGGCCGAAGGCAATCCCTACCACTCGACCGCGCGGCTCTGGGACGACGGGATCATCGACCCGCTCGACACCCGCCGGGTGCTCGCGCTCGGCATCTCCGCCGCGCTGAACGCGCCCATTCCGGACACCACCTTCGGCATCTTTCGCATGTAAGAATGCGCCGAGTGCGCTTGCTGAGACGCAGCACGCGAGACCGCCGCCTCCGCCCGCTCGGCGAGGCCGAGTGCTATGGACGCGCCTACGGCGAGCGCACCGAGGACGTGAAGGTCATGAAGGCAGAACCGCGCCGGCCGCGCTTCGCCGCCGTGCTCTCCTCGGGCGAGACGTTGCGCCAGCGCTTCCAGGAGCGGCTCGACGCGCGCGAGTCCTCCCAGGGCTAGAGAACCACGCGCTCCGGAAAGACCGCGCCGGCTTCGAAGCGCTCGAGGCGGTACGGCGAGAGGTCGAGCGACGGCGTCAGGCCGAGGATCTCCTCCGCCGCCGCCCGTCCCACCGCCGGGGATTGCATGAAGCCGTGGCCCGAGAAGCCGCACGCTGAGTAGACGCCCCCGCCGACGAACCCGACGATCGGGTGCGCGTCAGGGGTCATGTCGTAGAGGCCCGCCCAGGCCGTCTCGATCTGGGCGCCGGCCGCGGCGGGGAAGCGCAGGTGCAAGCGTGCGAGCCAGTCGGCCGCGAGCTCGTCGTCCACGAGCTCGGCGAAGCCCCAGCGTGGCGTGGCCTCGGACATCGCGAGCACGAGCGCGTCGTCCCGGCGGCGGAAGTGGAAGCCGGTCTCGCTCTCGACGGTCATCGGCAGCCGTTCGGCGAGGCCTGCGACGGGCGTCGTGTGCACGAGCTGACGGCAGAGCGGACGGATCGGCAACTCGACGCCGATCCGCGCGGCGACCTGGGCCGACGACGGGCCGCACGCGACCACGAGCACGTCTCGGTCGAGCGCGAGCGCATCCGTCTGCTCTCGCACGTCCACCCCGAGCGCACCCGCCCGCACCACGAGCTCGCGCGTGACGTCACCCGGGATCGCAGTTCCGTCCTCCCCGCAGTAGACGCCGCCCAGCACGTCCGCGGTCTCGAGCCCGGGGACAAGCGCCGCCACGCGTGCCGAGTCGACTCGCTCGACGGGCACGCCGAGCTCGGACTGGACTGCGTGGCGCTCTTCGAGCTCGGCGAGGCCCACCTCGGTCGTGGCGATGAACACGTAGCCGACCTGCTGGAAGAACGCGGCGCCCAGCTCCTCGAAGAAGCGGATCGACGCCTGTGCGAGCCGCACCTCGGCCGCGGTCGAGAACTGCTGGCGCACGCCGCCCATCGCCTTCGCGGTCGCGCCGCCTGCGACGTCGCCTGCGTCGGCGAGGACGACGTCGTCGGCGCCGAGCAGCGCGAGGTGGTACGCGACGCTGGCGCCGATCGCGCCCGCGCCGGCTACGACGACTCGAGCCATTCGTCGAGCTCCTTCCGCTCCCCCTCGGTAAGACCTCGCAGCGGCGCGCGCACGTCGCCTCGCACCGGCAGGCCGCGCCGAGCGAGCGATCGCTTAGCCGCGGCGTGGAACGGGAACCGCTCGAGCCCGCGCCGCAGCGCGACGACACGGTCGTGCGCTTCCCGGCTTCGCCCCCGCACCAGATCCACCACCGCGTCCGGGAAGGCCGAGGCCAGGCCCGACACGGCGCCCGCGGCCCCGACGGCGAGCCCTTCGAGGAGGAGCTCCTCCGCCCCGACGAACACGTCGAGTCCTTCGACCAGATACGGCGCGACCGCGCTCCACGGCTTGTCCGACACCTTCAGTCCCACAAGGTTCGGCACCTCGTCACGCAACCGCTGGACGACCTCGGGCGGAATCGCGTACCCGCTGCGCGGCTCGAACTCGTAGACGTAGAACGGCGTCGGCTCGCACGCGCGGGCAGCCGCCGCGAGGTGCCGGAGGATCGCGCGGTCGTCGAGCACGAAGTACGGCGGCGCGATCACCGCGACCGCGTCGGCGCCGATGTCGGCGGCGTGCGCGGCGAGCTCGACCGTGTCCCAGGTGGACTGCGCGCCGACGTGCACGGCCACGGCTAGCGACTCGCGCTCGCGCGCCGCCTCGACAAACAGCTGCGCCGCGCGACGTCGCTGGTCCGGATGCAGGAGGAAGCCCTCGCCGGTCGTGCCGAGCGCGAGGATCCCGTCCAACCCGGCGTGGGCGAGGAAGTCCACGTACGGATCGAACGCGTCCTCGTCGAGCGATTCGCCCTCGTTCGTGAGCGGGGTGAGTGCCGCCGCGAGCACCCCGTGCAGGCTCAAGCGGCTGCCTGCATGTTCGTCTGCAAGTGCTCCACCGACGACGTGCCCGGGATCGGCAGCATCACCGGCGAGCGCTGGAGCAGCCACCGGAGCTCGCGCCCCGGATCGTCGCGGAAGTCGCCGAGCGGGCTCCACGGCATGAAGCCGATCCCTTCCGCCTCGCAGGCGTCGAGGACGTCGTCCGACACTGTGTAGCCGCGGCTGTATTCGTTCTGCACGGTCGCGATGGACGTGACCGAGCGCGCCGCGCGGAGCTGCTCCACCGAGAAGTTCGAAACGCCGATGAGCCGGATCTTTCCCTCCTGCCGCAGCGCTTCGAGCGCGCCGACGGACTCCTCGATCGGAACGCCGGGATCGTGGCGGTGGAACTGGTAGAGGTCGATCCGGTCGAGGCGGAGGCGGCGCAGACTCTGCTCGCAGGCCCAGCGCAGGTACTCGGGGCGTCCGTCCCGCGGGCGGGTCGCATCCGGCCCGTAGGTGATCCCGCCCTTGGTCGCGACCACGAGGCCCTCGTAGGGATGGAGCGCCTCTGCGACGATCTCCTCGCTCGTCTCGGGTCCGTAGATGTCCGCCGTGTCGATCAGGTTCGCGCCGAGCTCGACGGCGCGCCGCAGCACACGCACTCCCTCCGCTCGATCCTTCGTGATCCGCATCGCCCCGAACCCGAGCCGTTTGACCTCGAGCTCGCCGCCAATTCGAAACGTGTCGGCCATGGGACGAGTCTAAGCTCCGCCGGTGAGCGCGCTGCGTGTGGAGCGGGAGGGCGAGATCCTCAGGATCACCCTGGCGCGCCCCGAGCGGCGGAACGCGTTCGACGCCGAGTTGATCCAGGAGCTCGCCGAGGCGTTCGTCGACGTGGGCCGGTCGCGTGCAGTCGTGCTTGCGGGCGAGGGCGCGAGCTTTTCCGCGGGCGCAGACGTCGACTGGATGCGTTCCTCGGCCGACCTCTCCTACGAGGAGAACCTCGCCGACGCGAACGCTCTGCGCGGGATGCTCGAGGCGATCGACCGCTGCCCGGCCCCGGTGATCTCCCGCGTGCAGGGCCACGCGCTGGGCGGGGGGTGCGGCCTCGTCGCGTGCTCGGACATCGCGGTCGCCGCCGACGACGCGATCTTCGGCTTCTCGGAGGTGAAGCTCGGAATCGTCCCGGCGGTGATCTCGCCCTTCGCCCTCGCGAAGATCGGGCCCAGCGCAGCGCGCCGCTACTTCGTCACCGGCGAGCCGTTCGACGCGCATACCGCGCTGCGGATCGGGCTCGTCCACGAGGCTGCGCGGGATCTCGACGCCGCGCTCGAGCGGATCCTCGCGGAAGTCCTGTCGGCCGGCCCGAAGGCCGCACGGGCGGCGAAGCGCCTCGTCCTCGAACGGCCCGACGGGCCCGAGACCGCCCGTTCGATCGCAGAACGCCGCACGAGCGACGAGGGCCAGGAAGGGCTACACGCGTTCCTCGAGAAGCGCCGCCCCAACTGGTTCCCCGACCGCTAGCAAGCGCGGATCGGTACGGAGCGCCGCGACCGGCGAGAAGCGCGGGAGCCGGAGGACGAACCACGCGCCTCGCTCGGACGACTCGACCGAGCACTCTCCGCCGTGCGCCTTCGCGACCGCGTCGACGATCGCGAGCCCGAGCCCGGCCCCGCCGCCGTTGCGCGTCCGGGCGGCGTCGGCTCGCGCGAAGCGCTCGAAGATCCGCCCGATCGCCTCAGCCGGGATCCCCACTCCCTCGTCGACCACGGAGATCTCCACCCCGCCTCCGACGCTCCTGGCCGCGACGTCGATCGCGTCGGCGGGCTCCGTGTACTTGACCGCGTTCTCGAGCAGCGCGTCCAGCGCAATGCGGAGGCTCTCCTCGTCGGCGAGGAGCGTGCCCGCCGCCACGGGCCCCAGCCGCCATACGCGCGGGGCGACGTCCGACCACCGGACGAAGACGTCCTCGAGAAATGCTTCCAGCTCGACCTCGCGCAGCCCGACCAGACCGTCTCGGCCCACATTCGCGAGCAGCAGCTGGCGCTCGACGATCCGCTCGATCCGNNTGACCCCGCGCGATCGTCACCGGCGTCCGCAGCTCGTGCGACGCGTCGTGGAGGAACCGCTCCTGCTGCGACAGCAGCGCGGCGCGATCCTCGGCGAGCCGCTCGGCCACCCGCAGCGCGTCCTGCCGGCGCCGCGCGTGCCAAACCATGGCGAGGAACATCGCGGACATGAGCGGCACTTCCGTCAGCTCACCACCCAGCTGCTTGCCGCCCTCGACGTCGATCAGGATCAGCGTCCCGGTCGTCGCCCACACGAAGGTCAGTGCAGTCACCGTGGGCAGCCCCCTCCAGACGCGAAACCCGTAGACGATCGTGAGGCTGACCCAGATGAAGTGGAAGGGGATCGTCTCCCAGCTCGGCCAGGCGACCATGGCGCCGAGGTTCACCGCCGCGAACACGACCCAGCCGACGTCGACGAACCTAGGCCGCAAGTCGGTACCCCGCGTGACGGACCGTCTCGATCGGGGCGCCGTCCCCGAGCTTCTTGCGTAGGCGCCGGATGCAGACCTCGACGACGTTCGATGCCGGGTCGAAGTGGTACCCCCAGACCTCCGCCAGGAGTCGCTCACGGCTGACGACCACACCGGGCTCGCACGCGAGCCGGTGGAGAACGCGGAACTCCCTGTCGGTGAGGCGGAAGGCGACGCCCTCGACGCTCGCCTCACGGCGCGCGAGATCGAGCGTGAGCCCACCCGCATGGAGGACGCCCTCCGGATCGCTCGTGGCCGCGCGGCGGAGCTGGACACGCGCGCGAGCGAGCAGCTCGTCGAGCGAGAACGGCTTCGAAACATAGTCGTCCGCCCCGAGCTCGAACCCGCGAAGCTTCGTCGGGAGGTCGGAGCGAGCGGACAGAATCACGACCGGCAGATCGGGCTGCTCTCGCTTCAGCTCGCGGAGCACGGACAGCCCGTCGCGCTGAGGCAGCAGGAGATCGAGCACCGCGAGGTCGTACGAACGGGTCCGTAAGCGCTCCAGCGCCTGGTCACCGTCGACGGCTGCATCGACGGCATAACCCTCGGCCTCGAACCCGCGCACTAGGAACGTCAGGATCCGAGGCTCGTCTTCTGTGACGAGGATCCGCATGAGCCCGAACGCGACAATACTACGGAGTCGCCGCAGATGACCTGCAAATGACGGTGGGGTGACACTTTCGTCATCTCACTGGCACCGTTGAGCCGAACCGCATAGACAGCGCCTGTGGGCTCTCGTGGCTGGAAGGCGATCTGCGTCGCAGGCGGTGTGCTCGTCGTCGCGACCGCAATCGGTTTCTACATCGGTGGCTGGGCGACGAGCGGACCGGCCAGCTTCACGCCGGCTTCCCAATCCTCGCGCTCGGTCAATCTCACGATCCAGACGGTCGCGGCGATCGGCCCGAAACTGAGCCCGAACCCTTCCTGGGTCTCGTACCTCATCCGCGACAACTCCAACCAATGGCGCCGCACGACCGTCTGGAAGCTGCCGGCGCACGCCCTGGTGCACGTCACGCTCTACAACTTCGATGGCGCCAGCGGGCTGCGGAATCCATTCCTCGGGGCGCCGCAAGGGCTCGTCGGCTCTGAGCGCGTCGACGGCAAGGTGCTCACCGCCATGCCGCCGGACCAGCCGTCCCACACGTTCGCCGTGCCCGAGCTGGGCATCCTCGTGCCGATCGCGCCGGTGGCGGATGACGCGAAGAACCCATGCGACGTGGCGCCGTGTCAGCTTTCGAGCGATCACCGGACGATCACGTTCACCTTCCGGACGGGGAAGCCAGGCCACTACCGTTGGCAGTGCTTCGTGCCCTGCGCGGCCGGCTGGCTCTACGGCTTCGGCGGCCCGATGCAATCGCTCGGGTACATGGACGGCTTCGTCAACGTCGTCTAACTGATGGCCGCTGCCGCACCGAGCACGAGAGCTGCCCGCGACCCGAGCCACGGCCGGCGTTTGATCGGCGCCTGGATCCTCCTCAGCGTAATCCTGACGCCGATCGTCGTCTGGCTCGCCGGGAAGGTCATCCCGCCCGGGAACAAGACTCACCAGGCCTCGGAGCAGGTGTTCGACAACCAATGGATCGTGGCCGTCTCGACACCGGTCGCCCTGCTGATGATCGCCTTCTTCCTCTACACGCTGATCGTCTTCCGCGCACGCGACGGCGAACTACGCGACGGCCCGCCGATCCGGGGCGATGCGAGGATCCAGATCACGTGGATCGTCATCACGAGTGCAGCCGTCCTCACGCTCGCGGTGTTCGGCACCTACGAGTTGCTGCAGAACGGAGCGGGTGGCGGCCAGGGACCCGATCCGGTCGCGGTGCCATCCGGGTCGAAGCTGCCGGTGCAGGTGATCGGACAGCAGTGGGAGTTCACGTATCGCTACCCCACGTACGGCGGCCTCGAGACTCCGCACCTCGTGCTCCCAGCCGACAGGCAGATCGAACTGCACGTAACTTCGCTCGACGCGATCCATTCGTTCTGGGCGTATGAGCTCGGAGTCAAGGCCGACGCGAACCCCGGCGTCGACAACGTCGCGTACGTCAAGCTCAAGAGCCCGACGACCTTCCACATCCACTGCGCCGAGCTTTGCGGGCTCTGGCACGGCTACATGTTCGACACCGGGAAGGTGGTAAGCCAGAGCGACTTCGCCGCCTGGATCAAGCAACAGCAGGCGCAGTTCCAGCCGGTGTCCCAGTACTTGCCACGGTACGCGCGCTCTTATTACCCCGACCCACAGCGGCGCGCCGGATGATCGACCGCCCCGAGAGAGGAGCGAAGTGAGCGCGAACGCCGCAGTCCCGACGCCGCCCCGGCGGCGCGTCGTCGGCTACAACCTGCTCACCGGGCTCGTTCTCGGCGTTGTCGGCTACTACGTCGGCTGGTGGATCGGGCACCACATCCACGCGACGAGCATCGGCTACTTCGCGGATACCAACCAGAACGACATCGCGGTCTTCCTCGGCTACTTCCTCAGCGTCGTCGGCTTCCTCGCAGGCCTCGGCTTCCTCTCCTATCCATGGGCCCGGGTCCGCGGCTACCCGCCGTCGCTGCGCGAGAAGGAGACGGCCGGGGTCGCCCGGTACTTCGGGCTCTGCACCGATCACAAGGTCGTCGGCATCCAGTACCTGATCGGGATCGGCGTCTTCTTCTTCATCGGCGGGCTGAACGCAATGCTGATCCGCTTCGAGTTGCTTCGACCCGGCGGCCAGGCTTTCCCCGCAGGCAACTACCTCACCCTCGTCGGGCTGCACGGCACGATGATGATGGGGATCATGTCGAGCGCGATTCTGGGGCCGTTCGCGAACTACGTCGTACCCTTGATGATCGGCGCCCGGCGGATGGCCTTCCCGCGGATCGAGGCGCTCACCTTCTGGTTGCTGATGGCTGCCGGCACGTTGTTGGCGACGACGATCTTCTTCGGCGGCTTCCCGACGGGGTGGACGGGCTACGAGCCGCTGAACGACCAGGCAAACAGCGGCATGGACTCGTACATCGTCTTCTTCGGGCTCGTCGGGATCTCGATGCTGCTGCTCGGCCTGAACATGATCGCGACGATCGTGACCATGCGCGCGCCGGGATTGACCTGGTCGCGGCTGCCCATCTTCTGCTGGGGCGTGATCTCAACGGCGAGCCTGATGCTCCTCGCGTCGCCGGTGCTCATCGCGGCGCTGCTGATGGCCACCCTCGACCGTACGGCGCAGACCAGCTTCTTCATCCCGAGCGCCGGCGGCAGCACGTACCTGTACCAGAACCTCTTCTGGGTCTTCGGGCACCCCGAGGTGTACATCCTCGCCTTGCCGGGCTTTGCGGTCGTGCTCGAGCTCCTGCCCGTGTTCGCGCGCAAGCCGCTATGGGGCTACCGGCTCGCCGTGGCCGGGATGCTCGGGGTGACGCTGCTCTCGTGGCTCGTCTGGCAACACCACCTCTTCGTCAGCGGCATCAACGGCGACCTGCGCCCGTTCTACATGCTCTCGACGGAGCTGATCTCGATCCCGACCGGGTTCACGTTCCTCTGCGGGATGATGACGCTCTGGCGCGGGCGGATCCGGTACACGGTGCCGATGTTGTTCTGCCTCGCGTGGTTCTTCAACTTTCTGATCGGCGGGCTCTCGGGCGTCTTTCTGTCCGACGTGCCCAGCGACGTGACGACGCACGGCAGCTTCTTCTCGATGGCGCACTTCCACTACACGATCATGGGCGGGCTCGTGTTCACGTTCTTCGCGGCGATCTACTACTGGATCCCGAAGATGACCGGGTTCCAGCTCAACGATCGGCTCGGCAAGATCCATTTCTGGACGATGTTCATCGCGTTCAACTCCACCTTCGCGCCACTCTTCGCAATCGGCTTTATGGGCCAGCCGCGGCGTGTCGTCACCTATCCGTCGCACCTGCAATTCCTGAACGACTGGGTCTCTGTCTCGGCGTTCGTCCTCGGCGCGTCGATGCTGGTCTTCCTCGCGAACTTCGTCTGGTCGCTCGTCTTCGCGCGGGTGCCGGCGCCGAGGAACCCATGGGGCTCCCGCTCGCTCGAATGGCAGCTCCCCTCGCCCGTGCCCGTGCATAACTTCGACAAGATTCCGGTCTTCACGGACGATCCGTACGGTTACGGCGACGACGACGGCCGCGTCCCGGCCGTCGTGCCCGTAGGCGCTCCGGCAGGGGGTGGCTCGTGAGCAGCTTCGCCGAACACTCGACCGACTACGCCGTCGTCGAGAGCGAGCCGCCCGAGCAGCTCGGGCGCAACCTGAACACTGCGGGCCATCTGCTGGCGAGCGCAACGGCGTTCTTCTTCCTCGCCTTCGTCTTCGCGTACTTCTACCTTCGCGCGCTCAATAACGCGGGGCTGTGGAGGCCCCGCCACGTCAACCCGTCGCTCACGCTCGGGACGCTCGCGATCGTGGCGGTCGTCGCGAGCGCGGTGCTAATCCGCCTGGGCCTCATGGACCACCGGGCCGGCCGCCGCCGGCAATGGCGGCTGAAGGGATGGCTCGCGCTCGGTCTGGCAGGGGTCGCGGTCGCGCTCCAGATCGCGGAGTGGGCGACCCAGGGCTTCGGGCCCGCTGACGGCGGCTACGCCAGTGTCTATCTCGGCTGGACCGGGCTTTACGCCGTGTTCCTCCTCGCCGTGATCTACTGGATCGAGACCCTGCTCGCGACGGCGACCCGCTACCGCAAGATCGAGAGCGGCGCCCCGCCGGCAGGGCATGCGTCGGGCGACTCGCACCGGACGGGCCACGACATCCACGACCCGCTCTCGCTCGTCCGTCCCAGTCTCGAGGCGCTCTCTTTCTATTGGGCCTTCCTCGCGGGAATCGGCGTGTTGACCTGGTTCATCCTCTACATCCTCTAGGGCGGAACGGCTGTGCCAAGTCTGACGAGCGCGGCGGCCTGGCCCGTTGAGCCGCCCCTCTTCGTGGTGCTCGCGGTCGGGCTTCTCTACTGGCTCGGCGGGCGGCGGCAGGTCGCTGGACGGCGCCGGAGCAGGTTGGAGCGGCGCTCGCGCGAGACAGCGTTCTACTTGGGGCTGCTGACGATCCTCGTCGCGCTCGACTCGCCGCTCGACTCGCTCGCCGACAAGCTCTTCGCGGCGCACATGGCCCAGCACGTCCTGCTCCTCACGGTTGCGCCACCGCTTCTCCTCCTCGGCGAGCCGTCGCTGCGGATCTGGCAACCACTCCCGCTCGGCTTTCGACGGAGCGTCGCCAAGTCCGTCGCGCGCAGGCGTTGGGCAGCCCCACTGCGCGGTGCGGGCCGTCTGCTCGCCCGCCCGGTCCCGGCCTTCGCCCTCTTCAACGGCGTGCTCCTCGCCTGGCACGTGCCGGCTCTCTATGACGCGACGCTGCGGAGCCAGCCTGTACACGACCTCGAGCACGCCCTCTTCGTGGCGACCGCACTGCTCTTCTGGGCCCAGGCGATCGAGTCCAAGCCGCTGCACGCCCGCCTCGACCAGCTGCGTCGCACGGTCTACGTCACCGGAGCGCTACTCGTCAGCTGGGTGCTCGCGATCGTGCTCGCGTTCGCGCCCTCGCCGCTCTACAGCGCCTATGCCGCACTCCCGAGCCGACCTGGCGGGCTCTCGGCACTCGGCGACCAGCAACTCGCGGCCGGAATGATGTGGGTCCCCGGCTCGATCGCGTTCACGATCGCGATCTTTCTCTCGTTCTACCGCTGGCTCGATCCCGAGCCCGACCGAGCGCTGACAATGCGCCGCAACGGTGGGCCGCTCGGCGCCGCAGGCCACCACTGACCCCCGATGAGGAGACGTCCATGACTCTGATCGCATCCCACTTCCTCGCCGGATCGCTCCTGACGATGCTGCTGCCGATCGGTCTCCTGGTCGTGATCGGCGTCTACTGGCTCGTCGTCCTTCGTCGGCACGGAGGCGGAACCGAGTGACAAGGAGGGCGGCGGCCCTCCTACTGTCGGCCTGCGCCGCCGCCGGAATCGCCGGGGGTCTCATACTGCATGGGCTCGCTCGGCCGGCTCAGACGTCCGCGGCGCTGAAGCTCCCTGAGCTGCACGGCCAGGCCGTCTGGGCCCCAGGCCGGCGGCCGGCACCCGCGTTCGCGCTTCGCGACCAGACCGGGCGACTGCTGAAGCCGACGTCGTTTCGAGGGCGAACGGTCGTCCTGACGTTCCTCGACTCTCATTGCACGACGCGCTGCCCACTCGTCGGGCGCGAGCTGGCAATGATCGTCGAGCGCCTGCCGCGGGCCGACCGGCCCGTGCTCCTCGTCGTCAGCGTCAATCCGAACGACACGCCGCGCAGCGCGCGGGCCGCCGTCAGCCGGTGGGGCATCCCGTCGGGCTGGCACTGGCTGATGGCCGATCGAACCCGACTCGCACAGGTCTGGAGGGCGTACGGAATCACGGTGATCCCAACGACCCACGACATCAACCACAGCCTTGCCGTCTACCTCCTCGACCGGCACGGGAACGAGCGGACGGGCTACCTGTTCCCGTTCCAGCCGCCGTTCGTGGAGGGAGACCTGCGCGCACTCGCGCGGGAGCGCTTGTGAGAGGCGACGCGCCCGGAGCCTCACTCCGGCTGACGGCCCTCGGCGCCGCGGGCGCGTGCACCGCGGCGGTCGTGAGCGGCGCGAGCGGAAGCTCGGCACATCGCGCGATCGCAACGATCGCGCTGCCTCCGCTCATCGCGCTCGTCGTCGCTGCTGCCTGGGCACACCGGCGCCTGCTGCCGCCTGCTGTCGCCTCGCTCGCACTCTTCCTTGCGGCGGCCGCCGCGCCGGCGCGCCCGCTCCACCTCCCGCTCGCCTCGCTCGCCCTTGCCGCGACCGCCGTGCTCGCGGCCTCGACGTTCCGCGGCCGGAAGGTCCCGCGCGGGAGCGCTCGCGACTACCTCACTCTGACGAAGCCGAGGATCATGTCGCTCCTGCTCGTCACTGGAGCGTGCGGGATGATCGTCGGGGCGCGCGGAGCGCCGGATCCGGGGCGGCTCGGCCTTATGCTGCTCGGTCTCGCCCTCGCCTGCGGCGGTGCAAGCGCGCTCAATCACGTGCTCGATCGAGACATCGACCGGCTCATGGGGCCGCGCACCGCGAGGCGACCGGTCGCCTCCGGCCGGCTGACCGCGCCGCGCGCGCTCGAGTTCGGGATCGCGCTCTCCGCGTGCTCGTTCGCGGTGCTCGCATCGACGATCAACCTCGCGACAGCGGCGCTCGCGCTCGCCGGCAATCTCTTCTACGTCGTGGTCTACACGGGCTACCTGAAGCGGCGGGGGCCCGCGAACATCGTGCTCGGCGGCGCCGCCGGCGCGGTGCCGCCCCTCGTCGGCTACGCCGCCGCGACGGGAAGCCTCGCCCTGCCCGCGCTCTGGCTTTTCCTGATCGTGTTCCTCTGGACGCCGCCGCACTTCTGGGCCCTCGCGCTGCTCCTGCGGGAGCAGTACGCGGCTGCACAGGTTCCGATGCTCCCCGTCGTCAGGGGAGAGCGGGAGACCGTCAACCAGATCGTTGGTTACACGCTCGCGCTCGTCGCCTTCACCGTCGTGCCTTTCGCAGCCGGATCGCTCGGCGTGCTCTACCTCGTCTCGGCGCTTGGACTCGGGGCCGGGTTCGTCGCGCTCGCGGTGCGCCTCCGCCACAACTACGACAGACGGGCTGCGGCGTTCGTCTTCCACTATTCGCTGCTGTACCTCGCGCTGCTGTTTGCAGCAGCTGCGCTGGATGTAGTCGTCTAGGGCCCCGGCCGTGCCGAGATCTCAGGCCGGCCGCCGGCGGCGATGACGAGCACGGCGAACATCCGGGCCTGCTCGTGGCCGGGGACGAGGCAGGCGATCCTGTAAGAGCCGGTGCGGGTCGGCACGAAGGAGAGCGTCGCCTTGGCGCCCGGCGAGAGCCCGACGACCGGATCCGGGCTGGAGGCGCCGGGAAAGGCGGGGGTCGTCGCAAGCGAGTTGGAAACGACGGCGCACGAGTGGCGCATGGCTCCGCGGTTCTCGCAACGCGCCGTCACGCGCCAGTCTCGCGGCACGGTGATGAGCAGCTCGCCGCGTCCGTAGCCGTCGAAGTTGAAACCGTTGTTCGCGCCGCCGAAGCCGGCGAGGAGCGTCAAATTCACCGTGCGGCGCGAGGCATCCCAGGCGAGGAACTGGCTCGGATCGGGCCGCCCAGCCCGCGCGGCCGTGCCCTCTTGGCTCCGGGCGGCGGCAACCGTGTTCGGCCCATGCGAGGGATGAGCGACCTTCCACCCGAGCAGGGCGACCAGCCCGAGGACGAGACAGGCCAAGCCGGCTTTTAGCCGGCCGCTCAGAGGCGAAGAGGTTTCTGGTAGTGCGTTTGCACGACGCTCAGATCATCGCGGATCGGCTCAGCCGACGACGGCGACTGCCGCGCCGGCCTCCGCCGAGCGGTAGAGCGCCTCGAGCGCGAAGCCGAGACCGGCGCCTCGTCGGGAGCCCGCGCCGACGCCAGTGCTGGCTCCGTAGACAAAAGTAGCGCTTGCAACAGACCGCCTCCGCGCGGGAGGATTGCCGCCGTGCGGATCGTCGATCTCTCGCACCACCTCGCGAACGGCATGCCGCTCTACCCCGGGATCCCCGATCCCTCCTTCACGGACATCGCCAGCGTCGAGACCGACGGCTATGCGATGTCGACGTACAAGCTCCTGAATCACATCGGCACACACGTGGACGCGCCCGCGCACCAGATCGCGGGCGGCGACACACTCGACGAGATCCCACTCGAGCGCCTGGTCACCGACGCGGTCGTCGTCGACGTCTCGGGCAACGGCGGCGGACCTCTCAGCGCGGCCGACGTCGAGCCGCACCTCGCGAAGATCCGGGAGGGCGACCTCCTGCTCCTGCACTCCGACAACGCGCGGAACTGGGGCTCCGAGGCGTACTGGACGGGCTGGCGCTACCCCGATGCCGACGCGTCGCGCAGGCTCGTCGAGACCGGGCTGTCGGGCGTGGGATTCGACGGGCCCTCGGCCGACCCGGTCGACACGACGACGTTCGACCTGCACAAGATCTGGCTCGGCGCGGGCCGGCTGATCATCGAGAACATGACAAACCTCGGCGAGCTGCCCGAGCGCGTCCAGGTCGTCGTCGCCCCGATGAAGGTGCGCGCCGCCAACGGCGCGCCCGCACGCATCTTTGCCTTCGTCCCCGATTAGGAGGAGAGCAGCACATGAGCCAGCCTGAAGCTCGGGAGCCCGCGCGCGCCGGCGAGCTCCGCCATGGAATCCTCGGAGTCGTCGACGCGCTCGCGCAGTCCGTCGCGCTCCTCTCGCTCGCGCTCGGTGTCGCGTTCGCCAGCTCGGCCGCGGCCGCCGAGACCGGCGCGACGGTTCCGCTCGCGTACCTGATCGCCGGAATCGGCAGCCTCTGCCTCGCCTCGGTGATCATCCGGTTCACGCGCCGCATGGCGAGCGCAGGCGGCCTCTACACGTACATCGCGCGGGGCCTGAACCCGAGCACCGGCTTCCTCGGCGGCTGGCTCTACGGCGGCGGGTTCGCGGTGGGGATCTCGTTCGTGCTGGTGATCGGGAGCTTCTTCCTCTCGACGTTCTTCAGCGTCCACACGAGCATCACGCTGAGCTGGGGCTGGTGCTTCGTGATCCTGACCGTGCTGCTCGCCGTGCTCGCGTTCCTCGACATCAGGATCTCCACGCGCGTCCAGCTGATCTTCGCGGCGCTCGGCGTGGCGGCGATCATGCTCCTCGCCCTCGTGATCCTGTTCAAGGGCGGCGACTCGGGCCTGTCGCTTCAGCCGCTGAACCCGAGCAAGGCGCCGAGCTCGCAGGGACTCTTCCTCGCGGTGGTGCTCGCGTTCACCGGCTTCATCGGCTTCGAAGCCGCGGCCGTGCTCGGCGAGGAGGCGGCCGAGCCGCTGCGCGCGATCCCCCGGGCGATCCTCGCCGCGGTCGTCGTCGCGCTCGTCTACTACGTGTTCGTGACGTGGATGATGTCGGTCGGCTACGGCGTCGGCAACGCCGGCAAGTGGGCGCAGGATCCCGCGGCGCTCGACACGCTCGCAACGCGCTACGTCGGCAACTGGCTCTCGGTGATCATCGACTTCGCCGTGGTTGCAAGCGCATTCGTCGCGGCGCTCGGAGGGCTCCACCTCACGTCACGGACGCTGTTCGCGATGGGCAGGGACGGCGGGCTTCCGCGCGCGTTCGCGTACACGCACCCGAAGTACCGCACGCCGTGGGTCGGGATCGGCGCGTCGCTCGTCATCACGATCGTGCTCACCGCGACGCTCGCGCGCCACTACGGGCCGATCACGTACTTCCTGTTCCTGGCGACGACCGCGTCGCTCGGGATCCTGCTCACGTACATCTTCGTCGCGGTCTCGGGCATCGTGTTCTTCTCGCGCGGCCGCTCCGGTTGGACGGCGAACGACCTGTTCCTCGACGTGCTCGTGCCGCTGCTCGCGATCGCGATCTGCGGCTACACGATCTACAAGTCGATCTGGCCGCGGCCACCCCATCCGATCAGCTACGCCCCGTGGATCGCGGGCGCGTGGCTCCTGATCGGGATCGTGCTCGCGGTGTGGCTGAACATGCGCTCGCCGGAGCGCGTCCGGCAGTTCGGGCGTACGCTCGGCGAAGGAGAGGCCGCGCCGACCCCGTGAAGCTCAGGCGGAGGCCGGCGCGACGGGAGCGCCGGCCTCCGCCGATCGGTACAGCGCCTCGATCGTCCGGACTTGACCCAGCGCATCCGCGCGCCCGAGGAGCGGCTCCGCCTCGCCCTGGATCGCCGCGGCGAAGTTCTCCAGCTGCAGGCGATAGCGGTCGGCGTCCTCCAGCTCGACGCGGGCGGTGTGGCAGCCGCGGTGGAGGTCGATCGCGTGCTCGCTGCACGCCCACGGCTCGTTGACGAGCGCGCTCCCCTCGGAGCCGATCGCCTCGAGCGTGCTCGAGGGCGGACTGTCGAAGCCGCACTCGAACCGCGACTCGACGCCGCCCGGGAAGCGGAGCGTCCCGGTGAAGTGGACGTCGACGCCGTCCCCGCCGATCAGCTGCGTGCCCTCGACGAGCTCGGGCTCCCCCGCGAGCAGCCGCGAGCCGCTAACGCAGTAGCAGCCGAGATCCATCAGCGAGCCGCCGTCGAGCTCGCGGTACAGCCGGACGTCCGTGGGATCCTCGAGCTGGTAGGTAAAGGTCGATCGGATCTCGCGGAGCTCGCCGATCGATCCGCCGGCAACGAGCTCGCGCAGCCGCTTCGTCTGGGGGTGGTGGCGGTACATGAAGGCCTCCATGACGATCAGCCCGGCCGCGTCGGCAGCGTCGAACGCGCGCGCCACCTCCGCGGGCCGCCGGTCGAACGGCTTCTCGACGAGGACGTGCTTGCCCGCGTCGAGCGCACGCAGGGTCCACGGAACGTGCAGCGAGTTCGGAAGCGAGTTGTAGATCGCGTCGACCTCGGGATCGGAGAGCAGCTCCTCGTACGAGCCGTGAGCGCAGGGAATGCCCTTCTGCTGCGCATACGCCTCGGCGCGCGCGCGATCTCGGCTGCCGACAGCGACGACCTCGACCGCGTCGGACGGCGCCGCGCCCAGCAGAATCTCGTCGTTGATGCGAGCCGTGGAGAGCAGGCCGAGGCGGACGGGCACCCCCTGATCCTAGGATCTCCGCGGCCATGCCGATTCAGAAGCTGCTCGTAGCGAACCGAGGCGAGATTGTGCTGCGCGTGTTCCGCACGTGCCGCGAGCTCGGGATCGCGACCGTCGCGGTCGTCGCGCCCGACGATCGCGGCTCGCTGCACGCGCGGTCGACCGACGAGACGGTCGAGATCGCGAGCTACCTCGACGCCGCCGAGCACGTCCGTGCGGCCCGGGAGGCGGGCGCCGACGCGATCCATCCCGGCTACGGCTTCCTAGCGGAGAACGCCGACTTCGCCGCGTCGGTGCAGGCCGCCGGGCTTGCGTGGATCGGGCCGAGCGCGGACGCTCTCCGCGCGGGCGGCGACAAGCTCGAGGCGAAGCGGATCGCGCGGGAGGCCGGCGTCCCCGTCGTCCCAGAGGGCGATCCGAGGGAGATCGGCTATCCCCTCGTCGTGAAGGCCGCGGCAGGCGGGGGCGGGCGCGGGATGCGCGTTGTCCGTGACCCAGAGGCGCTCGACGAGGCGCTCGACGCAGCCCGACGCGAGGCGAAGGCCGCTTTCGGCGACGACACGGTCTTCTGCGAGCGCTACGTCGAGCGGCCGCGCCACGTCGAGATCCAGCTGCTCGGTGACGCGCACGGGAATGTGATCGCACTCGGCGAGCGAGAGTGCTCGATCCAGCGCCGCCA
>DHWI01000059.1:0-6821 GCA_002413095.1 Thermoleophilia bacterium UBA5186
GCGAGCCCCCAGTAGCTTGCGCCCGTCGCGATGAAGATCTGTGGGATCTTCCGCTGGTTCAGGATCGGCCGAATTGCGATATTCGGGTCGGTTCCGAGGGAGCCGACGACGGCGAAGACCTTGTCCTGAAGGATCAGCTGATTGGTCAGCTGGACGGTGTTCGCCGGGTTGTACACGTCGTCGTAGTACTTCCAGACGACCTTGCGGCCGTAGACGCCCTTCTTGCCGTCCGGCCCCTTCCGCGCGTTGATGAAGTTGAAATACGTCTCCATCCCGCGGGGGATCGGCGCGTACAGCGACGCCGGGCCGGTCAACGGGAATGTGCCGCCGATCGTGATCGACGTGCTCGTCACGCCGGGTGTCGACCCGGGCGCGCTCGACGTCCTCGTGGCGCCGAGCGCCGACGAGCACGTCACGGCGGTGGCAAGCGCCACTGCCATGCCCACCAATAGTGATTTCTTCATTCCCTTCCTCTCCTAGAGCCGCATGCCAGCAACTAGTCTGACACCGTCGGGACCGGTTTTGTTAGGGGACGGACGATCCGGCGCAGGAGGCCCGCGGCCCCGGCCGGCACGGCGAACATGATCAGGATCAGGACGACGCCGAACACAACGCCCGGCGCCTGCTTCGAGAAGGACTGTCCGAAGAGGGGCGGGTGCTGTGCGTAGACGGGGAGGAACTCGAGCATGAGCGCCCCGACGATGACGCCCGAGAGCGAGCCGAGCCCGCCGACGACGACGCTCGCCAGCAGAAGAATCGAGAGGCTGAGCGGGAACGTGTCCGGATTCACGAAAGCGACCTGGATCGCAAGCAGCGAGCCTGCGACCCCCGCGAACGCGGACGAAACGCCGAACGCGAGCGTCTTGTAGAGCGCCGGGCTGACACCCGAAGCGGTCGCGGCAAGCTCGCCGTCGCGGATCGCGCGCCAGGCGCGTCCCACGCGCGCGCGCACGAGCACCCAGGCGACGACGAAGAGGATCGCGGCGCAGCCCCAGGCCTCGTAGTAGAGCCAGTGCGGCGCCGAGACGTGCAGGCCGAACGGCGTCTCCGGTAGCGGGAGCGACAAGCCGCCGCCGCCGCCGGTCACGTCCTCGAACCTCTTCGCGACGGTCGGGAGCGACACCGCCACCGCGAACGTCGCGAGCGCCAGGGAGACGCCCGCGAGGCGCAGCGCGGGCATGCCGAACAGGAGGCCGACGATTCCCGTCACGACGAGGGCGATCGGGATCGTCAACGCGGGCCGCATGCCGTCTCCGAGGGGGAGCCAATGCGGTGGGTGGTGGCCGAACAGGACGAGCCCCTTGCGGCCGAGGGTGAGGACCGCGGTCACGTACGCGCCGATCCCCATGAAGGCTCCGTGCCCGAGCGAGATCTGCCCGCTGTAGCCGGTGAGGATGTTGAGCCCGAGGAGCGCGATGAAGTAGATCCCGACGAAGGTGAACTGACCGACCCGGAACTCGCCCATGAACCGCGGGAGGACGGCCAAGATCGCCACGACGCCAGCGAGCGCCGCTAGCTTCAGAGCGGTGTACAGGGGGCGCGGGAGCCCGATCACACGCGTCGCACCACCTTGTGCCCGAAGAGTCCCTGCGGCCTGATGATCAGGACGACCAGCAGGACCGCAAGGGCCGTCGGCAGGCGCAGCTCCGTGCCGACGAAGTTGACGTAGCGGCTGAGCAGGTTGATCACGACGCCGAGCGAGAGGCCTCCCACGACGGCGCCGGCCGGGCTGTCAATGCCCCCGAGCACGGCCGCCGCGAACGCGTAGATCAGGATCACGAGCATCATGCTCGGGTCGAGGAACACCGTGGGTGCCGCCATCATCCCGGCGACCGCGCCGAGCACCGCGGCGAGGCCCCAGCCGAGGGCGAGCATCCAGCCGACGCGCACGGCGAGCAGCCGGCTCGCGTTGGGGTTGATCGCGACGGCCCGCATGGCGAGGCCGACGGTCGTGAAGCGGAAGAACCCCCAGAGCAGGAACACGGTCAGCAGGCAGACGCCGAGGGTGCCGACGTCCTGAACCGAGATCGTCACGCTGTGCACGTCCCACGTGTTGTTGGGGAACGGGCTGTCGAACGCCTTCACGTCCGCGCCCCAGATCCAGCCGATGGTCGCGTTGATCGTAAGCAGGAGGCCGATCGTCACGATCACGATCACGAGCTCCGGCCGCCGCTCGACCGGGCGGATGACGACCCGTTCGACAGCGACACCGCCGGCGAAGGCGATCGCGAGCGTGAGCGCAAAAGCGGGCCAGTAAGACATCCCGTGGTGCATGAGCGACCACGCCGTGTACGTCGTGAACGTGGCCATCTCGCCCTGGGCGAAGTTGATCACGTCGGTCGAGCGGTAGATCAGGACGAGCGCCAGCGCCAGGCTTGCGTAGATCGCCCCCGACGCGAGCCCGCTGACGATCTGTTGCGCGAACTCCGCCACGTCAGTATCCGAGGTAACTCTTCCGGACTCCTTCGTGCCGCTCGAGCTCCGCGCTCGCGCCCTCGACGGCGACGCGGCCGACCTCGAGCACGTACGCGCGCGCCGAGCTCTCGAGCGCGATCTTCGCGTTCTGCTCGACGACGAGAACGCTCAGGCCGTCCTCGGTGTTCAGCTCGCGGACGATGCGGAAGATCTCCGCGACGATCGTCGGCGCCAGTCCGAGCGACGGCTCGTCGAGCATCAGGAGCCTCGGGCGCGAGACCAGCGCGCGGGCGAGCGCGAGCATCTGCTGCTCCCCGCCGCTGAGCGTGCCGGCCTGCTGGGTCTTCCGTTCCTCGAGCCATGGGAAGTAGCCGAGCACGCGCGGCGCCTCCGCCCGGATCGTCTTTCGCTCGCCGCGGACGTACGCCCCCATGCGCAGGTTCTCCCACACGGTCAGCTCCGGAAAGAGGCCGCGGCCTTCCGGGACGTGCGCGATGCCGAGCTTCGCGATCGACTCGGGCGAGCGCCGGCCGAGCGAGCGGCCGCCGAACGACACGTTTCCCGAGCGGCGCACCGTCCCGGAGATGGCCCGCAGCGTGGTCGTCTTCCCGGCCCCGTTCGCGCCGAGCAGGGCGACGACCTCGCCGTCGTCGAGCGTCAGCGTGACGTCGTGCAGCGCTTTGATCGGCCCGTAGCGCGCCTCGACGCCGCTCAGCTCAAGCAGCGGCACTGTCGGTTCCCAGGTACGCCTGGATGACGGCGGGATCGGCTCGAACCTCCGCGGGCGTCCCCTCCGCGATCTTCTGCCCAAAGTTGAGCACGTGCACGCGGTCGCAGACCGACATGACGAGGTTCATGTGGTGCTCCACCAGGAACACGGTCAGGTCGAAGTCCTTGCGGATGCGCCGGATCAGACCGCCGAGCTCCCCGACCTCCTCGTGGTTCAACCCTCCGGCCGGTTCGTCGAGCAGGAGGAGCCTCGGCCGGGAGACGAGCGCGCGGGCGAGCTCGATCTGCTTCAGCGTGCCGAACGGCAGGCCGGCGACGACGCGGTCGGCGAGCGGTGAGAGCGTCAGCGCTTCGAGCGTCTCGCGCGCGAGCGCCTTTCCCGTGCGATCGCCGAACGGCCTCACGCGCGTGTGCGCGCCGACGAGCACGTTGTCGAGCACGGTCATCGACGGGAAGAGGGCCACGTTCTGGAACGTGCGCGCGACTCCCGCCCGGATCACGCGAGTCGGCCGGACCCGCAGCAGGTTGCGCCCGTCGAAGACCACCCGCCCGGAGTCGGCCTTGTACATCCGCGTGATGACGTTGAAGAGGGTCGTCTTACCGGCGCCGTTGGGCCCGATCAGCCCGCCGATCGTCCCTTCCTCCAGCTCGAGGGAAACGTCCGAGAGCGCGACGATGCCGCCGAATCGACGCGTGACCTGGTCTACCTCTAGGAGCGCCATGGGTCGGACGCGGGATGATATGACGCTCGCGGATGGAGAGTGGCCTCGTCGAACTGGCGGACGGCATCCGGCGGGTGACCTTCGCGCTGCCGCTCGGCATCGACCACGTGCACTGCTACCTGCTACGGGACGGGGACGGCACCTGGACGATCGTCGATACCGGGCTCGGACTCCCGGGCGCCGGACAGGCCTGGCAAGCGGTCCTCGACGAGCTCGACGCGCCGGTGGGCCGGATCGTCATCTCACACTTCCATCCCGACCACGTGGGCGCAGCGGCGATCGTCGCGGAGCTGACCGGCGCGCCGGTCCACCAGGGCGCGATCGACCATGCGCAGTGCGTTCGAGCGTGGGGGCGGGAGCGCTCGCTCGACCGGCTGACGGCGTTCATGGTCGAGCACGGCCTGCCGATCGCGGACGCCGATGCGTTCCGCGCCGACAGCGAGACGCTTGCCAGTTACGTCCAGGTCGTGGACGAGCCGGAGCTGCTCGAGCCGGGCGAGCGGATCGACGGCTGGGAGATATTGCACCTGCCGGGACACGCCGACGGGCACCTCGCGCTGCTCCGCGACGGCGTGCTGATCGCCGGTGACACGCTGCTCGCGACGATCAGTCCGGTCGTCGGCCTCTATAACGACGCGAGGCCCGATCCGCTGGGCGACTTCCTCAGCTCGCTCGCCCGAATCGTCGAGTTGGCGCCGAGGATCGCGTACACCGGGCACCGCGCTGCGATCGAAGATCCGGCTGGACGCGCGAGGGAGCTCGTGGCGCATCACGCGCACCGGCTCGAGCTGACGGCCGAGGCGCTCGACGGCGAGCCCGTGACCGCCTTCGAGATTTCGCACGCGATCTTCCCCGACCCGCTCTCGAGCGGTCTACGCCGCTTTGCCCTCGCCGAGGCGCTCGCGCACGTGGAGCACCTCGTCGGCAAGGGCGCCGCCGAGCGCGTCGACGCAGGGCCCGTTCGCTATGCCGCTGCGAAGGCTCCCCTCGCGTGAGCCTCGCCGCCGGGCTCGAGCTCGGACCGAGCCGCTGGCTCGACGTCGACCAGGGGCGGATCGACCGCTTCGCAAGCGCGACCGAGGACTCGCAGTGGATCCACACGAACCGCGAGCGCGCGGCGGCCGGGCCCTTCGGCGTGCCGATCGCGCACGGGTTCCTGACGCTCTCGCTGCTCCCCGAGCTCTGGTTCGAGCTCCATGGCGACGGCGGCTACTCGCTGACCGTGAACTACGGCGTCAACCGCGTGCGCTTCCCCGCGCCGGTGCCGGTCGGCAGCCGCGTGCGGGCGAGCTTCCGGGTCGAGGAGGTCGAGGAAGTGTCGGGCGGCGAGCAGGCGCGGATCGCAGCGACGATCGAGTGCGAGGGCGGCGACAAGCCAGTCTGCGTCGCCGAGATCGTCTTTCGCTTCCTCAGGTGAGGGCCGTTACGCTCCACGGGTGGCGCAAAGCCTTCTTCAGCGAGTCCACAATCCGCGCAAACGTGAGTGCGGCTGCGACGCGGACTGCTGGTGCAGGCGAACAGCGCTCGGCCGAGCGGTCAAGTGGTGGTTCCCGGGCCGCTACTTCGGCCTTCACCACAAGAGCCGCCCCGGCTAGCGCCGAAACAGCAGTTGAAAAGGCCGGATCGCCGCCTCGGCCTGGACGTGGAAGCTCATCTTGCTCGCGCCCTCCCGCCGTTCGCGGAAGTAGATCGGGATCTCGACGATCTCGTAGCCGCGCCGCCGGACCTCCCAGTTCATCTCGATCTGGAACGCGTAGCCGTCGCTCGTGATTCGGGCCAGGTCGACGGCGAGGAGCGCTTCGCGCCGCCAGAGCTTGAAGCCTGCGGTGATGTCCCGGACCTCCATCCGCAGGATCGTGCGCGCATAGAGGTTGGCCCACACGCTCAGGAGCCGGCGGGCGCGCGTCCAGTCGGGGTCGAGGCTTCCGCCGGGAACGTAGCGGCTGCCGATCACGACGCCTGCGCCGGTGCGCTCGATCGCCTCCAGCATCTTCGGGATCTCGGTCGGCTCGTGGCTGAAGTCGGCGTCCATCTGCACGACGTAGTCCGCGCCGTCGTCGAGCGCGCGCGTCATGCCCGCGACGTACGCGCGCCCGAGCCCCTGCTTCTGCGGCCGGTGGAGCACGCGCACGAAGGGCTCCTCGCCGCGGCGCAGCCGCTCGCCGAGCTCCTCCGCGATGCGGCCGGTTCCGTCGGGTGAGGAGTCGTCGACGACCAGGACGCGCAGGTCCGGGAGGTCGAGGGCGTACAACGCCTCGACGAGCGCGGGGAGGTTCTCGGCCTCGTTGTAGGTCGGGATGACGACGGTCGTGGCCATGCGGCCTCGGAACCTACCGTTCGGTCAGGAGAAGGTGACGAGCGCTTCGTCCGTCTGGCGCGCTCCCGCGCGGCATGCGAGCCGGCCCAGGCCCGCGAGCCGGCCGCAGTCGAACCTGCGGTCGGTGACGACGGCGAGCGTCCGCCCGTACCACGCGTAGCAGTCCGGGCGCTCGCCCGGGCGAAGCAACGCGCAGCCGCGGATGAGCTTCAGCTGGCGCCGAGGCTCGCGCGCGAGGACCTGCACCTGCGCGCCGCGCAGGCAGCTCGCGACGTCGCGAGCGGGCAGCTGCGCGCACAGCCGTGCCTGCGCGAGCGGATCGCCTCCGAGCTGCAGCGCCGCGCCGCCGACGCAACCCGAGCGTTGCAGCCGGCGCAGACCTCGACAAGCGCGGAGGACGTCGGCCGGCGAGTTGATCGCCACCTTCGTCTGCTCGACGAAGTAGCGGTACCAGCACGGCCGCACGAACCAGAGGTGGCCGTTGCAGACCGAGCGCGGAGACGTGTCTGCCCGCGGCCCCGGGCGCGTCGTCCCGTCCGCGCCGCGCAGCGAGATCCAGTAGTCGTGGAATGCGCCCTGCGCGCAGTCGGGCGCCTCGTTCGGCCCGAGCCGCCGGCACGCGGCCACGGCCTGGCGCA
>DHWI01000059.1:6918-7068 GCA_002413095.1 Thermoleophilia bacterium UBA5186
CGGCCTCCTTCCCGCCGTCGCGGATGATCTCGGGCCCGAGCCCCATGATCAGGCCCATCCCGAAGCCGGCCGAGCAGGTCGGGTCGTTCGAGCGCGGGACGACGTGCTGGAGTGCCGCGAGGGTCAGGCGATGCTCGGCTGCGTACCGCC
>DHWI01000059.1:7165-8738 GCA_002413095.1 Thermoleophilia bacterium UBA5186
GTAGCGCGCCTCTTCACCGAGGATCTGCTCGCACTGCCAGAGCCACGGCTTCGCGCCTTCGTGCGGGGAGCCGCCCGCGCGCGAGGCGCCGGCGCCGAAGGCGAGGAACGCCGCCGCCGCGACGAGCCCGAGAGCGACACGCCACATGTCGGCACGCTACCCGCCGGGCTGGGGCGGCCGGAGCACCGCGAACTGATCCGTGATCTCGAGCTTGCGGGCGCGGAAGCGGAAGCACGCGGCGGGCCTCCCGCCGTTCCGTCCGGGAGCGCGGCGGGCGCCGGTCGGCTCGAGCAGCCGGCGCCGCAGGAGCACACGCTGGAGGTTCGTCGCCGAGACGGCGTGTCCGAGCGCCGCCGCGTAGACCTCCCGCAGCTGCGAGATCGTGAACTCCGCCGGCGCGAGCGCGAAGCCGACGTTCGTATACGACAGCTTCGCGCGCAGGCGCTCGCGGCCGGCGAGCGCGATCGCCTCGTGGTCGAACGCGAGCTGCGGGAGGCGGTCGACCGGATGCCAGGCCGTGTCGGCCGGGAGCGCCGGGTCGACGTCCGCGGGAACGAGTCCCAGGTAGGCGGTCGCCAGCTGCCACTCCTCGGCACCCCGGGCGGCCGCTCCGCGCGTATCGAGCTGCTCCAGGTGCGAGAGCTCCCGGACGTCGACCTTGTCGGCCAGATGGCGGCGGATCGACTCCTCGAGCGACTCGTCCGGAGACAGGAATCCGCCCGGCAGCGACCACGATCCTGCGTGCGGCTGCCGCGCGCGCTCCCAGAGCAAGACCTGCAGCTCCGCGTCGCGGACCTGCAGCACGACCGCCAGCGCAACGTGCGTCGCGCGCGGCCGGGGGAGGGTGGTAGGATCGACCATAGGTTTTCGACTCTAAGTATAAAACCCACGCGGAAGAGGGAGACGACGTGAAGAGGACGGCGTGGATCGCGATGGTGGCGCTGCTCGCGCTCGTCGCGGCGGGCTGCGGCGGAAACAGCAAGTCCTCGTCCTCCGGCACGACCGGAACGCGGACCCTCGGCGGCACGACGCTGAAGATCGGCCTCGTCACCGACACCGGCCAGCTGAACGACCGGGGCTTCAACCACCTCGCGTTCGTTGGGCTCCAGCAGGCGGAGAAGGAACTCGGTGCCCAGGGACGCGTCTTCGAGTCGAACTCGAACGCCGAGTACGTTCCGAACCTCTCCCGGTTCGCACAGCTCGGGTACGACCTGGCGATCGGAGTCGGCTACACGGAGACGGACGCGATGGACACGGTCGCGACGAAGTTCCCGGACCGGAAGTTCGCGATCGTCGACGTCGCCAACGCCGACATGAAGCACCACCCGAAGAACGTCGTCGGCCTCCTGTTCAAGGAGCAAGAGGTGGGCTACCTCGCCGGCTACCTCGCGGGGCTCGAGGCAAAGCGGAAGGGCGCGACGCTCGTGAGCTCCGTCGGCGGGCAGAAGCAGCCGCCGGTCGACCGCTTCATCGCGGGCTACCAGGCCGGCGCGAAGAAAGCCTTCCCGGGCGTGACGACTCGGAACAACTACTCGGACAACTTCGACGACCAGGCGAAGTGCAAGGAGATCGC
>DHWI01000059.1:8894-11164 GCA_002413095.1 Thermoleophilia bacterium UBA5186
GGATCGACGTAGACGTCGTCGATCCGGTATGAGGCGCCGAGCCCGAGCGGTTTGAAGCGGAATTGGACGTCCGTGGTCGCTCCCTCGAGCGCGAGCGCGCCCGTCAGGTCCGCGACGAGCGGCATCGGCAGGGTCGGCATCCAGGCTGATCCGCCGATCCCGAGGCCGAGCACAGGGTGCTCGACGGTCACGCCGAGAGCGGTCTTGTAGATCACGTTCACCTGCAGGTTCGAGAGCAGGAACGTGCCGCTATTCGACGCGTAGAGCCGTAGGACCGCGTCGAGCAGGCTGACGCAGACGGTCGGTGAGACCGCGCTGGAGCCACTTGGCAGGTAGAGCGAGCTCCGTTCCCCAGCGCCATGCGCGTAGAAGGTCGAGTTCCCGGCGACGATCCGTGCGCCGCCGTTCAGCTGCCAGCCCGGCGCGCCGTTCTCGAAGGTTCCTCCGGGAACGAGGACGTACGAGAAGGGATCGAGCGCAAACGGGTGCTCGACGGCGCCGCCGGCGCAGGTTCCGCCGGACGATCGGCTGGTGCCCGCTTGCGCGAGCGGAGCCGCGACCGCGCCGAGCGCGAAGACCGCGAGCAACGCACACAGGCGCCGCGCAAACCTCAAGTTGCCCATCCCCTCAACCTCCCCCGTTACCGCAAGAAACGCTGTCTCATCGTTGGGGCGAACCGGTGCCCCGGCAATCACTCCAGCGAGGGAGAAGCGCCAAAATCGCAAGGATCCCTCGTTCGAGGGAACGCCTCGCGCGCGCGTCAAGAGCCTCTGAGTAAGGGCCGATACCGGGGGGATGTCTTCAGCGGCTGGATCGTCTGCGTGGGCCGAGTCTGCTTCGGTCGAGGCTGAGCTCGACCACACGAGCACCGAGGCGATCGAGCACCAGCGGGCGCGCCGCGTGCTGCGCGTCGGCAACCGCGATCGCTGGTCGGCGGTGCTCGTGGGCGGGACGTTCTTCGTCGTCGCCGCCGCGCTGCCGTTCCTGCTCCCCGGCTCGGGCTTTCGCTGGCTGACGGCCGCGCTGCTCGTCGGCGCCTATGCCGTCGCGTTCCGCGTCGAGTTCGAGATCGGAACGGGCACGGCCGTCCCGACGCAGCTCGTGCTCGTCCCCTTGCTCTTCCTCGTCCCACTCGGAATGGCGCCGCTTTGCGTCGCAGCGGGGATCGCGCTTGCGAACCTCGTCGACGTCGCGGCCCGAAAGATGCACGCCGAGCGGATGGTCTTCTCCGTCGGCGTCTGCGCCTGGCACTCGGTCGGGCCGGTGCTCGTCCTCGCACTGTTCGCGGACGGCCCGCCGCGTCTGTCGCGCACACCCGTCTACGCGGCGGCGCTCGGAGCCCAGTGGGCGTTCGACTTCGCCGCGAACACGCTTCGGCTGAGGCTCGGCGTGGGCGTCTCGCTGCGCGCCCTGCTCAAGCCGCTCGGCTGGGTCTACCTCGTGGACGCGACGCTCGCGCCGGTCGGGCTCGCCGTCGCGCTCACCGCGGCGGGCCATCCCTCCGCCTTCCTGCTCGTCGTCCCGCTCTTCGGCCTGCTTGCCGTGTTCGCCCGGGAACGGCGCGTGCGCATCGACCACGCCGTCGAGCTCGGCCACGCCTACCGGGGCACGGCGTTCCTGCTCGGCGACGTCGTCGAGGCCGACGACGCCTACACCGGTAGTCACAGCCGCGACGTCGTCTCGCTGACCGTCGAGGTGGCGGAGGCGCTCGGCCTCGACGCGCGCGACCGGCAGCACGCCGAGTTCACCGCGCTTCTGCACGACATCGGCAAGATCAGGATTCCCGCCGCGATCATCGACAAGCCCGGGGCGCTCGATGCCGACGAGCGCGCGCTGATCGAGACGCACACGCTCGAGGGCGAGCGGATGCTCCTGCAGATCGGTGGCCTCCTCGGCGAGGTCGGGCATCACGTCCGGTCGTGTCACGAGCACTACGACGGCAGCGGCTACCCCGACGGGCTCTCCGGGGACAGGATCCCCCTCGTCGCCCGCATCGTCTGCTGCTGCGACGCGTTCAGCGCGATGACTGCGGACCGTCCGTATCGGGCGGGCCGTTCCGCCGCGGAGGCGGTCGCCGAGCTCTGGCGCTGCGCGGGCTCGCAGTTCGATCCCCGCGTCGTCGAGGCGCTCACGGGCGTCGTGCAACGCTGACCGCCGCGTAGCAACCCCCGCCGCGTGAACAATGCGCGGGTGACGGGCGGGGAGTGGTGGCGCGAAGGCGTCCTCTATCAGATCTATCCGCGTTCCTTCGCGGACTCGAACGGCGACGG
>DHWI01000059.1:11279-11433 GCA_002413095.1 Thermoleophilia bacterium UBA5186
CCTCCCCGAACGCGGACTGGGGGTACGACGTCGCGGACTATTGCGACGTCCACCCCGACCTCGGCACGCTCGACGACCTGGACGAGCTGGTCGCGGAAGCCGATGCGCGCGGGATCCGGATCCTGCTCGACCTCGTCCCCAACCACACGAGCGA
>DHWI01000059.1:11664-23635 GCA_002413095.1 Thermoleophilia bacterium UBA5186
CGGCTCGCCGCCTAACAACTGGCGCAGCGTCTTCGGTGAGGGCGGGCCTGCCTGGAAGCGGGACGAGGCGACCGGGCAGATGTACCTGCACCACTTCCTGCCCGAGCAACCCGACCTGAACTGGTGGAAAGACGAGGTGCGGGCGGCGTTCGACGGGGTGCAGCGCTTCTGGTTCGACCGCGGGGTCGCCGGCTTCCGCATCGACGTGGTCAGCGAGCTCGTCAAGCTCCGCGACCTACCCGACGAAGGCGGCGAGCCCGAGCAGTTCGGCAAGCACTCGGACGTCCCGGAGACCCACAGGGTGCTCAGACGCTGGCGCCGGCTGGCCGACTCGTACGACCCGCCGCGCCTCCTGCTCGGCGAGACGTGGGCGATGGACGCACCGACGCTCGCGTCCTTCCACGGCGAGGCGAACGACGAATTGAACCTGGCGTTCAACTTCCCGTTCATGCTGGCGCCGCTGGACGCGGAGATCATGGTCACGGTCGTCGAGGCGACGGAGACGGTTTTCTCGGCGGAGGAGTGGCCGGTCTGGACCGGCTCGAATCACGACTTCTCCCGCTTCCCGACCCGGTGGTCCGAGGGCGACGAGCGGAAGGTGCGCTGTGCGCTGCTCCTGTTGCTGACTCTGCGCGGGACGCCCGTCCTCTACTACGGCGACGAGCTCGGGCTGCGGCAGGTCGAGGTGACCGGAGAGCACGTGCGCGACATCGTGGGCCGGGACGGGGCACGCACGCCGATGCACTGGAGCGCGGAGGCGGGGGCCGGCTTCACTGACCCGGGCGTGAAGCCGTGGCTTCCCTTCGGCGACTTTGCGGGGCGGAACGTCGCGGGCCAGCGGAGCGATCCCGGCTCGACGGTGGCGTTCGTGCGCGACCTGATCGCGCTTCGGCGCGAGAGCGACGATCTACGCAGCGGGGCCTACGCGACGCTCGCCGCGACCGAGCGGAGCTGGGCCTGGCGGCGCGGAACGGGGACGATCGTGGCGCTGAATCTCTCCAACTCGGAAGAGGTCGTTGAGGGCGTCGAGGGCACGATCCGGATCGCGACGGGCCGCGAGCGCGACGGCGAGCGCGCCGACGGGCAGCTGCGGCTCGAGCCGTGGACGGGCGCGATAGTCAGCTAGGCCAGGCCGGCGAGGCTGGGCGCAGGTCGAGCGCGCCGCCGTCGCGGCACTCACCTGAGCGGTATTCGTCAGGCATCTGCGGATAGACGAGCAGGTGGACGAGGCGCGCGAGCCCGCGGGCCTGCACGTCGTCCGAGCCGAGCTTCGTCGCGACGAAGCCGACCGTCTGCTCGGCGTAGCACTCCGTCACGGCCTCGTTCTGGTTTCCCTCCAGGTGCCACGACTCGTGCGCGAGCACGTCGAGCGCGATCGCCTCGTTCACCACGGACGCGTCGCAGCGGGACGGCGTGTCGAGACAGGCGAACTTCGCGCTCGTCCGCGCCTTCGGGAAGTCCTGGAGCCGTTGGCAGACCTTCCGCTTGATGTCCGCGACGTCCGCCGGGTGTCCGCTCGCGTCGAACTCGACGGAGCCGGCTTCCGCGGTGACGTCGAGCGCTTCGCCGACCGCTCCCTGGCAGTGGATGGAGACGGGCCTGCGCGCGATCTCGCCCGCGATCGCGGCCAGGTGCGACTCCTCGGCGGCCTTGCTGTGCTTCTGGAACAGGAACAGACCGAGGAGGGCCGCCACGAGGACGAGAAGTACGAGCCGCATTGGGCCTGTATCGGCGTGGCCAGTCGAGAGCGTTACTGCAGCGGAGCCATGGTCAGCCCGTGCCCGTCGAGCTGATTCCAGTAGAGCTCGGCCTGCTCGCGGTGTCCCGACCAGACCACCGCGCTGCCCGTGTCGTGGATCTTGTTGGCGAGGGCCATCCCGCGGTCGTAGTCGACGCCCGGAACGACCGTCGCGAGCGCGAACGCGACGCCCTCGAAGGTGTTGTGGTCGTCGTTCAGGACGACGACGTTCGTCGCGTCTCCGAGGCCGCTCCCCGTGCCGGCGCGCTCGCGCTCGCGCGGGCGCGTGACCGTGTCGCTACCCACCGGCGATCGCGGCGATGACGCGTACCTCCGCTTCCGGAGCGAGCTTCGTGTCGAGTCCGTCGCTCTCGCGCACGTCGACGCCGTCGACGTAGACGTTCACGAGCCGTCGCAGCTCGCCGCGCTCGTCGAGGAGAAGGTCGGAAACGGGGAGTCCCCGGAGCGCCTCACCCACGGTGCCCGCGTCCACCTCGAACCGTTTCTTCCCGCTCGCCTGCGCCGCGACGAGCGACGGCACGAGCACGACAGCCACGTCAGGCGAGTTCGACGGACAGAACGGGTGGGAGCTGGGAGGCCGCCTCGATCCAGCTCTCGCCGCCGTCGGAGGTGACGAAGATCGAGCCGCTTTGAGTGCCGAACGCGATCGAGCGATCGTCGTAGGCCATCCCCTCGCGGAGCACGCCTGCCCACGCGGGCGACGGGAGGCCGTCGGCGACGAGCTGCCACGAGGCGCCGGCGTCGCGCGTGCGGTAGACGCCGAGCTGTGCGTTGGGCGTGACGCGGTTCTCGGCGCCCTCCTCGGGAACGACCCAGGCGGCGTCCGGGTCGGCGGGGTCGAGCGCGAGCCCGAAGCCGAAGTCGCTCGGGAGGCCGTTCCCGTCCAGCCGCTCCCACGTCTCGGCGCGGTCGTCCGACCGGTAGACGCCGCAGTGGTTCTGCTGCCAGAACCGCTCGGGGTTGGCCGGGTGGAGGAGGAGCTTGTGGACGCACTGGCCGACCTCGGGGTACTTGTCGTCCGGCATGAAGTCCGCCGCGACGCCGGTGTTGCGCGACGTCCAGCTCTCCCCGCCGTCCTCGGAGACGAAAGCGCCGGCGGCGGAGATTGCGATCACCATCCGCTTCGCGTCGGTCGGATCGATCTGGATCGAGTGGCAGCAGAGCCCGCCGGCCCCGGGCTGCCAGCGCTCGCGGGTCGGATGCTCGAGCAGCGCGCGGTTCGGCTCCCAGGTGGTGCCGCCGTCGTCCGTGCGGAAGAGGACTCCCGGCGCGCCGCCTAGGAAGATCGTGTCCGGCTCGGACGCATGGCCCGGCTCGACGTGCCAGGCCTCGGTGAGCTTCAGCTCGGAGTCCTCGGGCAGTCCGAGTCCTTCCGAGCGCTCCCACGTCTCGCCTTCGTCGGTCGAGCGCTGGGCGGTCGCGCCGTAGACCCAGTTGTTCGCGGCGGCGTGCAGCGTCCCGTCGCGCGGGTCGCGGACCGCGTGGAAGACCTGCCAGCCCTTGAGCTGCGGCCCTTCGACCTCCCAGGTCGTGCGATCGTCATTCCCGCGCACGAGGAAGAGGCCCTTCTTGGTTCCGACGAGTACAACGGCGCCCATGCGGGGAAGAAGGTACAACGCATGGGCGTGGAGGTCGAGCAGTAGTGGCGGGACTGCCCGAAGAGCTGGCGCGCTTCTTCCTCGACGCGAACTATGCGGCGGTTGCGACCGTGAACGCGGACGGGTCTCCGCAGCTGACGGTCGTCTGGGTCGACTACGACGGGGAGAACGTCTTGTTCAACACGGCCGCCGGCCGCTCGAAGCCGCGAAACATCGAGCGCGGCTCGCTCGTCGCCGTCCTGGTCTTCGACGGAACGGACTTCAATCGCTGGGTCTCGGTGACCGGGCCCGCGGAGATCGAGGAGGACGCCGACCGCGCGCACGCCGACAAGCTGGCGCAGAAGTACGCGGGGCGTGAGCGCTTCGGCGGCACCGAGCAGCGTCTGATCGTGCGCGTCCGTCCCGACCGCGTCACCGCGTACGGGCTCGACTGACTTTGTGGCTCTGAGCCACTATCTCGGATCTCGCGCGCAAGTCGTCACAGTTCCGTCACAGCCAACCGCATGGTTACTGGCGTAAGCCCGAGGTCCAGACGCCTCTAGAAGAGTTTGTGGCTCAGAGCCACAAGCTCGAAGCGGGCGTGGCAGGTTCGATCGTGTCGACCGGTCGTTTCAGACGGACGCCCGGCTGAGCCGGGCGTCCTGACGCGCAGCGCCGCAAGCGGCGCCGCGGGCTACGCTGCCCCCGTGCGAGCGATCCTGTGCGACGTGGGCCCGCGCGACGGGCTTCAGAACGAGCCGGATGTTCTCGCGCCGGCGGTTCGGGCCGAGCTCGTCGACCGTCTCGCCGCGGCCGGGTTGCCGCGCGTCGAGGCGGTCAGCTTCGTCCGCGACGACGCGGTGCCTCAGATGGCCGGAGCCGAGGAGGTCGTCGCCGCGCTCGAGCCTCGCGCGGGGACCGAGCTCTCAGGCCTCGTCCTGAACGAGCGCGGCTACGAGCGGCTCGCCGCGACCGCCCTCGACCGCGTCAACTGCACGCTTGCCGCGACCGAGACGTTCAACGAGCAGAACGGCAACGCCTCGCTCGCCGACGCGGCCGCGCGCGTGGAGCGGATCCTCGAAGCCGCCGACCGCCCGACCACGGTCACGATCTCGGTCGCCTTCGGCTGCCCTTTCGAAGGTCCCGTCGAGCCCGCCTCCGTCGACGTCCTCGTCGAGCGGATGCGCGCGGCCGGGGCGGGGGAGATCGTCCTCGCCGACACGATTGGTGTGGCGACGCCTACGAAGGTGCGCGGGCTCGTCGAGCAGACCGCTGCAGAGGGCTTCCACGGCCACAACACGCGCAACACCGGCTACGCGAACGCGCTCGCTGCGCTCGAGGGCGGCGCGCGCATCCTCGATGCGTCGATCGGCGGCCTCGGCGGCTGTCCCTACGCGCCGAAGGCCACGGGGAACGTCGCGACCGAGGACCTCGTCTACCTCCTGGAGGGAGAAGGCGTGGAGACAGGCGTCGACCTCGAGGCCCTGATCGAAGTCTCGGAGTGGCTGGAGGGCGTGCTCGGGCGGCGGCTGGAAGGCCAGCTCTACCGGGCCGGCCCGTTTCCGATCGCCGCGACGCCCGAGGCGACGAGCGCGTCGACCTCGGCGCTCGAGTAGCCCGCTTCCAGCAGGAGCTCCAGAGTGTGGGCTCCGAGCGCGGGCGCACGCGCGCGATTGCCGATTCGCTCCCCGTCCACGTTGAGCGCATGCCCGAGCGCGCGCAGCTCGGGCTCGAGCATCGCGAGCGCCTCCGTCTGCGGGTGCGCGGCGGTCGCGGCGACGTCCTGCACGGGCGCGGCTGGAACGCCGGCGGCGCCGAGTCGCTCGAGCCACGCACCCGTCGAGTCCTCGGCGAGCCGGGCTCCCAGCGCCTCCCCGAGAGCCACGCGATGCTCGACGCGAGCCGGGTTCGTCGCGAAGCGCGGATCCTCCGGCAGTTCGGGCAGGTCGATCGCGAGGCAGAGGAGCCGGAAGAGGCGGTCGTTCGCCGCCGCGACCATCAGGTGGCCGTCGCGAGTGTCGAACGCTTGGTACGGAACGATCAGCGGGAACTCGGTGCCGAGCCGGCCCGGCACCGTCCCCGTCGCGACGAAGCCGATGAGGTGGTACGACATCAGCCCGAGCGCGGTCTCGTACAGCGACGTGTCCACGACGGCGCCGCAGCCGGTGCGCTTGCGCTCGCCGAGGGCCGCGACGATCCCGAGCGCGGCCCACATCCCGGTCATGTAGTCCACGAGCGAGACGCCGACGCGCACGGGGCCGCCTTCAGCCTCGCCGGTCACGCTCATGATCCCGGACACGGCCTGGATCAGCGGGTCGTACCCGGGTGCGTCACGCAGCGGCCCGGACTGGCCGAACGCGCCGATGGAGCAGTAGACGAGCCGGGGATTGCGCTCGCGCACCGGGTCGGGCCCGAAGCCGGAGAGCTCTGCGAGCCCGGGTCGGAGCGACTGGACGAGCACGTCGGCGCGGTCGGCGAGCCGAAGCAGCGCCTCCAGGCCGCGCGGGTCTGAGATCCGCAGCGCGAGCGAGCGCTTGTTGGCGTTCGCGGCGAGGAAGAGCGTGCCCTCGCCGTCCCAGAACGGTGGGCCCCAGCTGCGCGTGTCGTCGCCGCCGTCGGGGCGCTCGACCTTGACGACGTCCGCCCCGAGCGCGCCGAGCACCTCGGTGCAGTGCGGGCCGGCGAGCGAGCCGGTCACGTCGATGACGCGGACCCCCGCGAGCGGCGCGAAGCTCACGCGCGCTGGAGGAACTCGAGCCGGTTGCCCCATGGGTCCTCGGCGTAGAACCGCCGTATGCCCGGCAGCTCGTCGTCCCATCGCACGTCGACGCCTGCCGCCTCGAGTCGCGTCGCGAGCTCGTCGACGTTCCCGACCCGTAGCGCCGGATGGGCTTTCCGCGCCGGCTCGAAGTTCGCCTCGACCCCGATGTGCAGCTCTTGCGCGCCGACCTGGAACCACGCGCCGCCACGCGCTGCCAACGGCTCCGGCTTCGGCAGCTCGGGCAGGCCGAGCAGCTCGCCGAAGAAGCGCCGAGCCTCCTCCTCGCAGTCGGCGGGCGCCGCAATCTGGACGTGGTCGAGCCCCTGGATCACCGCCGCGAGTCTGCCACGCGCGGGTACGGTGACCGTGGGATGAGCGGGATCCCGGTCACCGGCGTCAACGAGCTCGTGCTCGAGGTCGTCGACCTCGCGGCAGCCGAGCGGTTCTATGCCGAGGTGCTTGGCTTCCCGGTCGTCGAGCGCTGGGAGGATCGAGAGGCCGTCTGGGTCATGGCCGGAGATCGGACGCGCATCGGTCTATGGCGTCCGCAGGTCGGCCTGGCCGGCGGCCGAGGCGGCGTGCACGTCCACTACGCGATGCACGTTCCCCCCGAGCACTACGAGGCCACGCTCGCGCGCCTCCGCGCGCACGGCTACGAACCGGAGGAGCACGACTTCGGCGAGCGCCTCCAGGCCGCGTACGTCACCGATCCCGACGGCCACGTTCTGGAGTTCTGGCCGTGGGACGTCGCGGAGCACCTGGCCTAGGGCGCGGTGAAGGCGCCGATCTCGATGTGCGACGGTCCCGGGCCGAGACAGGGCGGCGCCTCTCGGAACGGAATCTGGACGATGGTCCCGCCCGGAATCCCGATCGCAAGGGACGTGACGCGTCCGCCGCACCAGTTCGACCAGCGGAATTCCGCCACCGCCGCGTGGCCATACGGAAGGACGACGGTGCGGGGGACGCCGGGACGTGCGCTCGTCTGTACCTTGGCCTGTCTTCGCGCTTTCACGCGCACCGTAGGCCGGCCCCGGAGCGTGCACCTCGCGCCGGTGTTCCGCACGGTGATGACGCCAATCCGGCTCCCGGCGGCGCCCTGCACAGAGAGGCTCACGTGAACGGGCCTGCTGCACGCAGGCGTGACAGCGAGCGCGACCGCGGCCAGCAGAGTGACCACCACCACGTCAGGGTAGCGCCCTCAGGATGAACCGGCTCGCCGACGAGACCAGCCCGTATCTCCTCCAGCACGCCGACAACCCGGTGCAGTGGTACCCCTGGGGCCCGGAGGCGCTGGAGCGCGCGCGCCGCGAGGACAAGCCGATCCTGCTTTCGATCGGCTATTCCGCCTGCCACTGGTGCCACGTCATGGCGCACGAGTCGTTCGAGGATCCGGCCACGGCCGCGCTCATGAACGACCTCTTCGTGAACGTCAAGGTCGACCGCGAGGAGCGCCCCGACCTCGACGCGGTCTACATGGAGGCCGTCGTCGCGATGACCGGCAGCGGCGGCTGGCCGATGACCGTGTTCTTGACACCCGAGGGCGAGCCGTTCATCGGCGGAACGTACTTCCCGCCGGAACCGCGGCATGGGATCCCGAGCTTTCCGGAGGTCCTGCGCCAGGTCTCCGACCTGTATCGCGAGCGGCGCGGCGACATCGTCCGCCAGGCGCGCGCGCTCACCGAGGCGGTGCAGAGCAGCGCGGAGGCCCAGCCGTCGCACGACCCGCTGACCGAATCGCTGCTGCGCGAAGCCGCGAGCGGTCACCGCAAGCAGTTCGATCCCCGGTGGGGCGGCTTCGGGCACGCGCCCAAGTTTCCGCCCGCCTCGTCGCTCGAGTTCCTGCTCCGCTTCCACCTGCGCACCGGCGACGCGGACGCGCTCGCGATGGTGCGCGCGACCCTCGACGGGATGGTGCTCGGCGGGATGTACGACCTGCTCGGGGGCGGCTTCCACCGGTACTCCGTGGACGAGCGCTGGCTCGTGCCGCACTTCGAGAAGATGCTCTACGACAACGCGCTGCTCGTTCCCGCCTACCTCCACGGCTGGCTCGTGACGGGCGAGGGGCGCTACCGGCGCGTCGTCGAAGAGACCGTCGAGTACATGCTGCGGGAGCTGCGCCTGCCGGAGGGCGGCTTCGCCTCCGCGCAGGACGCCGACACCGACGGCGTCGAGGGGCTCACCTTCACCTGGACGGAGGAGGAAGGCGTCCCCGCGGAGCTCTTGCAGCCCTTCGAGCACGGCCGTTCGATCATCCGGGGAGACGTGCCGGACGACCTGCGCAAGCGTCTCTTCGAGGAGCGCGAGCGGCGCCCGAAGCCCGCGCGGGACGACAAGGCGATCGGGTCGTGGAACGGGCTTGCGCTCGCGGCGCTGGCCGAGGCGGGGCGGCGGCTCGACCGTGAGGACTGGATCGACGCCGCGGTCGCCCTCGGCGAGTTCCTGCTGGGTCCCCTCTCCGGCTCGGACGGCCGGCTCTTCCGCACGTACCGCGCCGGCGAGGCGAAGAACACGGGCTTCCTCGAGGACTACGCGGACGTCGCGAACGGCCTCTACGAGCTGCACGTCGCGACCGGCGACCTGCGCTGGCTGCGCGAGGCAAACCGCCTCGCGCGCCTCGCGGTCGAGCTCTTCGGCGATGAGGAGCGCGGCGGCTTCTTCCTCACGCCCGCCGGCGGCGAAGTGCTCGTCGCGCGCCCGAAGCCGCTCGACGATCACCCGACGCCCTCGGGGAACTCGATGCTCGCGTACGTCCTGCTGAGGCTCGCGCGCATCTACGGCGACGACGAGCTCGAGCGGCGGGCCGTCAGTGTCTTCCGCCTCGCCCGGCCGCTGATCGAGCGGGCGCCGACGGCGTTCGGACACTTGCTCTGCGCGCTCGACCTCTGGTTCTCGCCCCCGCGCGAGCTTGCGATCGTGGGCGATCCGCACAGCGAGGTTGCGCGCGCGGCGCTCGCGCCGTTCGACCCCAACGCGATCGTCGCCTTCGGGCCGGCGGACGACGTCCCGCTCCTCGCGGGGAAACGCCTGGTCGATGGGATGCCCGCGGTCTACGTCTGCGAGCGCTTCGCCTGCCGCGCGCCGGTCACAGAGCCCGCGGCGCTGTGAGGCGACGCTTGCGGCGCCGCCTCAGGAGGGTGGGCTTAGCCCGCCCTCCGTCTGCGCTCCCTTACCACGGCGCTCGCCGGCAGCCGAGACAACCTGGGAAGTGGAGGGCGGAGCGGCGTCGGGGAACGTGACTCCGCCCTCCTGATCGCCCTACTGGCCGCTGCGGAGAGGCGCCGGCCTTGTGCGGCGCCGCCACCTCTCCTTCCGGCGTGCCACCGACGCCGCTGACGGCGGCAAGCGTCGAGGCGCGCAGGCTTGTCCCGGCGAGCGTTCACAGCCGGGCGAGGATCTGGTTGAGCAAGTCCGGCACGAGCCAGAGACCGGTTCCGCTGTCGCGGAGATGCGTGACCGCGCAGACGAGGTTGCCGAGCAGGCCCGGCCCACCCTCGACGCTCAAGACTGTCTGCTCCAACCGCGTCGAGGCTCCGGAAAGGTCGACTTCCGCCGGCCCGAGCGCGAGTCGAAGCTCAGGGCACGATCCGCCGATCTCCACCACGGGGATCGTCACCTCTTCGACCAGCGTCGCCTCGCCGAGGGTGCCGGTGAGCGTGCCGGCTGCGAGCAGAGACCCGTCCTGCGCGGCAAACCGCGTCGGTGCAAACGTCCCCGAGAAGGCTCCGTCCGCGTCGGTGACGGGTACGGCAAGCAAATTGTCCACCGCGGCCGCCTGGACGGTGGTAAGGGGAGACTTCACGAGGAAGCCCTCCTTCCGACTCTCCCGGAGGAGAGCGATCGATTGTCGGCCTACTAGGTCCTCAAAGGCTACCCGGACCCACTCACTCCAAACGGCAAAATTTGTAATTTCGCGCGCAGGTTTCGTTCCCGACCGAGGTCTAGTGTGGAGAGGGGGGCGCCCCTCCGCGATTGTCGGCCTGCTAGGGGGACGGCGTTGCGGCCAGCGTCCCCCCTCTTTGACACGGGGGAACCCATGGTTCCCCCGTGGGCCCCCTCCTTGTCCTGGCGGTCGGCGGTTGGGAGGCTACGGCGGGCGAAGCCCGCCTTCGCCGGCGGGAATCACCAGATGCCGGGCAACAGCCGGGCGGTCCGGCGACGGTAGGTGGCATAGGGCTCGAGCCCGCCGATGAGCACGGCTTCTTCGCGCCGAATCCGGACGGCGACGAACGCCGTCATCCCCGCGATCAGGAGTGCGAGGCTGAGCCAGTTGTCGAGGACGAGGCCCAGGCCGGCCGCGCGCACGATGCCGCCCGCGTAGGCGGGATGGCGGATCAGCCGGTACGGCCCCGACTCGACGAGGCGCTGGTCGTCCTGGACGACGAGGGCTCCCTGGAACCAGTCGCCAAGGGTGGAAATCGCCCACCCGCGCAGGGCCTGGCCGAGGACGTAGAGCGCGAGCCCGGCGGCGAGCAGCGCCCACGGCGGGCCGGGCAGCGTGAGGCCTGCCGTGACCAGCGGCGCGCCGAGCGCGAGCACGTGGACGACCCCGAGCCCGCGCGTGTAGCGGTCGAGGTGACGGCGGTCGGGTCCGCTCGCCGCGATTCGCGGGCGCGATCTCCACATCGTGCGCATGACGATCGCGCAGGCGCCAAGCGTCGTCACCGTAGCGGCGATGGCTCGCCAATCGTGGAAGACGAGGGGCCGCACCAGGTCTAAGGTACTTCGTCCCGTGGCCCTTCTGTCCGTAGCGAACGTGACGCAGCGCTTCGGCGGGATCGTCGCGCTCGACCGAGTCTCGTTCGACGCGGAGCAGGGCGAGATCGTCGGCCTGATCGGCCCGAACGGCGCCGGCAAGACGACCGCCTTCAACGTGATCACGCGGCTCTACACGCCGGACCAGGGCGAGGTCACGTTCGACGGCGAGTCGCTCCTGCGCAGTCCGCCGCACCGGGTGATCCAGCGGGGAATCGCGCGGACGTTCCAGAACGTCGAGCTCTTCCGCTCGCTGAGCGTGCTCGACAACGTACGGGTCGGCGCGCACGCGCGGCGAGGCGACCGCGACCCGGGTGACATCGTCGACTACGTCGGGCTCGGCGACGTCGCAGGCCGGCCTGCGCACGGGCTCCCGTTCGGGACGCTGAAGCGGGTCGAGCTGGCTCGCGCGCTCGCGTCGGGGCCTCGGCTTCTGCTGCTCGACGAGCCCGCCGGAGGGCTCAACCACGAGGAGGTGGACGTGCTCGCCGGGCTGATCGGCCGGATGCGCAAGGACTTCGAGCTGACCGTCCTGCTCGTCGAGCACCACATGGCATTCGTGATGGGGATCGCAGACCGCGTCCACGTGCTCGACTTCGGGCGGATGATCGCGTCGGGAGCCCCCGGCGAAGTGCAGCGCGACCCTGCCGTCATCGAGGCCTATCTCGGCGCCGACCACGTTCCCGAGGAGCCCCTCGCGTGACCGCGCTGCTCGAGCTCGAGGACGTCGGCGCGCGCTACGGCGACATCGTGGCGCTGCGCGGCGTCACGCTTACAGTCGAGGAAGGACAGGTCGCCGCCGTCCTGGGTGCGAACGGCGCCGGGAAGACGACGATGCTCCGCGCGGTCTCCGGGACGGTTCGGCGCTCGGGGTCGATCGTCTTCGCCGGCGGACGGCTCCGCGGCGGGCCCGAGGCTGCCGCTCGGCTCGGCATCGCGCACGTTCCGGAAGGCCGCGGCACGTTCGGCGAGCTGTCCGTCCGGGACAACCTTCGTCTCGGCGCCTACACGCGGCGCGGCGGGCTCGACGAGGACCTCGAGCGCGTGCGCGGCTACTTCCCGTGGCTCGAGGAGCGGCGTGACCAGCAGGCCGGGACGCTCTCGGGCGGCGAGCAGCAGATG
>DHWI01000059.1:23805-32990 GCA_002413095.1 Thermoleophilia bacterium UBA5186
GCCCGAACGCTCCCTGCGTCCTACCCTGGCTCGCTTCTCGCACCCCAGGAATCCGGGCATGGAGCCGGCCGAGCCACTGATGAGCCAGTTCTTCCAGCAGGTCGTGAGCGGGCTCGCGTCGGGCGGGATCTTCGCCAGCCTCGCGCTTGCGCTCGTCCTGATCTACCGCGCGACCAGGGTGATCAATTTCGCGCAGGGCGAGATGGCGACCGTCTCGACCTTCGTCGCGTGGTCGCTCGTCCATCACGGGATGCCCTTCTGGGGCGCGTTCTTCCTCACCCTGGCGCTCTCGTTCGTCGGCGGCGTTGCGCTCGAGCGGGTCGTGATCCGGCCGGTGGAGAGCGCGCCGGTGCTGACGGTCGTGATCGTGACGCTCGGGCTCGCGATTCTGCTCAACGGCGTCACGAGCGTGAAGTGGGGGAGCGACGTGAAGAAGTTCCCGAGCCCGTTCCCGACGCGACCGATCCACGTCGGCGGCGTTGCGTTCTCGATCCAGGATCTCGGCGTCATCGGCGTCTCGATCGCGCTCGTGCTGGCGCTCGGGGCGTTCTTCCGCTTCACCAAGGTCGGGCTCGCGCTTCGGGCCGCCGCCTTGAATCCCGAGGCAAGCCGGCTCGTCGGGGTACGGGTCAGCTGGATGCTGGCGCTCGGGTGGGGGCTCGCCGCGGTGCTCGGCGCGGTCTCGGGAATGATGATCGCGCCGGTCGTCTTCCTCGACCCGAACATGATGCAGACGGTGCTGCTCTACGCGCTCGCCGCGGCGATCCTCGGCGGGATGGACAGCCCGCTCGGCGCGGTCGTGGGCGGGCTCGCGCTCGGGGTGATCCTCAACCTGACCGGTGCCTACGTGAACTTCGTCGGCGGGACGCTCCGGCTGCCGGTCGCTCTGGCGGTCATCCTGCTCGTCCTGCTCGTCCGCCCATCCGGGCTCTTCGGGCGCGCTGCGGTGAGGAAGGTTTGATGGCGCGCCGCGCACTCGGGCTCGTCGGGTTCCTCGCCGTCGCGGCGATCGTCGCGCTCGCGCCGCACTGGGTCAGCGACTTCCGCGCGTTCCAGCTCGCGAGCGTCGGCGTCTACGTCATCGCGATCGTCGGGTTGAACGTGCTGACGGGCTACAGCGGCCAGATCTCCCTCGGCCACGGCGCGTTCATGGCGATCGGCGGCTACACGACCGCGATCCTGATGGCGAAGCACGGCGTGCAGGACCTCTGGACGATCCCGATCGCGGCGCTCGTCGCCGGCGTGGCGGGCTTCCTGTTCGGGATCCCGGCGCTGCGGCTCTCGGGGCTCTACCTCGCCCTCGTGACCTTCGGGATCGCGGTTTCCTTCCCGTCGCTGCTCAAGAAGTTCGCGGGCCTGACGGGAGGCGGCCGCGGCCTGAATCTCTTCGGCCTCCCGCAGCAGACCGGCGGCGGCGTCAGTGTCAAGGTGCTCGGCCACGTGCTGACGAACAACGACTGGCTCTACTACCTGACCTGGACGATTGCGGGCGTGTTGTTCGTCGTGGGCTGGCTCCTCCTGCGTGGACAGACGGGTCGCGCGCTTCGCGCCCTGCGCGACAGCCCGGTCGCGGCGGCCTCGGCGGGCGTGTGGCCGGCGCTCTACAAGACGCTCGCCTTCGGGATCTCCGCCGCGTTCGCCGGAGTCGCGGGCTCGCTGCTCGCGATCGCCGTCGCGTTCGTCAACCCGGACACCTTCCCGATCTCGCTCTCGATCACGCTGCTCGTCGGCGCGGTCGTGGCCGGGATCGGCTCGGTGCTCGGCCGCTTCGGCTCCTACGTGGGGCCGCTCGCAGGCGCCTCGCTGATCGTCTTCCTGCAGGCGTACGCGTCCGACTTCCTCCGCTGGATCGAAAAGGGGATCCCGCTACACGCCGACCCGAAGGCGCCGGGTGTGCCCGCGGTGATCTTCGGGCTCGTCGTCATCGTCGTGATGCTGCTGTTCCCGGCCGGCGTCGGCGGCGTGCTCGACCGCGGTCTCGGCGTGCTAACCAGTCGCCTCACGCGGCGGTCTTACTAGGCTGAGGGTCTGATGAGGAAACTTTCGCTTGCCTGCGCGCTCGTAGCTGCGCTCACGACCGCCGCGGCGGCGCTCGGGGCGACGCGCTCCGATCCGGGCGTCGACGCGAACTCGATCCTGATCGGCGGGACGGCGCCCCTCTCGGGCGAGGCGTCCGCCGGCGCCGGCGTGGCCCGCGGCGCCGAGGCGTACTTCAAGTGGGTGGACGCGCACGGCGGCGTCAACGGGCGGAAGATCGAGTACCGCTACCTCGACGACGGCTACGACCCGTCGCGCACCGTGCAGGCGACGCGCCAGCTCGTCCAGCAGGACAAGGTCTTCGCGATCTACAACACGCTCGGCACCGCGAACAACCTCGCCATCCGCTCGTTCCTGAACCAGTCGAAGGTGCCGCAGCTCTTCTCGGCCTCCGGCGCCACGACCCTGGGCCGCGACTACGCGCAGTACCCGTACACGATGGGCTATATCCCGAGCTACGCGGCGGAGGGGAAGATCTACGGCCAGTACATCGTGAAGACGCGTCCGAAGGCGAAGATCGCGGTGCTCTACCAGGACGACGACTACGGGAACGACCTCCTCGGCGGGCTGCGCAAGGGCCTCGGCGGGCGGGCGCGCCAGCTCGTCGCGAAGGCCGGCTACGACCCGACTGCCACGGACGTCGCGTCGCAGGTTGCGCAACTGAAGGGATCCGGGGCCGACACGTTCGCGATCTTCGCGTTCGGCAAGTTCTCGCTCCAGGCGTTCTTCGCGATGAACAAGCTCGGCTGGCGGCCAAAGGTCACGATCGTGAACGCCGTTTCGAGCGCCTCCGGGCTGATGGCTCTTCCGCCGGCGGCGTCGACCGAGGGCTCCGTCTCGATCGTCTTCACGAAGGATCCCGCGAACCCCGCGTGGGCGAAGGACAAGGGGCTGAAGCTCTTCCAGACGGTGATGAAGCGCTACTACGCGGACGGCGTGAAGTCCGGGTACGCGGCCGCCGGCGCCTCCTCCGCGTACACGATGGTCGACGCGCTGAAGAAGGCCGGGAAGGACCCGACGCGCGCGAGCCTCGTGAACGCGGCGACGCACCTGAACGAGCGCGGCAACCCGTTCCTCCTCCCGGGGATCGTCGTGAAGACCACGCCGCGCGACCGCTTCCCCGTGTCGCAGCTGCGGCTGCAGCGCTGGCACAAGGGCCGCTGGAACATCTTCGGGAAGATGCTGGTCGCGAAGCCGTAAGCTCACGGTGTGCGTGAGCTGCTCGGCCTACGTCTCGAGGAGCTGTGCGCGGAGGCGCGGGCGCTCAGGCGCGGGCCGCTCGTCACCTACTCGCCGAAGGTCTTCATCCCGCTCACGAAGCTCTGCCGCGACGTCTGCCACTACTGCACGTTCGCTGCACCGCCTCGGCGCGGCGAGCGCGCGTACATGTCGATCGAGGAGGTGCTGGAGGTCGCGCGTGCCGGCCGGGCCGCCGGCTGCCGGGAGGCGCTCTTCACGCTCGGCGACAAGCCTGAGCTGCGCTACCGGGCGGCGCGCGAGGAACTGGCCGCGCTCGGGTGCGCGTCGACTTTGGAGTACCTCGCGCGGGCTGCGGAGGCGGTGCTCGAGGAGACGGGCCTGCTCCCGCATCTGAACCCTGGCGTCATGTCGCGGGCCGACCTGGAGCTGCTGCGTCCGGTCTCGGCCTCGATGGGGATCATGCTCGAGACGACGTCGGAGCGGCTGTCGCAGCGTGGCGGGCCGCACTTCGGCTCGCCCGACAAGCTCCCGGCGGCGCGGCTCGAGACGCTGCGGCTCGCGGGCGAGCTGCGCGTGCCCTTCACGACCGGGATCCTGATCGGGATCGGCGAGACGCGCGAGGAGCGGCTAGAGGCGCTGGCTGCGATCGCGGCGCTGCACGAGCGCTACGGCCACATCCAGGAGATGATCGTCCAGAACTTCCGGGCAAAGGCCGGGACGAAGATGGCCGACGCGCCCGAGCCGTCGCTCGAGGACCACCTCTGGACGATCGCTGCCGCGCGCTTGTTGCTCCCGGCCGACGTGCACCTCCAGGCTCCGCCGAACCTCGCCTTCGACGAGTTCCCGCGCCTGCTCGACGCCGGCATCGACGACTGGGGCGGTGTGTCGCCGGTGACGATCGACCATGTCAACCCGGAAGCGCCATGGCCCGAGCTCGAGCTGCTCGACCAGGCGACCGAGAGCCGTGGGCTGCAGCTCGCGGCGCGTCTCCCCGTCTATCCGGAGTTCGTCTCGGGCCGCTGGCTCGACGCGCGGGTCATGCCCCACGTGCTGCGCGCGTCCGACGCCATGGGGCTCGCGCGCGAGGACGACTGGGCGCCCGGCGAGTTGGGCCCGGTGCCGACGCGATTCCTCGCGCGGCGCGATCCGCTGCCGGTCGACTCGCGCGACGAGCTGGGCGAGGAGGAGCTCCTGCGCCTCCTCCGGGCGCGTGGGAGCGAGCGCGAGCGCGTGCTTGCGGCCGCCGACGCGCTGCGGTTCGAGGTGTGCGGCGACGAGGTCAGCTACGTCGTCACGCGGAACATCCAGTACACGAACGTCTGCTATTTCCGCTGCGGCTTCTGCGCCTTCTCGAAGGGCAAGCTCGCCGCGAACCTGCGCGGGCCCGCGTACCTCGTCCCGCTCGACGAGATCGTGCGCCGCTGCGAGGAAGCGTGGGCGCGCGGCGCGACCGAGGTGTGCCTCCAAGGCGGGATCCACCCGGCGTTCACCGGCCGCTTCTACCTCGACGTCGTCCGGGCGATCAAAGGTGCGTTGCCGGATCTGCACGTGCACGCCTTCTCGGCGCTCGAGGTCTGGCAGGGTGCGGCGACGCTCGGACTTCCCCTCGACGACTACCTTGCGGAGCTGCGCGACGCGGGTCTGTCGTCTCTTCCGGGCACGGCTGCGGAGATCCTCGACGACGAGGTGCGGCGCGTGATCTGCCCCGACAAGGTCACGACCGCGCAATGGCTCGAGGTGCACGAGGCCGCGCATCGCGTCGGCCTCAAGTCGAACGTGACGATGATGTTCGGGCACGTCGAAGGGCCCCGGAGCTGGGCGCGGCATCTGGTCGAGTCGCGCAAGCAGCAGCGGCGGAGCGGCGGGTTCACCGAGTTCGTGCCGCTCCCGTTCGTGCACATGGAGGCGCCGATCGCGCTGAAAGGGCAGGCGCGGCGCGGGCCGACCTTCGGCGAGGTGCTGCTCGTGCACGCGGTCGCGCGCCTGGCGCTGCATCCGTGGATCACGAACATCCAGGTCTCGTGGGTGAAGCTCGGCCCCGACGGGGTCGCAGCGGCGCTGCGGGCCGGCGTGAACGACCTCGGCGGGACGCTGATGAACGAGTCGATCTCGCGTGCCGCAGGGGCGGAGCACGGCCAGGAGTTCGCGCCGGAGGCGATGGAAGCCTTGATCCGCGCGAACGGCCGAGTGCCGAGGCAGCGAACGACGCTCTACGGGGACGCGCCCGAGGAGCGCCGGCGAGCGTCGTTCGGAGCGGCGCCGCTGGCGGAGCCCTTCAATCCGCCAGTACGTGATGCCGGGTTGAAGGCGCCGCCGCGGCTGGTTCGGCCTGGCATGGCCGACGCCGAGGCGATATAGCTGCGCCTACACGTATATTCGTCTTGACAATTAGTCGATTAATCGTGTAGTCTCACTCATGCTCTTCGCCACGCCTACAACCACCAATGAGCTTCGTGCGCGCCTCGACGAGCTCGACGATCTCCGTAACGCGCTCGGGCGCGAGGTGGACCATCCCAGCCCGTGGCTCGGAACTCTTCGCCGGGCGGTCAAAGCCGCTTCGGTCGAGAGCTCCGTCTCGATCGAGGGCTACACGGTGCCGCATGAAGAAGCGGCTGCAATCGTGTCAGGCGACGAACCTGCCGATCCGGACGACAAGAATCGCATGGCCGTCGCCTGCTACGCGCGGGCGATGGATCACGTCGGAGTGATGGGCCTCGATCCGGTATTCCGATGGAACGACCGCGTCATCCTGGATCTCCACTTCGATGCCTGCTACTTCCAGCGCGACAAGAGTCCGGGGCATTGGCGGACCGGTCCCGTGAGCGTGACGGGCACCGGAGGCGGAGTCGTCTACACAGCGCCGGATGGCGAGCACGTAGTCACCCTGATGTCCGAAGCGGTCGACTGGTTGAACCAAGGGGACGTCGACGCTCACGTGGTCGTCCGAGGCGCGATGGCGCACTTGCACATGGTCTCCGTCCACCCATTCCGAGATGGAAACGGCCGTATCTCGCGCATTGTCCAATCGCTCGTGCTCGCCCGGGAGGGATTGCTATCTGCAGAGTTCGCTTCGATCGAGGAGTACCTCGCCGACCATACACCTGAGTACTACGGCGTCCTCCAGAGCGTGCAGGGAGGTCGCTATCAGCCGGACCGTGACGCCTCCGAGTGGGTCATCTTCTGCGTGGAGGCTCACATCGCCCAGGCCCGCAAGCGGCTGGAGCAGATCATGGAAGCGGCGGCCCGATGGAGGTACCTGGAACATCTAGCGAAGAGCAAGGACTGGACAGACCGCCTGGTAATTGCCTTAGAGCAAAGCCTGATCGGAGGCACGGATAGAGCCAGCTACGAACGGGAGGCGGACGTCTCGTCCGCGACCGCGAGCAACGATTTTCGGCGGCTCCTCGACGCAGGACTTGTCGTGCAGAAAGGCCGCGGCCGCAATACACGCTACGTAGCGAGCGACGATCTGCGCGACCAAGTGGCGGCCGCCGTTGAGGAGGATCGCGCTCGCGGCGGCAGCCCTGGAGCGCTGACGGTCGGCTGAGTCAGCCAGATCTGCCTTCGTCACGACCGACCTCTACCGCGAGTAGGTCGTCCACGCTCTCGCGTCGGCGAATCAGTCGAGCCTGTCCATCCCGGACAAGGACGGCGGCCGGTCGCGGCACGCCGTTGTAGTTCGAGGCCATCGCGAGCGTGTACGCGCCCGTCGCGGGAACCGCGAGCAGGTCGCCGCGTCGCGGGTCGGCGAGCGCTACACGGCGGATCAGGACGTCGCCCGACTCGCAGTGCTTCCCGGCCACGCTGTAGGTCGCGGTGGGACCGTCCGAGGCGCGGTTCGCGAGTAGCGCGGTGTAGCGCGCGTCGTACAGCTGTGGCCGTGGGTTGTCGGACATCCCGCCATCGATCGCCGCCCAGCGAGTGCCGTCCGCCGCCTGCTTGACCACCCCCACACGGTAGAGCGTGACGCCCGCGGGGCCGACGACGGAGCGCCCCGGCTCGAGCACGAGCTGCGGGGGCGCCAGGTCATGCGCGTCGAAGCCACGCTGGACGCGATCGAGGATCTGGGCGACGAAGTCCTCGATCGACGGGTCCGGGTCGTCCTCCACGTGGCGGATCGCGAGCCCGCCGCCGAGGTCGACGACCGCCGGCGACCAGCCGGTCTCGCGCTCGCAGACGGAGGCGAAGCCGGCCAGCCAGGCGATGCTGGCCCAGCCGGCGCTTGCATCGACGAGCTGGGAGCCCAGATGCACGTGCAGCCCGGCCGCCTCGAGCCCGAGCTCGCGGGCGTGAGCAAGCGCAGCGATCGCGGTCTCCGGCGTGAAGCCGAACTTCGAGCCGGCGTGGCCGGTCCGAATCGACGCGTGCGTGTCGACCTCGATTCCCGGCGTCACGCGCAGGAGCACGCGCCGGATCCCCGCCGTCGCGGCCCGCTCGACCTCGTCGGGCGCGTCGAGCACGACGAGGCCCGCCCCGACCTCCGCCGCGCGAGCGAGCTCGGCGTCGCTCTTGTTGTTCCCGTGGACGACGATGCGCTCGGCCGGCACCCCCGCGGCGAGCGCGAACTCGAGCTCCCCCAGTGTGGAGACGTCGGCGCCGAGTCCCTCGTCGGCGAGCAGGCGGAGAACCGCGACGTTCGGGAACGCCTTCGTCCCGTAGGCGATCAGCGCGTCGGGAGCGGCCGCGCGATAGGCACGTGCGCGGGCCACGAGCGTCTGCTCGTCCAGTACGACGAGCGGCGTGCCGAACTCCGCGGCCAGCGCGGAGGCCGTCATGCCGCCGAGGGTGAGCTCGTCGCCCTCGATCGCGGCGGTCGCCGGGAAGAGGTCGAGCACCTGAGACCCCTACGCCGCGAGCAGCTCAGACACGGTGACGAAACGGTAGCCGTCGTCTGCGAGCCGTTCGAGGATCCGCGGCAGCGCGCGAACCGTCTCTGCTAAAGGCTCGCCGTGATTCGACTCGTCTCCGGGCCGGCCGTCGTGGTGGAGGACGATCGCACCCGCGTGCGCCGAGCTGACCACCTCCTCCTCAATTTGCTCGTGCCGGATCTCGAGTTGCCAGTCATCCGGGGTTACCGTCCAGAGCACCGTCGCGTCGAGTCCGCACGCGGCCGCGACGCGTGCGAAGCGGCCCGGGACGGCGCCGTACGGCGGCCGAAAGAGTCGGGGTGCGTGGCCGGCGATCCCTTCGACGATGTCCGAGGTGCGGCGAATCTCGTCACGCCAGACCTCCGGATCGACCACCTCGCGGCCGTCGACGTGCGTCCACGTGTGGTTCCCGAGCTCGTGGCCTCGCGCGGCGGTCGCGCGAACGACGTCCGGCAAGCGCTCGACCCATTCGCCGACGACGAAGAACGTCCCGCGCGCGCCGTGCGCGTCGAGAACGTCGAGCACCGCCTCAGTGGAGCCGGACGGCCCGTCGTCGAACGTGAGCGCGACCTCCCGCCGGTCCGGCCGCGCGGAGCAAACAACCCAGGGCTCAGTCACTCCACCAGCCCTGAACGACGTCGCCATCGCCGGGTCCGGTGCTCGGGGCGCCGATGGCGATGATCTCGCCGCCCTCGGGTCCCCCCTCGAAGCTGCGCATGGTGTCCTTGTGCACCCGCACGGCGTCCCATTGCTTCAGGTCGTGCACCTCGTCCTCGATCTTCATCCGGATGCTGCCGCTCAAGACGATGTAGATCTCCTCCTGCGTCTTGTGCTTGTGTCCGAACGGCAGCCGGAAGTTCGGCGCAATCCGCTGGTAGCTCATGCCGGAGTTCTCCATCCCGAGCGGCACGCGGGCCATACGCATCTCGAGGTTCGGCGACAGGCCGAAATTCGGCGCCTGATCATCAACGTCATCCTTGAGATTCACCTTGGTGAAGCCGGCCATGGCGCCTCCTTCTTCGGGGTTTCGCTGACGCTTTCGCCCGGGTACACTGCCACGAAATGCACGGCCAGCTTCTT
>DHWI01000059.1:33037-34049 GCA_002413095.1 Thermoleophilia bacterium UBA5186
TTCGAGAGGCTTTTTTGTTCCCGGAGGACGAGATGGAACGGTACGACCCGAAGGCGATCGAGGCGAAGTGGCAGCGCGTCTGGGAGGACGAGGGGACCTTCCACGCGCCCACGGAGCCCGGTCCGGACGTCAGGCACCACTACCAGCTCGAGATGCTGCCCTATCCGTCCGGCGTCCTCCACATGGGCCACGTCCTCAACTACACGCTGGGCGACATCGTCACCTGGTTCCGCCGCCGGAACGGGTGGGTCGTCCTGCGTCCGATGGGCTACGACTCGTTCGGGCTGCCGGCCGAGAACGCCGCGATCGCCGAGGGCGGGCATCCCCGCGACATCGTCGAGCGGAACATCGTGGCGATCCGCGCGCAGATGAAGAAGCTCGGCTGGGCGATCGACTGGGAACGCGAGCTCTCGACGCACGACCCGGCCTTCTACCGCTGGACGCAGTGGCTCTTCCTGCGCTTCTTCGAGGCCGGGCTCGCCTACCGGAAGGAAGCGCCGGTCAACTGGTGCCCGAACGACCGGACCGTCTTGGCCGACTCGCAGGTCATCAATGGGCGCTGCGAGCGCTGCGGCGCGGAGGTCGAGGCGAAGAGCCTGGAGCAGTGGTTCTTCAAGATCACCGCCTACGCGGACGAGCTCCTCGAGTACGACCTCCCGCCGGGGGGCAGCTGGCCCGAGCGCACGAAGACGATCCAGCGCAACTTCATCGGCCGCTCGGAGGGCGCCGAGATCCTGTTCCGCGTCGACGAGCTCGACCTCGACATCCCCGTTTTCACGACGCGGCCCGACACGCTCTTCGGGGCGACGTTCTTCGTTCTCGCGCCGGAGCATCCGCTGGTCTCGAGGCTCGTCGCGGGCACGCCGCGCGAGGAGGAGGCGCTCGCCTACGTCCGCAAGACCGCGGCGGCCGGCGCCGACGAGCGCGCGCAGGTCGATCGAGAGAAGACAGGCGTCGAGACAGGCCGCTTCGCGACGAACCCCGTCAACGGCGAGCGCATTCCGATCTGGGT
>DHWI01000002.1:0-2962 GCA_002413095.1 Thermoleophilia bacterium UBA5186
GCCGCGAGCCAGAAGAACATCTCGTTCCGGTACTCGAAGTACGTCAGCACCGCCGCGGCCGCGCAGAGCGAGACCCCCGCGGTCGTCAACGCGTTCGGGGTCACACCCGTGCGCGCGAGCCCGGTCATCGAGCGCAACGCGAGCCGGCGCGCGCCGGTGGTGTAGCCCTCCTTGAGCCGGGCGAGGGCGGTGTCGGCCATCGGCGAGGCTAGGCGCGAGCTCGCGCGAGCGCTCGTCGCAGCGGAGGGCGGTACACCACCGCGCCGGCGAGCATCGCGACGCCGATTCCCGCCACGACGTCGAGCCAGAAATGGTTCGCCGTCGCTATCACCGAGAACCAGACCCAGGCCGGCCACAGCGCCCAGAGCAGCTTCACGTACCAGCGCCGCGTCACGAACGCGAGCACGACGCCCGCGATCAGCGCGTCGGCGGCGTGCAGGCTAGGCATCGCCGCGTACGGGTTGGACGCGAGCTCGACGAGCCCGGAGCCGTGATTCAGCGCGGGGAGGCTCGAGAGCGTGTCGACGAAGCCGAAATCGGAGAACATCCGAGGCGGCGCGGTCGGCGCCAGCACGTAGCCGACGAGCCCGAAGACGTTCGCGAGGAGAATCGCGTTCCGGAAGCGCGCGAAGTGCTCGTGGCGGCGAAGGTAGACCCACCCGAGCGCGATCCCGAGGACGCCGAACTCGGACAGCCAGTACGTCCACGACGTCGTGGTCTCGAGCAGGCGCGACGAGTTGGCGACGCGCTGGAAGGTCAGCTCCCAGAGCGTGCTCGAGACGCGCTGCTCGAAGCCGATGACCCGCAGACCGTCGTCGAACGCCTTGGCCGGGCTGCGATCCGCGAACCCGCGCGCAACCTGGTACGCGAGCAGGAATCCGAACCAGATCCCGAGCTGGCGCAGGAGGTCTCCCCAGCCCCGCGGCAAGTAGCGGCGGCCGGCGGCGGCGATAGCTGTCACGGTGTCACCATGATCAAAGGAACGGGATTCGAGGCGGAACCCTTCCGGGGCCCGTCGGATTCTAGCCCTCCGCTCGGGCGGAGCCTAGAGGCTAGCCCCCGATCTGGGACATCGACCGCGAAGCGCGTACAAATCCGCGCTCGTTGATGCGGTGCTTGAGCTCTTTGTGCGCGACGGCGTTCCTTAACGCGGCTACGAGCTGCTCGTCGGAGGAGCCGTCCCGCAACGGCGTCTTGAGATCCCATTCGCGCCTCGAGAACAGGCACGTTCGCAACTGCCCGTCGGCCGTGAGGCGGATCCGGTCGCACGACGAGCAGAACGGCTCGGACACCGGGTTGACGAAGCCGAGCTCGCCGATTCCATCCGCGAACCCGTAGCGGCGGGCTGTCGACGAGGCCTTTGCGGGCAGCTCCACGAGCGGCCCGTAGCGCTCCTCGATCAACGCGCGGATCTCTCCGCCGGTCAGCACCTGATCCTCACGCCAGAGCTCATCGGCATCGAGCGGCATGAACTCGATGAAGCGGACGACGTACGGCTTCCGACGCGCCAGCTCCGCAAGCGCCGGCACCTCCTCCTCGGTGAAGCCCTTGATCGCGACGCAGTTGACCTTGATCGGGCGCAGCTCGGGGTAACGCTCTGCCTCCTCGAGGCCACGTAGTACGGCGTCGAGCGCGTCGCGGCGCGTCAGCTCGGCGAACCGCACGTGGGACAGCGAGTCGAGCGAGACGTTGATGCGCGTGAGGCCCGCGGCGACCAGCGGGCCCGCGAGCCGGTCGAGCAGGACACCGTTCGTGGTCAGCGAGAGGTCGCGCACGCCGGCGATCGCCGCGAGCATCTCGACGAGCGCCGGCAGGTCGCGGCGGACGAGCGGCTCGCCGCCGGTCAGGCGCACCTCGTCGACCCCGAGCGACGCGAGCACGCGCACGAGGCGGGCGATCTCCTCGAAGGTCAGGATCTCGGCGCGGCCCAGCCATTCGAGCCCCTCGGCAGGCATGCAATACGTGCAGCGGAAGTTGCACTTGTCGGTCACGGAGACCCGCACGCTGCGGATTTCACGACCCCATCCGTCGCGGAGCGGCTCCATGGGGAGGTTTTACATGTTTTGCCCAGGACGTTTTGGCGGGACGTCGCTCGATGACACAGCGCGCGTTTCGCCAAGCCCTCCTGAAGGAACATTGCCCGCAGTACCCCCGACAATGGAGGTAGGGCATGGCCAGCAAGGATTGGATCGTCTTCGAGTCCGGCATGGGTGGAGAAGAGTCCGGCGGCGGAGGCGGCACTGACGACGATCTCGGTGGCGGCGGCGCGGGCGGCGGCGAGTCTGGCGGCGGCGGCGAGTCTGGCGGCGGCGGCGAGTCTGGCGGCGGCGGCGAGTCCGGCGGCGGCGGCGAGTCCGGTGGCGGCGGCGCCGGCGGTGGCGGCGAATCCGGCGGCGGCGAAAGCGGCGGCGGCGGCAGCAGCGACTGGTAGGTCGCCTCGCCTGACTGTTTCATCGCGAAGGCGCCCGCGCGGCGCCTTCGCCGTTCGACCATGCCCAAGGACAAGGGCGACTGACGAATGTGAGACACTGTCGGCGAGCGGCGCCTGCGGGCGCCGTGCGCATTTGTAGAGCCCTGCGGTTGCCGCGCTGCCGCGGATGTGCGATACTGAACCTAATGGTTCAGTATTCGCTGGTCGACCGAACGTTCTCCGCACTCGCAGACCCCACTCGCAGAGGGGTTCTCGAGCGCCTCGGCAGCGGCAGCGCGACCATCACCGAGCTCGCGGAGCCGTTCGGGATCTCGCTCACCGGGATCAAGAAGCACGTGCGCGTGCTCGAGGACGCCGAGCTCGTCGCCACCAAGAAGGTGGGCCGGACGCGCCGTTGCAGACTCGGCCCGCGGCGCCTCGAGGACGTCCAAGAGTGGATCGAGACCTACCGGGGGATGCTGGACGAACGCCTCGACCGGTTCGGGGAACTACTCGAACGCACGAAAGGAGTGCCGCAGTGAAAAGCGACCA
>DHWI01000002.1:3215-4876 GCA_002413095.1 Thermoleophilia bacterium UBA5186
CTCGGCGACCGCACGAAGCTCACAACCACCTTGCTCTTCGACACCACCGAGGAGCGCGACGGCTTGCTCGCACACGGCGGGGAACGCGGAGCGAACGAGAGCTACGCCCGCCTCGACGCGCTACTCGCGAGGCTCGGCTCTCGCTGACAAGCGCTTGCTCTCAACCTCGGTTGAGCCGTGGGTATAGCCCATTTGTAGAGTCGCTTCGTGGCGGGCGTCGCGGACTGGCTGCCGGATTGCGACGTCTCGTCGCGGCATGAGCGGCACGTCGCAGGGGATCCGGAACGCGCCTTCGGGGCGCTCCTCGCCTCGCCGCCCGATCCGGTCGTGCGCGCGCTGCTGCGGCTCCGCGGCCTGCGCGCGGCGCCATCGCTCGACGCGTTCTTCTCCGGCCACGGGTTCGAGGTGCTTGCGCGCACGTCGACCGAGCTCGTCGTCGGCGCCTCCGGGCGGCCCTGGCGGCTCACCGAACGGCTCGGGCGCTTCGCGGAGGAGCGACCGGGAACGGTCCGGCTCGCAGCGGACTTCCGCGCCGAGCCGGCAGCGGGCGGGACGCTGCTCTCGACCGAGACGCGGGTGCTCGCCACCGACGAGCGAGCGCGGAGGGCGTTCAAGCGCTACTGGCGGGTCGTCGGCCTCTTCTCGGCCCTGATCCGGCGCCGCTGGCTGCGCGCCGTCGCGCCGTGAGGGCCCTGCTCGCGCTGATCGCGGTCACCGCGGTCTGGGGCGTCACCTTCGTCCAGGTCAAGGACGCGGTCGCGTTCTACCCGCTCTTCGCCTTCCTCGCGGTGCGCTTCGCGATCGCGAGCATGACGCTTGCGGTCCCGGCTGCGACCAGGCTCCGCAGCCTCGGGCGGCGCGGCTTCGGAGCAGGCGCCGCGCTCGGCCTCCTGCTGGCCGTGGGCTTCGCCTTCCAGACGGCGGGCCTCGAGCGGACGACGGTCTCGAGCACCGGCTTCATCACCGGGATGTACGTCGTCCTCACGCCGCTGACCGCGCTTGCGCTTTTCCGCCACCGGCTTGGGCTCGCAGCATGGCTGGGCGTCGCCCTCGCCGTGCTCGGGCTCGGGCTGCTTTCCGGCGTGAGCGCCGGCTCGCCCAACGGAGACCTGCTCGTGCTGGCCGCTGCAGCCGTCTACTCGCTGCAGATCGTGCTGATGGAGCGGTATGCGCCGCTCTACGACGCACTCGCGCTCACGTTCGTCGAGATGCTCGCGGCCGTGGCCCTCTTCGGCCTGATCGCCGGCGTCCGCGGTGACCTCTCTGTTCCGCGCGGCGCGACCGTCTGGGCGGCCCTCATCGTCACCGGCGTGTTCGCGAGTGCGCTGGCGTTCCTCGTTCAGACCTGGGCGCAGCGCGAGGCAAGTGCGACACAGACGGCGCTCGCCTTCGCGATGGAGCCGGTCTGGACGGGGATCTTCGGCTTCCTGCTCGCCGGCGACCGTCTCGGCACGCTCGGGTGGACCGGCTGCGGGATCATCCTCGCGGGCATCGTCGTCGCCGAGCCGGCGGCGGCGCGCACCCTGGTCCGGATCCTCAGCGGACGGCGAACGTCGTAGCGTAGATCGCCTCGTCGAGCCGCCTGCCGACGGGAGGCTCCGCCAGCGCGAGCACGCCGACGGCGCGGCCGCCTGCGAACGACGTCGAGATGTAGTCGCCGA
>DHWI01000002.1:4925-5275 GCA_002413095.1 Thermoleophilia bacterium UBA5186
CTGCGACCACGTGCGGCCGCCGTCCGTCGAGGCGATCGCGCCCACATCGACGCGGCAAACGTCGCTGCACGGGCGCAGGGAGTAGTACGTGAGCGCGATGCGCGTGCCGGCGCCGGAGCTCGCCGGGTCGACCGCTATCCCCGGCGTGAACTCGTTGAAGCCGGAGCTCGCGGCATGGATCGGGACGCGCGCGACGGCCCAGCCACCCGCCGGCAGCGAGTGGGCGACCACGATGTCGTTTGCGGTGCATCCGGGTCGGAACGTGCACCCGTTCCACGCGACGTAGATCGTCCCGTCAGCAGCGATCTCGGCGCTCGGGAGCGAGGGCGCGCGCAGGCGGGGCGTGGCCG
>DHWI01000002.1:5314-6726 GCA_002413095.1 Thermoleophilia bacterium UBA5186
TCGAGATTCCGGAAGGCGATCACGAGCTCGCCGTTCGGCCGCACGAGCGGCTGCGGCCCCGCGTCGGTGAAGCCGGTGTTGAAGGAGGACGGCGCCGACCAGGTCACGCCCCCGTCGTCGGAATGCCGCGTCGACAGGAAGCCGAACTGGAAGTCGGTGTACGTGACGTAGCAGCGGCCACGGAACGGGCTCGCCGTGCCGTTGTCACAGACGATCCACTCCTTGTCGAGGCCGAGGTCGTCGCCGAACGTCGGCGGAGCGGTGAACACGATCACGGGCGGCTCCCAGGAGATCCCATCCGACGAGCGGCTGATCGCGAGCGCGAAATCCGGCGTGGCGATAGCGAGCGAGGCGACGAGCCACACTCCGTGCTTCACGTCGTAAGCGACGACGGGATCGCTCGCGCGCGGGTACAGGCCCGCGGGTTGCGCCGCGCTGGTGAGGCCCGGAAGCGTGCCGGAACGCCAGGTCCGACCCGCGTCGGCGGACGTCGCGAAGCCGATCGCAGAGGCGCCGCCGTCGGGATAGCGCCCGACCTGGAACGTCGCGACCACTTTCGAGCCGACGGAGAAGCTGTCGGGCTCGACCTCGGTGGCGTGCACGGCGGAGTCGGCGAACGGGTCGCGCGAGATCCTGCGCGTCACGAACTCGCAGTCGCGCGCGACCGACTCACCGGGCTCGGCGACAGCGGCGTCGCGACCCGCGCCGCAGACGATGCGGTCCCGGCCCCGCCCGCCGTCGAGCAGGTCGTTGCCGCCGCGTCCCAGCAGGACGTCGTTGCCGGCACCACCGTGGATCGCGTCCGCCCGCGGCGTCCCAACGAGGCGCTCGTTGCGCGCGCTGCCCTGGATCGTCGCCGCGCTTGCCGTCCCGACCACGGCGAGAGCGAGCGCAACCGCCGCTGCAGCTCTCAAAAGCGCCACTGACCGTCTTCCTGGACGAGCTCGCCGTCGAGGAAGATCTGGCCGCCCGTGCGCAGGTCCTTGACGAGATCCCAGTGAACCGCGCTCTCGTTCGTGCCGCCGGTCTGCGGGTAGCTCGCCCCGACCGCGAAGTGGACGGTGCCGGCGATCTTCTCGTCGAACGCGACGTCCTTCATGTAGCGCGTGATGCCCGGATTGCAGCCGATCCCGAGCTCGCCGACCACCCGGGCGCCCTTGTCGGTGTCGAGCGTCTGGACCAGGAACTCCTCGCCGCTCGCGGCACTGGCCTCGACGATGCGCCCCTCACGGAAGACGAGCCGGGCCCCGGAGACCTCGTGCCCGGTGTAAACGGCCGGGAACTCCGAGAACGTGACGACTCCTTCCGTCTCGGTTTCCACGGGGCCGAAGTAGATCTCGCCTCCCGGCATGTTCATGTGGCCGTCGTCGACGAGCCCGGTACGGCTCTCGATGGAGAGCGTCACGTCGGTC
>DHWI01000002.1:6816-7722 GCA_002413095.1 Thermoleophilia bacterium UBA5186
GCGGGCACCGGGTAGTTCGCGATCACCCACGGCAGCTCGTTCGCCATCATCCGCTTGTACAGCGGCTCGGTCGCCTTGGCCCAGACGCGGCGGCGCTCCTCGTCGAGGTCACTGCCGTCGCGCGTGTTCTCGGGCGCCCAGATCGCGATGCGCGCGTCGACGGTCCCGGCTTCGATCACCGAGAGCGACGGGAGCTCCGCGACCCGCTCGAGCGGGGCTTCCCGGGGCCAGATCGAATCGCCGATGCTCGTGAAGGAGAGCCGGACGAGCGCGTAGGCGTCGCGCCGAGCGATCTGACGGATCAGCTCCTCGACGAGCGGCCGCGCGAGGACGCTCGAGCGTAGGAGCACCTGCCAGCCCGGCTGGACGTCGACCGAGCGCTCGACGAGCAGGCGCGCGTACTCCTCGAGCCGTGGGTCTCCGCTCAAAAGACCCAGGCGCCGTCGCGCTGGACGACTTCGCCGTCGAGGTGCAGTTCGCCGCCGGAGCGTAGGTCCTTGACCATGTCCCAGTGGACGGCGCTGGAGTTCGTGCCCCCGGAATTCGTGTAGCTGTTGCCGAGCGCAAGGTGCACGGTGCCGGCGATCTTCTCGTCGAAGAGTGTGTTCTTCATGTAGCGGTCGATCCCGGGATTGCAGCCGATCCCTAGCTCGCCGAGTACGCGCGCGCCCTCGTCGGTGTCGAGCGTCGCGATCAGGAAGTCCTCGCCGCTCTCGGCGCTCGCCTCGACGACGCGGCCGCCCGAGAACACGAGCCGCGCGCCGGTGACCTCGCGCCCGAGGTAGTTGGCCGGGAACTCCGCGTAGGTGATCTCGCCCTCGGTCGCGTCCTCGACGGGTCCGAAATAGACCTCGCCGCCGGGCATGTTCAGGTGGCCGTCGTCGATCAGCCCCTCGCGCCCCTCGA
>DHWI01000002.1:7764-9146 GCA_002413095.1 Thermoleophilia bacterium UBA5186
CCGCTGCATCTTCTGCGACTCGGCCTCCCAGTCGAGCAGCACGGAGCCGTAGAGGAACTCCGCGAACGAGTGCGTGTCCATGCCGGCGTCCTGCGCGAGCGCCGGCGTCGGCCACTGGCAGATCACCCACGGGATCTCGTTCGACCGCGTGCGCTCGACGAGCGGCAGGATCGCCTCGCGGTAGAGCGCGATCCGCTCCGCCGGCACGGCGCCGAGCTCGCTCGTGTTCTCTGGCGAGTCGATCGAGATGTGCGCGTCGATCTGCTCCGCCTCGTGGCGCGCGATCGGTGCGGCCGTCCCGAGGAGCTCGTCGGGCGCCGACTCGAGCCACGCCTGATCGTAGAAGCCGCGCCCTGAGAACGTCAGCCGGGGGAGAGCGTAGGCGCCCCGCGCGGCGATTCGGCGAACGACCGCGTCGACGAGCGGCCGCGAGTTCGTCCCCGCCACGATCGCGACCTGCCACCCGGGCTGGACGTCGATCGAGTACTCGACGAGCAGGCGCGCGTACTCGTCGATCCGCGGGTCGGCCACCGCGGGGAATCTAGTGCCTCTTCAGTGGATGTTGCCGAGGTTCTGGGTCGGGAGCACCAAGCGATGCAATGGGACGAGCTTCGCTCGCCAGAGCGCGCGTACCTCTAGGTACGGGCGCGACTGAGGACGCGGCAGCGCGCCGTGTGATCGCGGGCCAGAAGCCGGAGACATCTGCTGGAGGGGCACTAGCTGCGCTGATAGCCGAGGTTCACGAGCACGATCCCGACCCACACGACGAGCAGCGCGACGAGCCCGCTCAGGTGCAGGGCGATCGCCGTCAGCGGGATTCCCGCACCGACCGAGACGAGCGCGAGCACGAAGCTGCCCTCGCGCCCCTCGCGGCGCGCCGGCGGATGAGCGGAAGGGCGCTTCGCGAGCCGTTCCTCGATCCGNNAGCCGCCCTTCTCGGCGGCCTCGGGCGACCAATCGATGACCTCGACGGTTCGCTCCGCCGGACGGCCCTCGACGTCAGTGATGAGCACGCGGCTCGGATCGAGGTCGGCGACGTCGTGGCGCCCGCCCCGCCGCCGCCGCGGGGGGGGGGGGGCGGGGGGAGCCGTTCCTCGATCCGCGCCAAAAACGACTCGACGAGCTCGGGCTCGTGGTCGCGTCCGAGCTCCCGCCACGCCTCGATCGAGGCCTGAAGATCTTCCTTCGGGATTAGCGGTCCCTCGGCCACGAAAACACGATATGAGACGTAGCGACAGGAGTCAAGATCTGATATATTCCGACTTAGGTTTTCTCACAAGAGAAGCAACGAAGGAGAACAAGCACATGGCAAAGACCATTGGCATCGACCTCGGGACGACCAACTCTGCGATGGCAATCCTCGAGGGCGGCGAGCCGACCGT
>DHWI01000001.1:0-5812 GCA_002413095.1 Thermoleophilia bacterium UBA5186
CCGACGAGCGCCACGATTTCGCCGCGGCCGACCGCGAGGCTCGTCCCCCCGACACGGCCGTCATAGGCAGCGCCGTCGAGCAGGCAGACCACGTCCGCGGACGCTGGCTCGTTCGGCGCCGCGGGAACGCGCGGCAGAAACGCCGGCCGGTGCGCGCGAAGCCAGTCGAGCGCCTCGTCCACGGGCGCGTCCAGCTCCAACCGCCCGCCGTCGAGGAAGAGCACGCGCTCAGCCCACTCGAGCGCGCGCGCCGGCCGCTGCTCTGCGCAGACGACTGCGCACGGAAGCTCGCCGAGCAGCTCGAAGAACGCCGTCGCGCCGGCCGGGTCGAGCTGGGACGTCGGCTCGTCGAGGAGGAGCAGGCGAGGCGCGAGCGCGAGCGCCGCCGCGAGGCAGACCCGCTGCAGCTCGCCACCCGAAAGCTCGGACGTCCGCCGCTCGACGAGGTGCTCGGCGCCGACCGACGCGAGCGCCTGGCGCACGAGCCTGGCGATCGCGTCCGGCGGCGTCCCGAGGTTCTCCAGGCCGAACGCCACCTCGGCCTCGACCCGAGTCATGACGACCTGGTCCTCCGGATCCTGGAACACGCACGCGACGGTTCCGGCGAGATTGGCCGGGCGCTCGCGGCGTGTGTCGCGGCCGTCGACCTCCACGCGGCCCGCGAACCGACCCCCGTGGAAGTGCGGGACGAGCCCCGCCAGCGCCCGGAGCAGCGTCGACTTGCCCGACCCGGACCCGCCCAGGACGGCCACCCGTTCACCAGGCTCGAGGCGGAGCGAGACGTCGTGAAGCGTGTCCGTCTCAGCGCCGGGGTACGAGAACGTCAACCGGTCGATGCGCGCTAGAGCCACAGCGCCCCCACGACGATCACGACGATCGCCGCTGCAAGTGCCGCCGCGTCCCAAATTGTGCGCCGAGCCCTCGGCAGTCGCGTCGCAACAGGCCGGCCGTAGCCTCGCGCCTCCATCGCTTCGGCGAGGTTCAGGCCACGCTCGAGCGAGCCTGCGAGGAGCGGCGAGACGAGAGTCGCCCGCCCGCGCACGCCGGATACGGCGACGCCGCGGCCGCGCAGCGCCTCGAGCATCCCCACAGCGTCACGCTCGAGCGTCGGCAGCAGGCGCGTCGCAAGCGCGACCACGAGCGTCGAGCGGCGTGCGAACCCCACAGCCTGGACGAGCCGGTCGTGGTCGAGCAGCAGCGCGTACGCCGTGAACGCAAGCGACACGGCCGCGAGGCGCGAAGCCTGCATCGCAGCCATCGCCAACTCCTCGCGCGTCACGTCGAGCGAGCCCAGCACCGGCACGATCGGCCCGGTCCAGAGCACATGGGAGCCGGCGCTCTGGAGGAACGGCGAGAGGACGAGCACGGACCCAGACGTGAGCAGCGCACCCGCGAGGTACACCCAGCGGCGCGGGGTCGCCGCCCGCAGGCAGACGACGAGGAGCAAGAGCGCGATCGCCGCCGGAGCCGCCGTGTGGTCGGCGAGAAGCGCGGCGGCAGCGAGCGCGCCGAGGAGCGCGGCGGCGGGCGCCGGGCTCACGGCAAACCCTCGTAGCGAAAGCGAGCGAGCTTCGGGTTGCGGGCGAGCCGGATGGCGTCGGCGGTGCTGATCGTGAAGACGACCTTCCCCGACGCGTTGCGCACGCCGTGGAAGACGAGCGGCCTCGAGACGACGAACACCCGGTGACGGCCTCGGCTGCCGTGGGCGTGCAGCGACCGGGCCAAAGCGCGCGCCGCCTTCCTCGCGCCGGGATCGCCCGCCACGACGAGGACGTTGCCGTCCACCGGCTTCGGCCAAGCGCCGACGACGACCGGGACGCTCATCTGACCGTTCGCCCAGCTCCGGAGGTCCCACCACTCGACGTCCCCGGCCCGCAGACGCACCTCGGCAGCGCTGCGATCGGCCTCGATCCCGTTCACGAAGTAGAACCAGTCGCGGCGCCCTGACAGGCTGCCCTCGGCCCCGCCGATCGCTTGCACGAAGCGCCCGCCGTAGCGAGTCTTGACGTCCGCGACGCGATCGAGGGCCTGCATCGCCGTCAGGCCTGCGGGAACGGTGTGCACGCTCACGACGTGCTGTCCGCGGTCGCGGGTGATCCAGACCTGCGCCGTTCCTCCTCCGCCGCCGGCGGCGTCGCAGCCGGCCGAGAGGACGGCGGCGGCGCAGACGGCGAGGACTCTGAGCTTCACCTGACCGCTTGCGAGCGGATCGACCCGGCGCGAATCGCCCGGACGAGCCCGTGCGGGCGCTTCACGCAGGCGCGCCCGTGCGACGTTCCGATCTTCCGCGGGCCGATCGACAGGATCGACCCGGCCGCGCGCGTTCGCTTGCCCTGGTCGTCCTGCTGCCAGACCTGGTAGCAGTTGCTCCCGACGCGGCGGAGGTCGAGTGTCATCGGCCCGGTCCCGCTCGCGTCGAACTCGGCGTAGTACCAGAGCACCGTGTCCCCGTTCTTCAGCTGGACGGCATCCGCGCCGACCGGCGGGAGCGCGCCGTTCACCTTGAAGACCCAGCCCGCGTTGCCGGCGGCCGGGTAGCGCCCGATCTGGTCGACGTAGTTGCCGAAGGACGCGTTGCGGACGTGGTAGTAGAACTCGCCGATCGCGCTCGCCGTCTCGAGCGCATCGAGAGCCGTTGCGGGTACGGCGATGATCGGCTGAGCCGCGCCGTAGATGGTCGTCGTCTTGCCCTCGACGCGGACGTGCACGTCAACGGCGAACGCGGCCGGGGCCGGGGCCGCGAGGAGTGCCACGAAGATCGTGGCGATGAGTACGCGAGAACGGTGAAGCAACGAATCCTCCCTTCCGCGAGGGGTTCGAGTTCTCGGCGAACGGCAGGTCTTCTGACTCGGGGCTCCCTCTCGCGCCGCCTTCCCAGCCGAAGCCAGTGGCTTGCGTGGCGCGGGAGCAACTCCCCTTACAGCGGCGGGACCGTCCCGGACTTGCACCGGAGTTCCCTTACCGCTCACCGGGTATGTGGAGCGAGCCTAGCATCCCAGCGTGACGCGTTCCCGCACGCTTGCGCTCTGGCTCCCGGTCGTCGCCTGGGCGGCGGTGATCTTCACGCTCTCGTCGATCCCGAACCTCAGCACGGGGCTCGGAACCTGGGATCTCGTGCTGCGCAAGCTCGCCCACGCGACCGAGTACGGGATCCTCGGCGCGTTGCTCCTGCGCGCGCTCGGCCGCCCCGGCCCGGCGGCGCTCGCGGCGATCGCGTACGCCGCGAGCGATGAGGTGCACCAACATTTCGTCCGGGGCCGGCACGCGGCTCCGCTCGACGTGGCGATCGACGCCGCAGGCGTGCTCGTCGGGATCGCGATCTACCGTCGGACGCGTCAGTACCATCCATGAGCGTGGAGCGAAAGCCCCTCGACGACCGCCAGCTCGACGCCCTCCTCGAGCGACTCGACGCCCTGACCGCCGAGGTGCGCGGGATCAACCGCAAACTCGACACGCAGGAAGGCCTCCTACGCGTCGCCCGCGAGCTCTCGACGCTCACCGAGTCACTGCAGGCGCTCGCCTACGCCGCGCTCGGCCAGCAGTCGCCTCAGGTCCGCAGACGCCGCTCAGGCTGACTTAGTAACAGACTGTTACTTGGGAAGTTCGGAAAAGCGCTACGGCGCGAGCTTGTAGATCGTGCCGCTGCCTGAGACCGCATAGAGCTCGCCGCGCGCGTCCTCGCCCCACGAGGTGAGGGTGCTGACGCGGAGGCTCTCCTGACGCAAGTCGGTCGCCGCCCCACCGGAGACCCGCAGGCTCCAGATCCGGCCGCTGCAGTAGTCGCCGTAGAAGTAGCGCCCTTGCGCCGCCGCGACCGAGGCGCCGCGATAGACGTATCCGCCCGTGACCGAGCAGCCCTGGCTGTGCGAGTACTCACCGATCGGCATCACCAGCTTCCCGGGGCCGGAAGGCTGCTGGCCCTGCTGATAGCGATGCGTGCCCTCGAAGACGCGCCAACCGTAGTTCTCGAGGCCCGGGCTCGAGCGTGGCGTGTAGTCGATCTCCTCCCACGCGTTCTGGCCCACGTCGCCGATGTAGAGGTCGCCGCCACGCCGGTCGAACGAGAAGCGCCACGGATTGCGGAGCCCGTAGCCCGCGATCTGGACGACCGGCCGCTTCGTGTTCACGTTGATCCGCAGGAGCTTCCCGAGGCGGCTGCTCAGGTTTTGGGCTCGGTTCTCCGGATCGCCACCCGAGCCGCCGTCGCCCATGCCGACGTACAACCACCCGTCGGGCCCGAACTGGAGCTGACCGCCGTTGTGGTTGGAGTACGGCTGCTTGACGAAGAGGAGCTGCCGACCACTCGGCGACGCGACGCCGTTCCGCGAGCGGAGCTCGACGACGCGCGTGTCGCCGTTCACGTCCGTGTAGTCCACGTAGAGCTTGTGGTTCTTCGCGTAGCTCGGATGGAAGGCGACGGAGAGGAGCCCTTGCTCGCCGCCGCTCTTGACCTTCGAGCGGATGTCGAGAAACGGCCGGGCGCTGAGCTTTCCGTTCGTCGCCACCCGGATTCGTCCCGGCTGCTCGACGACGTAGACGCTGTTCGGCTGGCTCTTCGTCGCGGTCAGGTAGAGCGGCGCGTCGAGACCCGACAGGAAGGGCCTCAGCGTCAGCGACGAGCGCTCGCGCGCTGCACCCGAGATCGGCACGACGAGCAGCGCGCCGAGCGCGAGCAAGCAGAGCAGACGAAGGCTTCGCAAGCCTCAGCTCTGCAAGAGGACGCGCCGCAGCTCGTCCTCCTTGCCGGGCTGCAGGACCGCGAGGACTTGGTCTCCCTCGTGCAGCTCGGTCGAGCCCACCGCGATCTCCGACTGGCCGTTCCGCATCACCGAGATCAGCCGCGCCCCCTCCGGCAGCGGCAGCCTCTCGACCTTCTTGCCGACCGACGGAGCGCCCTTCGGGATCTGCACCTCGACGATCTCGAGGTTCTCCTTGCGCAGCTCGAGCAGGTGGATCAGGTCGTGCTCCGGCACCTCGTGCTCGACCAGGCCGAGGATGTTGGAGACCGCGCACACGGTCTGCTGGATTCCGAGCAGGTCGAAGTGCGGCTGGTTGCGGGGATCGTTCACGCGCGCGACGACCTTGTCGACGCCGTACTTGTCACGGGCAAGTTGGCAGATGACCATGTTGTCCTCGTCGTCGCCCGTGAGCGCGAGGACGAGGTCCGGCGGCCGGCCGATTCCAGCGCGCTCGAGGACATACAGCTCGGTCGCGTCGCCGTTCATGACCATGTGTTCGAACTCTTCCTCGAGCCGGTCGAAGCGGTCGCGGCGCTGCTCGATCAGCGTGACTTCGTGGCCCTTGCGCAGCAGAGAGCGCATGACGCTCGAGCCGACCTTCCCGCCGCCTGCGATCAGGACGTACATCAGACGGTCGCCTCCTGGCGCGGGATCTCGCAGGAGCGGACCGCTTCGGTCAGCGCGTCGATCGCGGTCTTCGTCGGGCAGACCGTGCGAAGCCCGCGCTCGTTGTAGAACTCGGCGCGCGCGGGGTCGAGGACACGGATGACGACGCACTGGATGTCGAAGCGCTTCTGGGCCACCTGGCCGATCACGATGTTCGTGTTGTCGCCGTCGGTTGCGACGACGACGGCGTCGGTCTCCTCGATCCCCGCCTTGCGCAGAATCTCGGTGTCCATCCCGTGCCCGACGACGAAGCCGCCGGCCCAATGCTCTCCGAGCCGCTGGAGCGCCTCTTCCTTCTCGTCGATCGCGGTCACGTCCCACTCCTCGCGCGCGAGCTGGAGCGCGATCGACGAACCGACCCTGCCGCAGCCAACAACAATCGCCTTCACTGACTCAGATTAGCTCGC
>DHWI01000001.1:5867-8429 GCA_002413095.1 Thermoleophilia bacterium UBA5186
CCGTTCCGCAGGTCCTTGACGATGTCCCAGTGGATGAGACTGTCGTTCGAGCCGCCGAGCCACGGGAAGCCCTTTCCGAGCGCCAGATGGACAGTCCCGTAGATCTTCTCGTCGAAGAGCGTGTTCTTCATGTGCCTCGTGATCCCGGGGTTGCAGCCGATCCCGAGCTCGCCGAGGCGGCGCGCGCCCTCGTCGGTGTCGAGCGTCTCGATCAGGAAGGCCTCGTTCTTTGCTGCCGACGCCTCGACGACCTTCCCACCCTCGAAGCGCAGCCGGATCCCGTCCATCTCGCGACCCGCGAGCACGGCGGGGAACTCCGTGAACGCAATCGTCCCCTCCGCGGAGTCCTCGACCGGGCTGTAGAAGACCTCGCCGCCGGGAATGTTCGCGCCTCCCGCGTCGACCTTGCCCTCGCGGCCCGCGAGGCTGAGCGTTAGGTCGGTCTCCGCGCCGACGATCCGCACCTTCTCGGCCCGGTCGAACCGCTCCTTGATCCGCTCCATCTTCCGCCCCTCCTCCTCCCAGTCGAGCAGGACGGCGCCGTAGAGGAAGTCCTCGAACTCCTGCAGGCTCATCTCCGCCTCCTGCGCCAGGGCCGGCGTCGGATACTGGCAGCCGACCCAGGGCACCTCGCCGGAGATGATCCGCTCCTGCGCGGGGCGCGAAGCCGCCTGCATCAGCTGAAGCCGCTCCGGCGGGATCGCGGACGACTCGCGCGTGTTCTCCGGCGCGACGATGACCATGATCGCATCGAGGTTCTCGAGGGCGTGGCGCTCGATGGAGGGCAGCTCCTTGAGCAGCTCGTCGGGCGCCTCCTTGACCCATGCCAGGTCGGGGCCGACGCCGGTGGCGTTGAAGCCGATCCGCGTGATCGCATAGGCGCCCTTCCGCGCCAGCTGCCGCGCGACCTCCTCGACGAGCGGCCTGCCGAGGTACGACGAGCCGACGACCACCTGCCAACCGGGCTGGACGTCCAGGCACGTCTCGATCAGCAGCTTGGCGTAGGACTCGATGCGCGGGTCGGCCATCCGATCGGCTCCTTTAGACGCGGACGGGCTCTTCCTCGAAGACCCCCTGCGGGAAAGCGACGATCAAGACCTCGCAGGGCGCCTTGCGGAGAACGTACTCGACGGTCGGCGAGAAGAAACGGGACTGGCGCCGCCAGCGCGGAGCGGAGCCGAGGACGACGAGGTCGACGCCGAGCCGGTGCGCCTCCGAGACGATCGCGTCGCCGATCGAGCGCGCGCGCACGACGTGGCCTTCGACCTCGACGTCGTAGTCGGCTCCGAGCAGCTTCGCCTCCGCGATCGACTCCATCGACTGCTCCTCCTCCTCGGCCAGCTCGTCCGCGAGCGGCCGGTCGAGCGGGACGCGCACCACGTGCAGCGCGTGCACCTTCGCGCGCGAGTCCTGGGCGAGCTTCACCGCGGTCGCGACCATCTCCTCGCCGATGTCGCCGAGCTTCATCGGGACGAGGATGCTCGAGAAGGTCGCCTCCGGCAGCACCTGCTCGTCGGTCGAGACGACGTGCTCGGTCAGCCCTTCGCCGTGCGACCACCGGGTCAACGTGTAGACGACGAGACCGGCGGCGAGCCAGGCCGGCCCGGCATAGCGCGCGCCGGGATGCGTCGCGAGGGCGACGATCCAGATCGTGAACGTCAGCAGGGCACCCACCACGCTCGGCAGCGGCACCTCTGCCCCGCGAACGCGCACCGAGAAGGGGACCTTGAACGGCCGCCGCCGATCCGGCTCTGCGAACCGCAGCTTGATCACCGCGAGCTGTGCGGCCGTGAACGCGAGCAGGATCCCGAAGCTGAACAGGGACGCAAGAAACGCGACCGGCTTGTGGAGCTGCGAGGTAATCAGGACGAGCGCCGAGGAGATGAGCGCCGCCGAAGCGAGCGCGGCAGGGGACGCGAGGGTGCGCCGGTGCAGGCGTCCGTACGCGCGCGGAAGCTGGCCGTGCTCCCCGAGCGAGTAGGCAAGCCGCGTGAAGCCCGAGATCGACGTCGTCGCAGCCGCGACCAGGATCATCGCGCCCGTGACGCCGACGTAGACGCGGAGCGGCGAGGCGATCCAGCCGGGCAGGTGCGTGCCGAGCTGGGTGACGATCCCCATCAGCGGCGCGCGGAGCCATTCGGTTCCAAGCAGCGTCGTCCCGTGGTCCGGCGGGAAGGCAGACAGCCCGACCAGAGCGATCAGCACGTAGATCAGGACGACGAGGCCGATCGCTCCGAAGACCGCGCGCGGGATGTCGATCCCCGGCCGGCGCGCCTCCTCCGCGAAGTTCGCGATCGTCTCGAGGCCGGTGTAGGCGAGCATCGCCAGCGGCAGCGCGAAGGCGATCCCGTACCAGGTCGGCGAGGTGCCGAGCGTCGTTCCGCGGGTGAGGGCGTCCCCTGAGAAGACGAGCGCAAAGCCGAGGACGACGAGCAGGAGCTGGGTGAACAGGTCGAGCACCGCGACGACGATCACGAACGTGTAGAGGCGCGACCTGCGCACCAGGCGAGCGAGGGCGACCGCCCAGATGGCCGCGATCGCCATCACGACGTTCCACGGCGA
>DHWI01000001.1:8463-10872 GCA_002413095.1 Thermoleophilia bacterium UBA5186
ACGATCAGGTAGTCGAGGAAGATCGCCCAGCCTGTGATGAAGCCGATCAGGTCGTTGAACGCGATGCGGACGAACGTCGCGGCGCCCCCGGTCTCGCGAATCGCGGCCGAGCCCTCCGCGTAGGAGAGCGTGACGAGCAGGAACAGCAAACCCGCCGCGAGCAGCACAACCGGGGTGAAGCCGAGCGCGTGCAGCGCGATGATTCCGAGCGCGAAGTAGATCGACGAGCCGATCTCGCCGTACGCGACCGAGAAGAGCGCCGGGGCGCCCAAAACGCGTTGCAGCCGCGGCAGCTTTCGAGCCACCGCGAGAGGTTACTTGCGTATTCGGAGCAGGTAGAGGCGACCGGCGCCGAGGGTGACGAAGAGCGCCCCGATCACGAGCCCGACGCCTCCACCTCGGAACGCGGTGACGACGAGCAGCGCGAAGCCGAGCCCGATGAAAGCCAACGCGAACACCGTGACGGCGGCGCGATAGGCCCTCACGCGGCCTTCCTCGAGGCGGCGACCATCACGCGGCACGGCGCGTGCTTCAGGACGAAGTCGACCGTGTCGCCGAAGATCTCCTTGCCGGCCCGGCGCCCGCCGCGCGGGGAGCCCATCACGATGATCTCCGATTGCCGCCGAGTCGCCTCGTCGACGATCGCACGGCCGGCTTTCCGCGAGCGCACGAGGCGCGTCGCGACGTCCACGCCGTAGGAGTCCCCGATCGCGCGCGCTTCGTCGAGCTGCTCGTCCGCGCGCCCCTCCTGCTCGTCGAGCCGCGCGTCGGCCGGGAGCTCGAGCGGGAGCTCGATCACGCGGAGCGCGGCGATCGAAGAGCGGCGCTCGGTGGCAAGGCGACACGCGACGTCCATCGCCTCTTCCGATTCGGGCCCGCCCACGACCGGGACGAGGATGTTGCGGTACTCGAGCGCAATCGCGCGGCCGACCGGCAGCGGCAGGCGCGTGGTCTCGGTGACGCCCACGCCGAGGCGGCGCCGGTAAAAGAAGTAGGCGATGAGACCGAAGACGAGCCAGCCGAGCCCTGCCCAGCGTGGCCCAGGCTTCTGGACCACGACCACGATCCACGCGGCGGCCGTTCCAAGCCCGCCGAGGATCGCGAAGACCGGCCAGTCGACGCCGCGGATCCGCACGTTCGGGCGCACGCGATAGCCCGGCTCCCCCACGCGTTCCTTGACGCGCAGCGCGACGATCGCCGCGTGCGCGATCGTGAACGAGAGCATCGCCCCGAACGCGTACATGTCCCCGAGGAACGTCGTCTGCCCAGGGAGCAGGACGGCGATCGAGATGAGTCCCGCAAAGACGATCAGCGACAGCCACGGGGTCTTGAAGGTCGGGTGAAGCCGCCGGAAGATCTCGGGCAGCTGCCGGTAGCTCGCCATCGAGTAAGTGATCCGCGAGGCCCCGATCACGCCCGCGTTCGTCGCGATGAACAGGATCGTCGCGGCGAGGATGCCCACATAGACCTTCGCCACCGAGAGCGCCGTCCCGTGGATGCCCAGGTTCTCGACGAGCCCGAGGACCGGGTCGTTGGCGAACCCGCCCTTCTCCGGCGGGAGGCCGAGCTTCGTGAAGTAGCCGCCCGCGCCGTGGACCACGGGCAGTGCCGACAGCGCGATCAGCGGCAGCGTGAAGTAGATCGCGAAGACCGCGATCGCNNACGGTCTCGATCCCGGTGTACGCGATCATCGCGATCGGAATCGCGAGGAAGAAGTGGCCCCAGGTCGGCGCGACGCCGAGGTGCAGGTTCACATTGAAGACGAGGTTCGGGCTGAAGATCAGGGCGAAGCCGAGCGCGACGAGCAGTAGCTGCGTCGCGAAGTCCACCACCGCGAGGAAGATGTTGAGCTTCGCAGCCTCCTTGATCCCGACGATGTTCAGCAGGACGAGGAGGACGATCACGATCGCGCCGCCGACGATGTCCCAGGGGTTGCGCTTCAGCGGCTCCCAGAAGATCGAGAGGTAGTGCGGGACGAAGAACGCCGAGATGGCGATCGTGATGATGTAGTTGAGCATCTGCGCCCAGGCGGCGAAGAAGCTGAGGAGCTCGTTGAAGGCGTGGCGGGCGAATGACGAAGACCCCCCGGCCTCCGGGTAGCGAACGGTGCCCTCCGCGTAGGTCGCCGCGGTCGCGGCGAAAATCAGCCCGGAGACGACGAAGACGAGCGGCGTGAGCCCGAGCGCGATCCCGGCGACGAGCCCGAGCGCGTAGTAGATCGAGGAGCCGACGTTCCCGTAGGCGGTCGCGAAGAGCGCCGGCGTCCCGAGGACGCGCTCTAGGCCCTGCTGCCTGCGCCGCCGACGAGGCACGTGCGCAGCTTAGGGCTGGGCTCGGTTAGCCGTGAATGGAGACGATCAGCGGGATGATCAGGATCGCGACGATGTTGGTGATCTTGATCATCGGGTT
>DHWI01000042.1:0-345 GCA_002413095.1 Thermoleophilia bacterium UBA5186
CAGACCGAGATCGTCAAGATCGCCGAGCGGCAGGCTCAGGACATCGTCGACGACGCAAGGCGCCAGGCCCGCGAGACCCGCCTCGAGATGGAGGACTGGGCCGACGGCATCCTCTCGACGCTCGAGGTCAACCTGGACAAGTTCCTCGGCGCGGTGAAGCGCGGCCGCGAGCGGCTACACGAGCGCTCGCAGGAGCACGTGGTGGCCGGAGTCGCCGCGGCGTCGGAGCCGATCTCTGCGTCGTCGACGAACGACGACCAGCCTTTTTAAAGGAGGGCTCGGCGAAACGACGCTGTGCCGTCGGGCCGCGCTGCTCGCCCCGAGGCCGCGTCCTCAGTCGCCCCG
>DHWI01000042.1:369-1974 GCA_002413095.1 Thermoleophilia bacterium UBA5186
ATAGCGCTGCTATCGGGGCTCTCTGGCGAGCGGAGCTCGCCCCATTGCCTCGGAACGACCATCGCACCCCGACGACGAGCGACGTTCCGCCAAGCCCTCCTACTAGGTCGCTAGCGAAAGCTCCGCGTCGAGCTCCGCGCAGACCTCGGTCGCGAGCTCGGTGAATGCCCGTGCTGCGGGCGACTTGTGGCGGTCGCGATGCCAGGCGACGGCGATCAAGCGCGGCGGGACGTTCGGGCCGAGCTCGATTTGCCGCGTGGCCTCGTCGTTCGGGTCGACCGCGAGGCTGGGGAGCAGGGCGGCGCCAACTCCCGCACCCACGAGCCCTTGGACGGTGCCGTTGTGGTCGGAGCGGAAGACGAACTCGATCGGGCGTCGTAGCGCGGCTTCGATCTGGGTCATGCTGCGGCACTGGCGGAAGCCGATCAGGTCGAGGTTGGCGATCTCCCTGAGCGGCGGCGGCGTCGGACGATCGGCGAGTGGCGAGTCTGCGGGGACGACGAGCAGCCACGGGTCGCGCAGGAGCTCGACGAACTCGAACGGGCCCTCCGTCAGCGGCAGGTCGGCAAACGTGAGATCGAGCTCTCCGCGCTCGACGAGCTCGAGCAGCTCCTCGTCCGACGCCGACTCGGTGAGGGCAACGTCGACGAGCGGCCAGGCGGCGGCGAAGCGTCGCATCAGCTCCGGCAGGATCCGCTGGCCGATGCTCTGGTAGATCCCGACTCGAAGCGTGCCGGCCTCGCCGTCGCGGAGCGCCGTCAGGTCAGCCTGAGCGGCCGCGATGCGGGCGACGATCGCCTCCGCATGGCGTAGCAGCAGCCGTCCGGCCTCCGTGAGCGACACTGCCTTCGGTCCGCCCGGGCGGTCGACCAGCTTCTCGTCGACGATGCGCTCGAGCGTGGCGATCTGCTGGCTGACCGCGGACTGCGTGTAGCCGAGAGCAGTCGCGGCACGGCCGAACGAGCCCTCGCGCGAGACCGCTTCGAGAGCCGCGAGATGGCGCAATTCGACGCCCAGCCAACGATCAGGTTCCATAATCAAAGACAATCATAGCTGGATTTGTCCTAATCATGTCGCGTGCCGATCATGAGTGCATGACGATCATTTTCGTGCTCATCGCAGTCCTGGTCGCAGGGCCGCTCGCCGTCTTCACCGGGGAGTCCCGGTACGACTACGACGATCGCGACCGGCGCGGCTGGTTCCCCGGCGTGCGGCGACCGTAGGTAGCCCGTTCATGACGCGGCTGCTCCACGGCCGCGTCAATGCGGCTATCTGGCTCGCTCTCGGCACCGTTTACGTGGTGTGGGGGTCGACGTACCTCGCAATCGCGGTTGCGGTCGAAACGCTGCCCCCGTTCCTGATGTCCTCAGCACGCTTTCTGGTGGCGGGGGTCGTCCTCTACGCCTGGGCGCGTCGCCGCGGGGCTGCGGCGCCGACTCCGAGGCAATGGCTTGGATCTGCCGCGGTTGGGTTCGCGCTCCTACTCGTCGGCAACGGCGGGATCGCGTGGGCCGAGCAGCGTGTGGGCTCCGGTGTGGCTGCGTTGATCGTCGCGACGACGCCGCTCTGGATCGCGCTGCTCGACCGGATTTGCTTCGGGGCCCG
>DHWI01000042.1:2082-2945 GCA_002413095.1 Thermoleophilia bacterium UBA5186
GCGCTCGCCTGGGCCGCCGGGTCGATCGGGGCACGCCATCCGTCGCTGCCAAAGCAGCCGTCCCTCGCGGCCGGAATGCAGATGATCACCGGGGCAGTGCTGCTCGCGATCGCAGGCGCCTCGGCTGGGGAAGTCGGACGCGTACATGTCGAGCAGATCTCACCGTCGTCCGTTCTCGCCTTCGCGTACCTGGTCGTAGTCGGCTCGCTGATCGCGTACACCGCTTACGCCTGGCTGCTTCGATCGCCGGCTCCTGCCGTGCTCGTCGGCACCTACGCGTACGTAAACCCCGTCGTGGCCGTCGCGCTCGGCGCGGTGTTCCTCCAGGAACCACTCTCTGGTTGGACGCCCGCCGCCGCAGTCGCGATCCTCGCGGCCGTCCTGCTCAGTCTCGGTCGGCGCCGTCCAGGTGGATCGCTCGCCGCCGGGATTCCCGAGCCTGCTCCGAACCGCGTCGGCCGCAGCGTCATCCGCGACCGCCCCGTACCGAACGTTCCCGCGCTCGTCGACCTGCGCCGCCCCAGCGTCGCGTAGCCAACCGGCGCTACCCTGGGCGGCATGAAGAGCTTCAGCCTTCGCTCGGTGAAGCTCCGCTCCGGGGAGGAGTACCGCGACGCCGTCGAGCTCGAATTGGCCCCGCTCGATCTGGCCGGCCAGCGCTACCTGTTCGTCCCCTCCGAGGTGCCCGCCGAGCTCGCCATCAGCCGCGCCTCGACCGGAACGGTCTTCCAGCTCGGGTTCCAGGCCCGTCTCCACGGACCTTGCATGCGCTGCCTCGCTGATGCCGTGATCGAGGTCGCCATCGACGCGCGGGAGTACCAGGCGACGAATCCCGGCTCGGACGAGGAGCTGAAGACCCCGTA
>DHWI01000198.1:0-663 GCA_002413095.1 Thermoleophilia bacterium UBA5186
TGCAGGCTGGCGGGAAGCCCGAGCTCCTCGAGGGTCTTGATCTCCTCGGGGATGACGCGGAAGGCGCCGCCGAGGCTCTCGCGCTGGAAGTACACGTTCACGCGGAAGCGCGCGACACCGGGAACGCTGTGCGCGAAGTCGATTTGCCGCTTGATCTCGAGCTGCTTCTGCTGCTCGCTCGAGAGCACGCGGTAGAGGAGCTGCTGGGTCTGCTCGGCGTCGAGCGCCGGGTACTCGTCGAGGCGCTGGACCTCCCCGTTCACGCGAATCGCCGGGGGGGTGCCCACGGTGATGTGCAGATCGGACGCCTTGAGCGCCACCATCTGCTCGAGCAGGTGATCGATTGAATGAATGACTTCCGCCATAGCTCCCTCGACCGAGCTATCGGCAGGCCTTGTCCGTTTCTTTAAGCCCGATTTTGAGCCGTCTCGATCACTCCTTCGAGGGGCTACCCCAGCGTGAGTGAGTGGACTACCCCGCGATCACCCGTTCGAGGCTCACCCGTGGCAAGCAGGCGGCCGATACGCACGGTCAGCCACCGCTATCGACTTGTACGGAAGGAGCACTAACGCATGATCGCCACTCTGAAGCACCGCGTCGCTCGTGAGGAGTCTGGTTTCACCCTCATCGAGCTCCTCGTTGTCATCATCATCCTGGGCATCC
>DHWI01000198.1:908-2446 GCA_002413095.1 Thermoleophilia bacterium UBA5186
CCGGTCCGTAACCCGGATCTGAGCTGGTCGCGAAGGGGCGCGGGAGACCGCGCCCCTTTTTTGGGCCCAAACGCAGCGTTTACACCAGTCGGCGATTCACCCAAACGAGGGTCGCCCGCGCTGAGGGAGGCGGCCGATAGGAGGAAGAGCCACCACCCCACCCTGCGTGGAAGGAGAGCACTGCTGTGATTTCATCCATTCGTCAGCGACTGGCCCGTGAGGAGAGCGGTTTCACCCTCATCGAGCTTCTGGTCGTCATCATCATCCTGGGCATCCTGCTCGCGATCGCGATTCCCTCGTACCTGAGCTTCCGCGATCGCGCGAACAACTCGGCCGCCAAGGCCAACGTTCGCGCATCTGTCCCGGGGATCGAGGCGTACAACGCCGACAACTCGGCCGGTTACACGGGCCTCACGCTCGCCAAGCTGACCGCCTACGACCAAGGCATCAAGAACGTCGCGTTCCTGGGTTCGCCGAACACGACCTCGTACTGCGTCAAGTCGACGGTCGGAACGAAGTCCTGGTACAAGCAGGGCCCCGGCGGCGACATCACCACCAACGCCTGCACCGGTCCGTAACCCGGATCTGACGTTGTGAGTCGAGGGGCGCGGGCAACCGCGCCCCTTTTCTTTGCGTAAAGCCGCGGCCCCGGACTGCCGATACAAACCTTGTGGAGCTGAAGGTCTCGAAGCCTGTGCAGATCGTCGCGCTCGTCGGCATTCTCGGCGCGCTCGGCGCGTTCCTCGGGCTCAACATGCTCGGTGGATCGGCGCCGCCGGTCTCGCACCTCAACCCGCATCCGCACGGGACGAAGACCGCGGTTGCGAAGAAGAAGTCCTCGCTCGGGACGCTCGGTCACACGATCCAGCGCTCGGGCAAGCGGAAGAGCGCGCCGCTCGCTCCGCCGAAGGTCAAGACGCCTGTGGCGAAGCGCAAGACCAAGGCGACCACTCCCGCGGTCGCCGTCGCCACCGACGGCCTGCCGCTCGCGATCTCGAGGGCGCTGGCGATGCACGCTGTGGTCGTCGCAGTCCTCTATGACCCGCAGGCCCGGACGGACGCCATCTCGACCGCCGAGGCCAAGGCGGGGGCCGCGCTCGCGCACGCCGGCTTCGTGCAGGTGAACGTCCTGAACCGTTCGGAGGTCCAGGCGATCGCCGAGCAGCTTCGTGTCATCCACGCTCCGACGGTGCTGGTGTTCCGCCGTCCTATGCCAGGTGAGCCGGCGCTGTACGTCCAGCTGAACGGTTTTGCCGACAAGGAAACGGTCGCGCAAGCGGCCCAGAACGCGTACCCCGCAACGGGATGAGCGACGGCGCCTCGCGGCTCGGCTCCCTTCGCCCGCCGACCTCCCCGTCGAACGCAGCGGGCGCACCCCACGCCGCGCCCCGAGAGCTCTTCGTGCGGCACGCCCGCCGCGACGGCCGGTCGATCGCGGTGCTTCGTGCGGTCGACTACGGCGACTCTTGCATCGTCGAGACTGACGTCTATCCCCCGGGCGCCGTCGAGGCCTTGCACGCAGGCCCGTACACGTTCGA
>DHWI01000198.1:2553-4916 GCA_002413095.1 Thermoleophilia bacterium UBA5186
CCTGTCGAACTTAGTGGCTCAGAGCCACTATCGCGGAAGTTGTGACAGTCGAAGGCGCTTCGCTCCATGAGCGTAGTGCCGGTGGACTGTCGCAACTGGACGGTTTGTGGCTCAGAGCCACAAACTCGGTTCTCGCTACGCCCGGAGTAGCCAGCTCTGCTCATCGGGGGGCGCGTTGATTTGGGCATCGGATTTGCGGGAGACTCTCCTCGGGGATCACGGTCAGGTTGACGCTGCTGCACCCTTCACCGGATTTGGGTCGAGTCGGCTTTGCGGCCGCGGTCGTGACTGGCTTGCTTGCGCTCACCGCGTCGGCCGCGAGCTCGCGCGCCCAGAATGTCGCCGGCGCCAACCCGCTGGGCAAGAGCGGCTCGCTGAGCCGCGACTTGGCCTACGCGCTCGCGATCCAGCGAGACGGCAGGCTCGTCGTCGCCGGCCGAAGCGCATACGGCGGTTGGCGTTTCGCGCTTGCCCGTTACACCGCGGGCGGGAAGCTCGACCCGAGCTTCGGAGGCGACGGCAAGGTCGTGACCGCCTTTGGCTCGAGGGGCTATAGCTGGACCTCCGCGCTGGCGATCCAGCGAGACGGCAAGCTCGTCGCCGCCGGCCGGAGCCGCGTCACCGCCCTCAGCGACGACTCCGCGGTCGGCCGCTACAGCGCGCGTGGCCGCCTCGACTCGAGCTTCGGACGTGGCGGCAAGGTGCTGACCGACTTCGGGTCGCGGAAGCGGGTCAGTGGCTGGGCGAACGCCGTCGCGATCCAGGCGGACGGCAAGCTCGTCGTCGCCGGCTCGAGCGGCATAATCGCCGACGGTCCTTGGCGCTTCGCGCTCTCCCGCTACACAGCCCGCGGCAAGCTCGACCCGACCTTCGGAAGCGGCGGCAAGGTCCTGACCCGTTTCGGGCCCGTGTCGGACTCAGCCGTGGCGGTCGCGATTCAGCGAGACGGCAAGATCGTCGCCGCCGGAAGCGACGTCCGCAACCACGCCGTCTTCGCGCTCGCCCGCTACACCCCCGGCGGGAAGCTCGACCCGAGCTTCGGAAGCGGCGGCAAGGTGTTAACCGACCTCGGATTGTGGAGCGACGCCCGCGCCGTCGCGATCCAGGCAGACGGCAAGCTCGTCGTCGCCGGCGTGGGCCGGTTGTCCGACTTCGCGGTCGCCCGCTACGCCGCCGACGGGAAGCTCGACTCGAGCTTCGGAAGCGGCGGCAAGGTCATGACCAACTTCCGCACAGGCAGGTCGTGGGAAGCCGGCGGCCGCATACGGGGTTCGACCTCAGCCCGAGGCCGCGAGTGCCGGCTTAGCCGGCGCTCGTCCACTCCCGCTCGGCACCGCATAAACCCCGTCTGAAATCGAGGGCCGAAGGCCGAAATTTCAGACGGATACTCGGGCAAGCTCTTCGATCGAGGTGAGCCCAGCCGACACCTTTGCGATGCCGTCGTCCCAGAGCGTGCGCATGCCTTCCTCGATCGCCGCGCGCTCGATCTCCTCGCGGCTCGCCTTCTGCGCAGCCAGCGCCTCGAGCTGCTCGCTCATCGCGAGGAGCTGGTAGACGCCGATCCGGCCCTTGTAGCCGGTCTGGCCGCACCGCGGACAGCCCCGCTTGCGGTAGAACGCCATCCCGTCGGAGGCCGCGGCAACCTCGGGGGAGACGCGCGCCTGGAGCAGGTCGTCCACCGAGGGCTGGTACATCTCGCAGCAGTGGGTGCAAAGCTTGCGCGCTAGCCGCTGCGCGAGGACGCCCGTAACAGCCGCGCCGACGAGGAACGGCTCCACACCCATCTCCTGCAGGCGCGTGAGCGCACCCGGCGCGTCATTCGTGTGCAGCGTGGAGAGCACCAAGTGACCCGTGAGGGCGGCCTCGATCGAGATCTTCGCGGTCTCGCCGTCCCGGATCTCACCCACCATCACCACGTCGGGGTCGGAACGCAGGATCGATCGGAGCGCAGTCGCGAACGTGAGCCCGGCGCGCGTGTTGATCTGGACCTGGTTGACGCCGGGGAGCCGGTACTCGACCGGATCCTCGACCGTGATGATGTTGATCTCCGGCCGGTTGATCTGGGCCAGCGCCGCGTAGAGCGTCGTCGACTTACCGGAGCCGGTCGGCCCCGTGGCGAGCAGCGCGCCGGTCGGGCGCAAGACGAGGTCGGTGAGCGTCTGCTGCATCGACTCCGAGAGCCCGAGCTCCGCGAGGGTTGGCGCCTTCTTCGACTTGTCGAGCAGACGCATGACCACCGACTCGCCCTCGACCGTCGGCAGAGTGGCGACGCGGACGTCGAGCGTGCGGCCCGCCGCGGCGGCGTTGAGGGAGATGCGGCCGTCCTGCGGCTTACGGCGCTCGGCGATGTCGAGCTTCGCGAG
>DHWI01000198.1:5003-6832 GCA_002413095.1 Thermoleophilia bacterium UBA5186
GCCGCCTGGAAGATCACCGAGTTGACGAGCCGGACGAGCGGCGCGTCGGAGATCCCGTCGTCGGCCTCGAGGTCGTCGGCTTCCTCCTCCTCGGCGTCGAGCGCTGCGGCCTCCTCGTCGAGGACGGCTCGAGCGCCGAAGGCCTCCGAGGCACGCGTGAGGCGCCTGATCTCGACCTGGATGTCGTCGCGCGAGGCGACCGCGAGCGAGAGCGGAAGGCGGGTGGCAAGCCGCAGCTCGTCGATGCCGTGGATGTTGGCCGGGTCGGCGATCGCGACGTGGAGCTGGCCATCGGCAATCGCGTAGGGCACGGCGACGATCCGCTCGAGCACGTGCAGCGCGATCTGTTTCGCCGCTTCCTCCTCGACGGCGACGACCGCGAGGTCGACGAGGGGCAGGTGGTGGCGGGCGGCGAGCGTGCGGGCGATGCCGTCGCTCGAGGCGACGCCCTCGTCGATGATCGCCTGGGCCAGCGAGCCGGACGCTCCCGCGCGGCCGCGGACGAGCGCGAGCTTGTCGGCGGCGACCAGGCCGGTCGCGGCGAGCAGGTCGGCGACGAGCTCGGCGGTGGCGTTGACGTTCGCGTGCGGCTGCAGCGGTTCCGCGGGCGCGCGCGTCTCGCCCGGGGTTCCAACCGTGCGGAGGACAGGCGGCTGCTGGTCGTCGAACTCGCTCAAGGCAATCCCTCGAACGAGTTATCGGCAGATCGGGCCGCCGTGATTAGCACTTTCGAGTAGTGCTGTTACGTCATCAAGCTGAGATACGCGTCCAGGAGCGCACGGCCCCAGAAGAGCGCGACAACCGAGCCGAGCGCCAGAAACGGGCCGAACGGAATGCCCATCTTGCGGGCCTTCTGGCCGTGCTTCGCGAGCAGGACGATCCCCGGCAGGAGCGCCGCGATCATTCCCAGCATCAGCGCGACGCCAACCGTGCGTCCGAGCATCGCGCCCATCAGGAGCGCGAGCTTGACGTCTCCCATGCCCATCCCTGCCGGATAGGCGAGCGCCGCGACGAACAGGAAGCCCGATGCGCCGAGCGCGCCGAGGGCCCACTCCGGGCTCGGATGCAAGGCGGTCTGCGCTGCGAGCACGACGACGGCAGCCGGAAGAACGATCTTGTTCGGGATGATCCTGTGCTCGAGGTCGGTGGCCGAGACCGCGACCAGCGCGATGCAGAAGAGCGCCGCGACCGCGGCGTCGGCGGTGAGCCCGAAGGCGAGCACGCAGCCGGCCACGAGGAGCGCTGTCGTGAGCTCGACGGCCGGGTAGCGCAGGCCGATCCCCGCCCCGCAGCTCCGACAGCGGCCGCGCAGGAGCGCGTACGAGAGGAGCGGCACGTTGTCGTACCAGCGGATCTCCGTCCCGCAGGACATGCACGCGGAGCCGGGGTGGACGACCGACCGCTGGAGCGGCAGCCGCGCGGCGAGCACGTTGAGGAAGCTGCCGACCGCGAGGCCAGGCGCGAGGAAGAAGGCGGCGACCGCGACGTCCATGATGGATCTATCGGCCCATGGGGCGGAAGAGTTGAACGCCGTTAACCGAAGCTCGGCGAGCCGACCGTGACCGACTTCACCGGGTTCCCCGGCGTGGCGGTCGGCACGTAGGAGAGCGTGCCGAACGGGTACGTCGTGAGCGCCTGACCGAGGGTCAGCGACCGCTCCACGAGCGGGCCCTGGAACGACGACTGCGAAGTGACGTCGATGCGATTCGCGGCGGTGACCGCGCCCTGGTACGCCGCGCTCACGAGAGCGACGGAAACCGTCGAGTCGGCCGTCTCCGTCTGGCCCCCGCCGCCGACACCGCCGGCGACCACGTCCAAGAAGTTGTTCG
>DHWI01000198.1:6940-11809 GCA_002413095.1 Thermoleophilia bacterium UBA5186
GCTCCCGACGCCCACGTACTTGACGAGCGAGATGTTGCCGCCGTCGACGCGTGCGTTGCCGTCGATGAACACCGTGCCCTTCACCGTCAACGTGGGCGGACTCGCCGTCGGGTCCCAAGACAGCTCGCCGAAGGAGTTCTTGCACGAGTAGGCGGTGGTCGGAGTGAGGTTGAACGACCCCGGCACGCTGCGATTCATCTTGCTCGTGTCGATGGTGGAGCCCTGGTCTCCGTCGAACGCCGTCGCCCAGTTCGACGTGTTGTTCGGCGTGCCGCTCGAGGTCGTGCACCCGGAGTAGGGGCCCGGGGCCCCGTTCTTGTACCACCCTGTCCAGTCGATCACCGGCGCGGTGAGGCTGATCGGGTTCGTGTCTGCAGCAGGGTTCGCCCAGACGTGGTCGGTCCCGGTGCAGGGCGAGTTGAAGGAGCCGGAACCGTTCGTCGAGTAGCGGCAGCCGTTCTTGATGTGGACGCCCTTCGTGTCCGCGCTCGACGAGGTCCCGATTCCCGCCTGCGGGCTGCTAACCGTCACGGTCCCCCAGACGTGCGTTGCCTCCGTCACCGTCGCGCTGTTCGACAGGCAGAGATTGCCCTGAACGTACAGCGCCGACGTGAACGCCGAGCTGTTCGAGCCGCTGAAGTCGCAGCCGCCCGGCGCGCCGGTTCCGTACACGAAGACGTAGTCGTACGCATCGTTGACGAGGGGCTGCTCGTAGACCGCGTCCAGCGGGACCTTCATCGTGAGCGTTCGCGTCTGAACCATGGACCCGCCCGTCGGATTCCGCATCGAGCCGACCGACGTGAAGATCCAGCATGCGGTGTGGCCGGGGCAGGCGGTCTGCGGCGTCGCCTCGTCGAGCGTGCCGCTCCAGGTGACGGAGCCGCCGTCGTAGTTCGCCGTCCGCGACGGGAACAAGCCGGAGTACAGCGGCGTCTGCGTCACGGTGAGCACAGAAAGCGCGTCGTTCAGCCCTGCCTCGGCGAGCGTGTACGCGCGCTGGCGATAGGAGCTCAGGCTCGACTCGCGCGAGTTCGTCGCGCTGTAATCGATCACGGAAACGACGAGGATCGACAGCACGGTGATCGTCCCGAGCGCCAGGATCAGCGCGATGCCGCTCTCCTCCGAGCGCAGCCTGTGCAAGAGCCTTCTCATGAGCGCGTGCTGTTCCGCAGGGCGATGTCGCCCTTGAGCTCGTAGGTCTCGAACGTCCGCGCGGGCCGGAGGTTCATTGGCAGGTCGACGCTGAGCTTCGCGAGGCTCTGCGCAGACTGAGCGGTGTACGTGAAGACGTTGCCGCTCGTGAGGTAATCGGCCCACTTGACGCCACTCGTGCCGCACGTCGCGCCGCTCTGGCGGTAGAGGGCGTAGCGCGTCGTCGAGGCGCCGACTGCCACCGTGCACCAGCTGATCTGGCTGCCGCACGACGATGGGAGAGTCAGCGTCGCCTGCGTCTGGCCGGTGAGCGTGACGAGGCTCGCACAGTGTCCTTCGCGGCGAATCTTGTCGAAGGCGACCCGGGAGTTCTGCTGCGCCTGGAAGCGCCCGTTCATGTCGACCTCGGCGTTCGAGCCCTGCACCAACAGCGCCGTGACGCCGGTCATGACGACGCTCATGATGGCCATCACGGTGATCAGCTCGACCAGCGAGTACCCGCGCTCGACGCGCAGCCTCGAGCGAATCGTCACCGTGAGCGTGCCTCCACCCCGGCGAGTGCCTGACGCGCGACCTCCGCGCTGCGGCTGCCGACCCCCCACCGGGTCTGTGCCTTTGCGTCGTCCTGAATCAGGATCCGGAGCGCCTCCGCCCCGTGCCACCAGCCGAGCTTCGCGCCGACGACGACCCACTCGTGCTGGTAGAGCCAATACTTGACGTTCGCGTTCGCCGGCGGATGCGATTCGATGAAGCGTCCGAGCAGGCGCGCCCGGTCGGGCAGCGGCATCTCGTCCAGCGGCTCCTTGCGACCACCCCGCACGACGAACGCGGCGGGACGCTTGGCGACCGTGGCCTGCTTCTTGGGACGTGCAACCTTGGGCGGCGCGAGCGGTGCGGCCTTCTTGGCCGCGGGCTTCGCGGGCCTTGCGGGCATCGCCGGGACGATCGGAGCAGCCGGAATGTCGGCGAGCTGGATCTTCGTGCCGCGCAGGAGCGAGGCGTCCTCGGGCGCGCCGTGCTCGGCGTAGTGCGGGTTGCGAAGAAGTGTCACGGTCACGAGCGGAGCGCCGGTGTCGATCACGCGTACGCCGGGCGCCGGGCTCTGGGCCGCGACGGTGTTCGCCGCGAAGCCATGAACGGAGCCGGCCACACGCCAGGCGAAGCCGCCGTCCTCCAGCGAACCCTTGGCGAAGACGAACGCCTGCTTGCGGACATCCGGCACCACAAGGGTCGCGGGCGCGGCCGGAGCCGCAGCGGACTTTTTCGCCGGGCTCGAGGCGAGTTGTTTGCCGGCAGCAAAGGTCACCGCGGCCGTCGCGAACAGGAAAACGAACGTCACGATCGCAAAGCGAGGCAGGACTGAGAGAAGGCGGGCCGCCATACGGTTCACTTCGGCAAAAACGCGGGGAAAGTCAAGCCCCTATCGGGTAAAGGCCACGACGACGACGCTCGCCGACACGCGCGGGCGCCCTGCGACTGCGAAGACGTCGCCCCGCTGAGCGGCTGCGGGGCCGTCCGCCTGAGGCGTGACCGCGTCCTGCCAGCGGAATGCGCTTCCCGCGAACGACTGGAACCACGGCTGAAGCTGGGGATAGGACGTCGCAGGCTGGAGCTGGAGATGCAGGTGCGGGCCGGTGGCGTGACCGGTCGAGCCGACCAGGCCGAGGAGCGTTCCCGCGGTCACGGTCGTCCCGTCGACGATCTGCGGCTCCTCGTAGGCAAGGTGGCAGTACGTCCAGCGCTGCCCGTCGCTCGCCAGCAGGGTCAGCCCGATGCCGCAGCGCGCGTCCGGCGAGTGCCAGGCCTGCTCGATCAGCGCGTCTGCGAGGGCGTACACCGGAGAGCCCGCGGGAGCGGCGATGTCCGCGGCCGGATAGTCGTGGTGGCTGTGCGAGACCGAGACCACGGACGGTCCTCCGCCGACGGGGAAGACGTAGCCCTGGCCCGAGGCAGTCGGAGCCCCGAAGACGGCATCCGTCGCCGGGGTCGCCGCAGCAGCCTGCCGAGCGGCGGTCAGATCGCTCTGGCGGGCGCCGAGCTCGCCGCTCAGCCGCGCTACTTCAGCGGCCGCGCGGTCGTGCGCGACCCCGTCGAGTGTCGCTCGCCGCTGTAGCACGAGCCGGTCCGAGAAGAGCTTCGCCGCGCTTACGCGCGCGAGGGAGCGCGAGTACACCGTCGCGAGCCGCGCCTCCGCGGCCTGCGCGAGCACGAGCTGCCGGTTCACGGCGACGATGGAGCGCTGCGCGGCCTCGAGCGACTGCTGGTTCTGGTCGAGCTGCAAGGTGGCGTCGGATCCGGCAGTGCCGAAGGTCTGGGCGAGCGCGAGGACCTCGTTCACGTACCAGTCCGCGTGGTTGTAGGAGAAGACCGCGGAGCGAATGTCGTTCGCGCCGTTCGAGGCGGCGAGATAGCGCCCGGCAGCGAAGATCGCGTCGTCCGCGTTCCACGGATCGGCAACGCCGTCCCCGTTCGCGTCCACGCCCCAGCGGAGCCACGTATCGGGCATGAACTGCATCCAGCCAACGGCGCCGGCCGAGCTCGGGCCCATGTTGCGACCGAAGTTCGACTCGATCTTGTTGATCGCTGCGAGGACCTGCCACGGGACGCCGTACGCCGCTCCGGCGCGGTGCCAGAGCGACTGAAGCTCGTCCCCGGTGCGCACGTCCCTGACCGCGGGCGCGGTCGTGAAGGCCGCCGGAACCTGAATCGAGCCGGACGCGTTCGCCGCGTCGGCGCTCGGCAGCGAGACCGTCGGGCCGAAGGAACCGCCCTGCGCAGCGCCCGCGAGCGCGGCGAGTCCTGCGGCGAGAGCGACAGCCGCGAGCGTGCGTGCGCGCGGAAAGGTCATCCTTCCGCGATCCGCAGGCCCGGGACGATGTCGGCCTTCGCGGCCTCCTGGGCGGTCTGCACGGCCTTCGCGATATCCGCGTCCTGCTGCTTCATGGCCTGGTCGAGCGAGACGAGGAAGTCATGGCGATTCGTGGCGGCGTTCGCCGCGACCTCGCGATCGACGTTGCCGACGAGAACGTGGTCGATCAAAGCCTTGGTGAAGCTCTGCATGTCGAAGAACGCGCCGTCTTCGATCGCCTCGGGGATGCTCTCGGTCTGGCTGTCACGAATCAGGTCGGCGATGCGCGTGTTCATGACCATCACCTCGACCGCCGCAACGCGACCTCCGGTCACCTTGGGCAGGAGCCGCTGGCTGATCACGCCGCGCAGGACGCCGGCCATGATCGACCGAATCTGCTGCTGCTTCGCCTCGGGGAAGAACTCGATCATCCGGCCGATCGTCTCGGCGGCGTCGACCGTGTGCATCGTCGAGAGAACGAGGTGGCCCGACTCGGCTGCCTGCAGCGCCGTCTGGGCGGTCTCCGCGTCGCGGAGCTCGCCGATGAGGATGACGTCGGGGTCCTGGCGGAGCGCTCGACGCAACGCCTGGCCGAAGCTCGCGGTGTCGAGGCCGACCTCGCGCTGGTTGACGATGCAGCCGTGGTCGGGATGGAGGATCTCGATCGGGTCCTCGATCGTGACGATGTGCTGCGTCCGCGTGCGGTTCATGTGGTCGATCACGGCGGCAAGCGTGGTCGTCTTGCCTGAGCCGGTCGCGCCGGTCACGAGGACGAGGCCGCGGTGCTCCTCGGCGAGCCGTTCCACACCGGGAGGCAAGTTCAGGTCGCCGAACGTCGGCACCGTCTTCGGGATGACGCGGAAGGCGAA
>DHWI01000198.1:11962-12115 GCA_002413095.1 Thermoleophilia bacterium UBA5186
CGTCAGCGCTTCGTAGCCCTCGAGCGGGGCAAGCGCGCCGTCGCAGCGCAGCATCGGAGGGCGTCCGACCTTGAGATGGACATCGCTGGCGCCGAGCTCGACGGCGCGCCGCAAGAGCGCATTCAGTTCCATGCCTGCCCTGAATCGGCAGGC
>DHWI01000017.1:0-5008 GCA_002413095.1 Thermoleophilia bacterium UBA5186
ACTCCTCGTTCCAGAGCGTGTCGTTCGTGGGCGAAGTCATGATGGAAAGATGCCCGAAGGCGCGGACATGAGTATGCCCGCCACTCGTAAGAGTGCTGTAAGGAGCGGGATCCAGACCGCGGTGTCGATGCTCGCGATCAGCGGCTCGGCCGCCCTTGCCGGCGCGCTCCTCGCGCAGAAGTTCGGCCGCGGCGCCGACACGGACGGGTTCATGGCCGCCTACGGCATCTACCTCGTTCTCGTCCTCGGCGCTCAGGCGGTGCGCATGGTGGTCGTGCCGGACCTGACCCGCGCCGCCGCGGGAGGCGCGCTCGGGCGGGAGGTGCGCGGCTATGTCCTCGCGCTTCTCGCCGTTGCCGTTCCGGCCGCGCTCGTCGCGATCCTCTTCCGCGGACAGATCGGCGACGCCCTCACCGGCTCGCCCCAGGCCGCGCACGTCGCGGCGCGCTCGCTTCCGTGGCTCCTTCCGGCTGCGTTCATGCAGTTGCTCGCTGCCATTGCGACGAGCACGCTCGCCGCGCGCGACAGCTACGGCGTGGCGGCGCTGGCCTACAGCTCCGGATCGATCGCCAGCGTGGTCTGCTTCCTCGCGCTTGCCGACGCGCACGGGCTCGTCTCGCTCGCCTGGGGCCTCTTCGCCGGCGCCGTCATCACCCTCGCGCTGCCGGTCGCCGCGCTGGCGCGCGACCACGACCTCGGGCACGTCCGCGAGGGAGGGGCGGCGATCCTGCCGCGCCTGGGCCGCCTGGGTCGCGGCGCAGCAGTGCCGCTCGCGAACCAGGGGCTCTACCTCATCGCGCTCGCGTTCGCCGCCCCTCTCGGGGTGGGCAGCGCGACGAGCCTCTCGTACGGCTACCTCCTCGCCGCGACGTTCTGCACCGCAACCGCGTCGGCGCTGTCGCTCATCTCCTCCGCCCCGCTGACCCGCCGGGGCCTCGACGTGGAGAGCGCCGCAAGGCACGTCGTCCATGCGTCCTGGCTCTCCCTGACGCTGATCGCGGCGGCCGCAGGTGTGTTCGCCCTCGTCGGCGGCCGGGTGGTCGGCTGGGTGCTCGGCGATGCGTACACCGGCGAGGTCGGCGGCGAGCTGGGACGGTTGTTCGTCGCGTTCGCGCCGTGGATGCTCGTCACCGTCGCGCTGACGTCCACGTTCCCGCTCGTCTTCGTAATGGAGCGGAGTCGCTTCCTCGTCGCGGTCGCCGTCGCTGCGGTCGCCGTCGACGTGCCCCTCACGTGGGCTTTCCGAGCCGTGTTCGGGCTTGAAGGGATCGCGATCGCTCTCGCAGTGACGACGTTCGGCGTGCTGATCGCGCTCTCGGCCGGCGTGTCCAAGCGGATGCTCGCGCTGTCGGTGCTCGGCCTGGCACGGCTCGCCCTCGCCATCGGTGCGCTCGCAGGCCTCTCATTCGGGATCGTGTCCTTCGTGCTGGGCGGGTTTCCGGCCGCGGCGGTCGGGCTCGGGCTGTACGCCCTGCTCCTCGCCGTGTGGCGGCCGCGCGGACTTCGCGAGGCGTGGAGCTACGTGCGGGCGCTCCACTAGTGCGGGCGTTCCTCCGGGACGCGTTCGTGTGGCTCACGCGCTCCCGCCTGCGCGACCGCGCCGTCCTCGCGGTCGCGCGCGCCGAGCCCGGACCGTTCGTCAGCGGTCCGCTCTGGGAACGCGTCGTGCGTCCGCGGACGCTGGGGAACGTAGAGGCCTGGCCGGAGCGGCTCGACGGCTTCGAGGACCTCGCCTTCCTCTTCTCGAGCAACCTGCTCAACATGGGCCCTGCACTCCTCGCGATCGACGAGGCCGCGTACCTCTATCGCCTGGTGCGTGGGCTCGGGCCGGCCACGCTCGTGGAGATCGGTCGATACAAGGGAGGCAGCACGCTGCTGCTCGCGGCGGCAATGGATCCGGCTGCGCGGCTCCACTCGTACGACCTGCACCGGGAGTTCGACGTCGGCCACCGCGGGCCCGAGCAGGACCGCCACCTCGCGGCGGCGCTCGACCGCTACGGGCTACAGGAGCGCGTCGAGATGGTGGTCGCCGACTCGCACACGGTCGCACACCCGGGCACGTGCGACTTCGTCCTCGTCGACGGCGACCACTCGTACGACGGGGCGCGGGGCGACTACGAGCACTGGCGTTCGGCGCTCGAGCCAGGCGGGCACTTGCTATTCCACGACGCCGTCGAGCGGCCGTTTCTCAACTTCGAGCCGGGCGTCGCGAGACTCGTCGAGGAGATCGAGCGTGACGACTCGATGCTCTTCTCGCGCCGCGACGGCGCGGGGTCGATCGCCCATTTCGTGCGGATCCAAACCGGAGCCTAGGATCGGGTACAACTGCGGCTCATGAAGGGGTCAGTTCTGGTTGCTGCGACGCTGATCGCCTGCCTCGCAGCGTCAGTGTCCTCGGGATCGGCCACTGAGCGCAGCGCGAGTGCCCCGCGCCTCTTTGCCGGGCCGTTTCAGACCGCGGTGATTGAGCCTCGGGTGGCCACCCGGCCGGAAATGGCGCCGCTGCTTTTCCAGCGCGCACGCGAGTCGGGCGCGACCGTCTTCCGGCTCGGGCTGACCTGGCGAGCGGTGGCGCCGCAGACCCGCCCGGCGGCGTTCGATGCGGCCAACCCTGATGACCCTGGCTATTCATGGGACGCCTTCGATCGGCAGGTGCAGGCCGCCGTCAGCGCGGGCCTCACACCGCTCGTCTACATCGCAGGCGCACCGGATTGGGCCGAGCGAGGCGCTCCCGGCCCCGCCGGCACGAGGCCACCCGATCCCGGCGAGCTCGGGCTCTTCGCGCATGCCGCCGCCCTGCGGTACGGGGGGAGCCGCGCAGGCTTGCCCCGGGTGCGTTTGTGGCAGCTCTGGAACGAGCCGAATGACCACCTGTACTTCAATACGCAGTACGACGGAGATCGGCCTGTGTCTCCGCAGCTCTACCGGGGCCTGCTGCGCGCCTTTGCCGAGTCCGTCCACGGAGTGCACCGGGACAACCTCGTGGTCACGGGAGGGCTGACTCCGTTCGGCCGCAGCGGACACGAGGCGCTGTCGCCCCTTCGCTTCATGCGCGACTTGCTCTGCATGTCCGGCGGCAAGCACCCGCGGCCGACGTGTGCCCAGCACGCGGCCTTCGACGTCTGGTCGCACCATCCGTACACCGAAGGCGGCCCTCGCCATCACGCTCTCAGCCCGGACAACGTCTCGCTCGGCGACCTACCGAGGATGCGTGCTTTGCTCCAGGCCGCGGTCGCCGCCGGGCACGTCGACTCGAGCCTGCCGATCCGCTTCTGGGTGACCGAGTTCAGCTGGGATTCCAGCCCTCCTGACCCCAAGGGGGTACCCGCGGCGCTGGAGGGACTCTGGGTCGCTGAGGCGATGTTCCGGATGTGGCAGTCGGGCGTCTCGCTCGTGACGTGGTACCTGCTCGTCGACCGAGACGCCGGTCCCTACCAGTCGGGTCTCTACTACAGGGACACCCGCGTCATGCTGACCAAGCCCAAGCCCGCCCAGCGTGCGTTCCGGTTCCCGTTCGTGGCACTCCCCGCCGCGACGAGCGTCACCTTCTGGGGGCGCACCCCGAGCTCGGGCCCTGCCACGGTCTTCGTCGAGCGGAAGGTCGGTGCCGCGTGGGCGATCGAGGCGACCGCCTCGGCGAATCGGTTCGGCATCTTCCGAGGTCGAGTTCCCGGACGGCGGACGAGGGGCTTCTTCCGCGCTCGTGTCGGCGCCGCCGACGTGTCGCTGCCGTTCCCACTGCGGCCCACGCCGGATCTGCACGTGCGCGTCTTCGGACAATGACGCCCCGAGCAGTCGACGTCGTCGTCGTCGCCTATCGTTCTCGCGAGCTGCTGCGCAGGTGCCTCGACTCCCTCGTGGGTCACCCGCCCCAGTGCGAGCTCAACGTCTTCGTCGTGGACAATGCCTCGAGCGACGGCACGGTCGAGCTGCTCGGTGACCGGTTCCCCGACGTCTGGCTCCACGCGGCGGCGGACAACCTTGGCTTCGCGAAGGCCACGAACATCGGCATCCGAGCGGGCAAGGCGCCGTACGTCCTCGTGCTCAACCCCGACACGGAAGCAACCGCCGGAGCGCTCGACCGCATGCTCGACCTGATGGATGGGCACCCGGAGGTCGGAATCGCCGGCTGCCGCCTCGAGCTCGAGGACGGGAGCCTCGACCACGCCGCGAAGCGATCGTTCCCGACGCCGCTCAGCGCACTCGGGCACTTCTCAGGCCTCCGGCTCGGCGGGCAGCTCGGCGCGTACACGGCACCGGGCGTCGAATCCGGGCCGGTCGACGCGGTCAACGGCGCGTTCATGCTCATCCGGCGGGCCGCGCTCGAGGAGGTCGGTTTGTTCGACGAGGGCTACTGGATGTACATGGAGGACCTCGACCTCTGCTACCGCTTCGCGCAGGCCGGCTGGACGACGTGGTACGAGTCGACCGTCATCTTCCGGCACGTCAAGCACGGGACGAGCGGGCTCGTGCGCTCGCCGCGGCTCGAGCGCGCCTTCCACTACGGGATGTACCGGTTCTACCGCAAGCATTACGCGCGCCGAAGGAACCCTGTCCTGAACGGCGCCGTTTACGCGGGGATCGCGCTGAAGCTTGGTTCGTCAGTCGGCCGCGTCGCCGTTCTCCGCCTTCTGGCCGGGCGCCGCGGTTGACGGTGGCGGCTCGAGCCAGGCCAACGCGAGCACGACGGGGAAGATGCCGAACGCTGCCAATACGTACGGGTTGAACGCCCCGGTGAGGAGGATCGAGACGACGATTGCAACGACGACGGCCGCGTCCTGGCGGTGCAGCTGGGCAGCTCCGGTAAGCCGGCCGAACCTGACCCGCAGCGCATCCCAGACGATCCGCAGATGGAACGAGAGGAAGAGGATCAGGCCAACGATGCCCGCCTTGAACAGCAGGTCGAGGTAGGCGAGCTCGTAGGAGTACGGCGGGTTACAGTGGCCGGCCTCGGCGCAGGGCTTGCCGGACCGCAGCTCGTGCGCGACCGCTCCGAAGCCGTGCCCGA
>DHWI01000017.1:5306-20384 GCA_002413095.1 Thermoleophilia bacterium UBA5186
CGGGTCGGAGCGTAAGGTCCTGGAAGCCGAGGTTGTAGTCGGCTCCGCGCAGGTACGTGAGCTTCGCGGAGGCGGCCCCGCTGTGGCTGAGCGATGGATCGCGGCTGATCTTCGTCCCGGCGACGCTCTCCCACGGCGCGGTTGTGCGCTCGAAACCGCCGTTCGCGAGCAGCTGGACGTGCGCCTCCACGGCGTCGAGCCACACCGACGAGCCGGGCGGGGGTCGCCGGGCTGCGCGGACGACGACGTCCCCGGCTGGGTCGGCTTTGGACGGCACGGCGGTGAGCTCGAGCCGCTGCCAGCGGTCGCGGCGGCTCATGTCTGCGCTCACTTCCATCGTCCCGACGGCGCCGGCGAAATTCTCCAGCTTCAGGGCGACCGGGCCGCCGCGCCAGTCGTCGGGCACGTACACCCACGCGGTCACAAGGTGCTGAACGGGCTGCAGACGCACCTGTTGGTAGCCGAGGTTGAGGTCGGCGCCCGCCAGGTACGTCAGGCGCGCCGAGGCCCGGCCGAAGCGCGCTCTCGTCCGGTCGACGGACAGCTCGGAACCCCCGGGAATCGTCTGCCATGTCGCGCGTCCGGTCTCGAAGCTCCCGTCGGCCACGATCGCGCGCGGGACGTGGCGCGGGCCGCTCGCGACGATGGTCGACGCGCGCGTGACGAGATAGCTCGCGAACGACGCGTTGCCGAGCGAGGCGAGGCCGCCCGCGATCGCGAACAGGGCGACGGTGACGGCTGCGACGAGGGCCGGCCACGTCCAGTTGGTCGCGCCCAGCACCAGCGTGATGACGACCGCGACGAGCGCGCCGAGCCAGAACCCCCGCGTGTAGCTGGCCACGACGTCGACCCAGAGGAAGGCATAGACCGCCCAGAGCGTGACCCGCGAGGGCGAGCGCAGGAGATATAGCGTCGTCAGCGCGAGCCCGATCTGGAGGTAGAGGCCGCTCCCGACGTACAGCCGAAAGGCGCCGTTCGGCATGTGACCGATGATCCCGCCCATCCCGAGATCGCTGATCAGGATGCGATCGAGTCGGTCGAGACCGACGACGCCGCTGGTGGTCAGCGCGAGCAGCGCCGCGAGCACCATGCCGTTCAGTGCGCAGGCCCGGAAGACCCAGAGCCGGATCTCCGGCAGGGCGTCGAGGCGGGCGAGCGCCACGAAGACGAGCGCGAACGCGAAGAACGCCGTCCCGTTTCCGTCCGCGAAGACGTCGTGCGGCGTGTTCCCGCGCGCGAGGCCGAGCGCCATCCAGATCGCCGGAAGCGCGATCGCGAGCCCGACAGCGTGCAGCGTGTAGCGACCGAGGATCCGCTCGCGCGGCGCCAGGGGGACGCGGAGGAGGTAGAACGCTGCCGCGGCGACGAGGATCGCGTCGATCGCGATTCGCCCCGAGATGCCGCCCGGCAGCTCCGTCCAGCGCCCGCTCGCTCCCCCGAGGACGAGCTCGAGCATGACGACGATCGTCGCCGCTCTGAGATCCCACACCGCCACGATCGCGAAGAGGGCGAGTAGCGCGATCTGCAGTCCAAGCTCGATCGCACCGGCTCCGCCGATCACCTGGATGACTCCCAGCGCGACGATCAGGCCCGAAGCGAGGGCGGCAAGGACGCGCACCGGCGTTCGAGTCGGAGGCGCGCTGGCTTCCGCGTTCTGCGGATTTGCCGCCGTGGCCCGACGGTGCCCGTTGGCCTCGCTCCGAGCGCTCCGCGCCGAGTCGTGCGATTGCCGCAGGGACCGGTGATGTCTCAGCCGGACGATGGCTGCAACGGTAGCGGCAGCCGCGGAATGCAGTCCTCGTCGGGAGGTAACCTGTGAACAGTGCGCGAGGGGCGGCGTTTGAGACGACTGCCGTGGGCCCTGGCCCAACTCTGTAAAGGCGCGCTGCTCATGTTCGTTCGCCACTTTCCGGGCGATCTGGGCACGCATCTTCGCTTCAGGTACTACCGCAAGCGGCTTGGCGCGCTCGGCCGCGGAACCCGGATCGACGAGGGTGTCCACATCGTCGGCGCGCAGCACGTCTATATCGGCGCCAACTGCTGGATCGCCGCGAACGCGTTTCTCGGTGCGGGGCCTCCGTCGACGCGGCATCGGCACGTTCTACGGCGGCCGAATCCCGACTTCGCTGCGGTGGAGGGTGAGCTCCGAATTGCCGACGACGTCTACATCGCGCCGCAAGTGCTGATCAACGCACACGGCGGGGTCACGATCGAGGACAATGTCGCCATCTCGGTCGGTGCGCGTCTATTCAGCTCCTCGCACCACTATCGCGACGCGGGCGGTCCTCCGGGGGTTCCCGCCTATCCGGCAGGGATGCGAGCCGGACCCGAGGATCCCCAAGTGCTGCTCGTGAGCCCGATAGTGATCGGGTCCGAGTCGTTCGTCGGTGCAAATGCAATCGTTCTCCCAGGCGTAACCATTGGCCCGAAGACCTGGCTTGGCGCGGGTGGAGTCGCGCACGAGCGCCTTCAACCGGGGAAGGTCTACAGCCCGCGCCTCGAGCTTGTCGATCAACCGCTTTGAGGCTTCTGTACCTCGGTGATACGCGAAGCCCGCACTTCCGCGCGTGGCCGCGGCACTTCCTCGCGGCCGGGCACGATGTGCACGTCTGCCACGTGGGGCGGGATGCGGCCGAGGTGTTTGCGGGCCCTCAGTGGCACGTCCCGGCCCGCGCGATCTCCTGCGGTCTCCGGGGTGTTTGGCGTGTGTCGGCGCTCGAGGTGCGGTCGCTGGCCCGCCGCATCTCGCCCGACGTCGTTCACTCGCACTTGATCCTCCCAACGGGCTATCTCGCCGAGCTGGCGAGGGTCAGACCCCACGTGGCGACGGCGTGGGGATCGGAGGTCCTGATCGACCCGTCCGGGCGGCAGCAGCGGTTGATCGCGCGCGTGGCAACCGGGGCAGAGCTCTTGACCGCCGACTCCCGGCACTTGCTCGACGCGTTGCGTGTGTACGGGGCCGACGAATCCCGATTGCGGTTCGTGCCGTGGGGCGTCGATCGCGAGTGGGCCCGTCGGGCTCGGGGTGTCTCTCGCGAGGACGCGGCGACCCGCGTGGGTCTCCCACGTGACCGACGGATCGTGCTCGCCCATCGTGGCTCGCGCCGGATCTTCAGACCCGACCTCATTGTGCGAGCGGCGGCGCTTGTGCGCGCGGAGGTGCCGGACGTCCTCGTCGTCATCATCGTCGACACGACGCACGACGCGTGGCCGCTCGACGAGCTTGCCTCACTCGTCGACGATCTCCGCATTGCAGACGCCGTGATCTTCCGACCCAAGATCGCGCACGACGAGGTGGCTTTTCTCTTCCGCGCGGCTGCGGTCTGCGTTTCGTACGCGGAATCGGACAGTGCGCCGACCTCGGTCTTGGAAGCGCTTGCCGTCGGCGTGCCCGTCGTTGTTTCGGACCTTCCGTGGGTTCACGAGCCCGACTATCACGAGGCCCGGCTCGCCGTTGTCAGCGACGCAAGTGTAGAAACGCTGGCTGGCGCCCTCGTTGCGGCGGTTCTCGCCCCGGAACCCGAAGACGTGGAGGCCAACCGGAGTCTGGTCGCACGGCGTTTCGATCGGGAGGTGCTTTTCGGATCGGTGGGAGACGAATACGAGCGGTTGGCCGGGGACCGGCGGCCAAAGACGCACGCGCGCCGAAGCGCGTGAGGCCGGCGGCTCGAAAAACGCTCGCGGGCGGAGCGTTCGCGACCGCGGGTGCACGAATTGTGTCGATCGCCCTGATGGCCGGCGTCACGATCGTGGTCGCGCGGTCCCTTGGGCCTGTGGGAAACGGCCGCTACGCACTCGTAGCGGCGACGTTCCTGTTTCTGCTCACGCTGGCGAAGCTCGGAATCGAGCTCGGAGCACCGTGGCTCGTCAGTAGCGGCCACTGGCCCGTCGGCTCTGCGTTCGTCACGACGCAGGCCGCCGCGCTTTCGATCGGAGCGGCAGTCGCCGGGCTGGGAGCGGCAGCTTTCACTCTGCTGCCTCCCGAGCTCTTCGGCGGAGTCGATCTCGTCGATGGGTTACCGGTGCTCGCGGCGGTGCCGTTCGCGCTCGCGGCCACGTATTCGGCTCAGATCGCGCTGGCGACGGTTGAGTACTCGGTCTCCGCCTTGATCCTCGTCGTCCAGGCCCTGGCGTGGTTCGTCGGCGTCGCTGTGCTGACCCCGGCCGTCGGACTGGAAGGCGCCTTCATCGGTCTTCTCGTGGGTCAGGTCGCAGGCTTCGTCGTCTCGCTCGACTGGGGACGCCGCCTGATCCGTCGCCGCGACAACGACGTTTTGGCGACGGCACGCGTCGACATCGCGAATCTTCGCCGGGCGATGGCGTTCGGCTTGCGTGCCCACGGTGCGAACGTACTCGCGCTCGTCACATATCGCTTCGACCTGTTCATGGTGGCGGCGTATGCCTCGAAGGCCGACGTGGGGTATTACGCTGTCGCGCTCGCAGCGACGAACCTCGTCTGGCTGCTTCCGAGCGCGCTCAGCGCGGTTCTGTTTCCACGGATCTCAGCCCTCGCTGCCGCCGGCGAAGCGCAGAAGGCCGAGGACGTGGAAACGCGAAGCCTGCAACACACGACGATCCTGCTCTCGGTCGCGGTGCTTGCGATGGCCTTTGCGCTGCCGCTTCTCCTGCAAGCCATCTTCGGCGCGCGGTTCGGCCCCGCGGTGCATCTCGCACTCATTCTTCTACCCGGGTCGGCTGCGCTCGGCTTTGCGAGCGTCTTCTACGCTGCGCTGTCGGGGCGAGGGCACCCCGGTTACGCCTTCCGCGGGGCGCTGATCGTCACGCCGCTCGCGGTCGTGCTGTACGTGCTACTGATTCCGCCTTTCCACGCGACCGGCGCGGCGATCGCATCATCGATCGCGTACGTTGCAGCCGCCGTAGTGGCCGGGACCTTTGCGCGGCATCTGACCGACCTGCCGGTCGTCTCGAGGCTCGTCCCGGGTCGGAACCAACTCATGGACTACCAAGAGCTTCTCAGGCGTTTCGCGCCCGGGCGCAGCGGCGGCTCATGCTAGGGAAATGGGCGGCTTCCGGCTCAATCATCGCCCTTCGTTTCTCAGCCGACTTGGCCCGCTTCTCCCAGACGAGCCTGAAGCAGGTTGAGCAGCTGTCCCGCGATCCTCCGAAAGTCGAACTCTTCGAGGTCGAAGCCCGGGGCGAGCCGGAAGCCGTCCGGCCGCGCCGACCACGTGTCGACGTACTCGGCTAGCCCGCGGGCGACCTCGTCGACCTCCGCTGGCTCGATCACGGTGTGCGGGCCGGCGCGGCGGAGGAGCGCCGCCGCGGCGGATCCGGACGGCGCGAGGACGAAGATCGGCTTGCGGGCGGCGAGATACTCGTAGACCTTGCCGGTGTTGGCGTCGCGCCTCCCCGTCAGGAGCAGGAGCCCGTCGGCGGCACGTTGGAGCCCGAGGGCCCGGGCGCTGGGCAGGCGGCCCACGACTCGCACGACGTCCGCCAGCTCGCCCCTCGTCACCAGCTCACGCTCGGCTTGCGAGAACGTGCCCGCGAACACGAGCTCGAGCTCGCCGCGCAGCGCTGGCCGCTCTCCCAGCAGCCGCTCGAGCGCCGCCAGGAAGAGCGCAGCAGCGCCGCCGCGGTCCTGCAGCGCCCGCTGCTTCGCGTCGAGCGCGAGCGTCCCCGTGTAGACGAGTGAGAACCGGTCGGGATCCAGCAGCCTCCGCTCGTCGGTCACCGCAGCCGCCCGTCTAGGGTCGAATCCGTTCGTGAGGTGGACCGCGGGAACGCCGTACCTGCGCCGAAAGTCCTCGGCGATCGGCTCGTTGACGGCGGTGACGACGTCCGCGCGGGTCGCGACGAGCCGCTCGAGGGCGCGATCCAGGCGCGCGAGACGCGAACGCGGGGCCGGCGGCTCGAACATCCACCCGTCGCGGAAGTCCGCGACCCACGGGATCCCGAGCCGGTGCGCCGCGAGGCCGAGGAGGTGGGCCGACTCGGGCGGCGAGGTCGTGAAGATCGCGTCCGGCCGGTCCCGGCGCACGAGTCGCAGGAGGTTCACGAGGGCCGAACCACCCCAGGACACGGCGGTCACGTCCGGGACGATCGCCCGCGACCACCAGCGCTGCGCGTTCCGCTCTGCGACGGGGGCGTCCTTGAAGCCGACGAGAGCCTGGTACTGCGTCTCGAATCTCGTTCGCAGGTCGCCGGAGCGGACGACGCGAGCGCCGTCGCCGTCGGCCGACCCGGAGATCGCGCTCGTGAGCACGGTCGTGCGGATGCCGAGCTCCTCGAACGCGTCGCGAAAGGCTGCCGCGCGCCGCACCGCGATCTGCTCCGACGGCGTGAAGAGGTACGAGACGAAGAGGACGTGCGGCCTCCGATCGTTGTCGCCCATGATCATGGCGTTTGCAGCCAGTGAGCCCGGCGGCGGATCCGTCGGCGATGGGCGTCGAGGATCGAGATCTCGTGCACGCGAGGCGGGAAGGACGGCAGCTCGCACGCCTGCGCGCTGCGCCCGGCGCGCCAGCCCTCGAGGCGCGGCCGGAGCGCGAGGCCTGCGCGGTCGACCGCAAGCTTGCCGAGCGCCCCGGTCAGCTCCTCCACCACCGTGCGGGCGAATAGGCCGGGACGGCGGTGCAGCCGGTACTTCCCGATCAGGTAGCCGCGGCTCCAGCCGATCAGGTCGTTCTTCGCCCGCGACCGCGCGCCGAGCGTGGCCGAGTGCCGGTGGAGCGCGAGCGCACCGGGTGCGAGCCGGCAACGGTCGCCCCGAGCAAGCAGCCGCACGATCAGGTCGACGTCCTCGAGGTAGGCGAAGATGTTCTCGTCGAATCCGCCGACGCCCTCGAAGGCCTCGCGGTGGAACGCGGCCGCGCCGGCGCAGGGGCCGATGGGGTCTCGCACGCCGTTGTCGAGCACCGAGCGCTCCTGGCCGTGGAGGTAGTCGAAGGCGAGCAGCGTCGGATCGAACTCGATGCCCGCCGTGTCGATGATGCGCGGATCGTGGGCCTTCAGGAGCACTCCGGCGGCCATCGTGACGCCGCTGCCGGGGTCGAGGGCGTCGCAGAGGCGCTCCAGGAACTCCGGCTCGCACTCGACGTCGTTGTTCAGCAGGACGAGCGTGTCTCCCTGCGCCTCCACCACGCCACGGTTGACCGCTCGGCCGAAGCCGACGTTCGCGTCCAAGCGAACGAGGCGGACGCCCGCCGCTGCGCCGACGACCTCGGCCGTTCGGTCGGTCGAGCCGTTGTCGACCACGATGACCTCGTGCGGGATGGTCTGCCGCTCGAGCGACCGGAGCAGCGCGGCGACGAGGTCGGCGCCGTCGAACGTCGGGACGACGACGGAGACGCGGGGCGCGCGGCCTGAACGACTCGTCGTCAACGAGCCGGCTAGAACGCGCCGCGGCCGGCGACGACGCTGGAGGCCGTCATGGCCAGGATTCGCAGGTCGCGCGTGATCGACAGGTTCTCGATGTACTCGCGCTCGACCGCGAGCCGCTCCTCCAGGCGCAGGTCGCCACGGCCGTTGACCTGCATCGGGCCGGTCATGCCCGGCTTCACCTGCAGCCGGACGAGATGCTCCGGGCGGTAGCGGGCGACGATCTGCTCCTCCTCCGGGCGCGGGCCGACGAGGCTCATGTGACCGAGGAGGACGTTCCAGAGCTGCGGTAGCTCGTCGAGGCTCGTCCGGCGCAGCAGCCGGCCGACCGTCGTCACGCGCGGGTCCTCGACGAGCTTGAACACGGGCTCCGGCAGCCGCTCGACGGCGACGAGTTCCGGCAGGCGCTCCTCGGCGTCGCATACCATCGTCCGGAACTTGAGCATCCGGAAGCGGCGGCCATTGAGGCCGACCCGCGTCTGGCGGAAGAGCACCGGGCCACGGCCGCCGAGCTTGATCGCGAGGGCCACGATGAGGTAGATCGGCGCCAGGAGGACGAGCAGCGTTGCGGACACCAGAACGTCGATCGTCCGCTTCAGCAGCATCGTCGAGCGCGACACGTCCCACGTGCCGTAGACGATCACCGGCAGGTCGGCGATGTGGCTGAGCTGGACGGCCGTGCCGAACATGCCGCGGACCGGCGGGACGACTGCCAGCTTGACCCGGACCGCGCGGCAGGCGATCACGAGCTCCTCCAGCAGGTCGCCGTCGACGGAATGCATGGCGAGGATGACGCGGTCGACGCCGTCGAGCCACACATCGGGCTCGCGCAGATCGGCAGGTGTCAGCTCGGGACGCTCGCCGACGACGCGGACGTGGATGTCTGGGAAGAGCTCGAGCTTGCGGCGCGTCGCGTCGGCGACCGGGCCTGAGCCGACGATCAACGTGCGGGCCGGCGGCACGGTGCGCCGCCAGGCGAACCGCGCGGCACTGCGAAGCAGGAACGTCGCCGCGACGGCGACCGCCCAGACGCGCAATCCGGTTTCGATCCCGACCTCGCCGGCCGGAGTCGCGAGGAAGAACACGAGCAGCGCCGCCGTCCCCGTCGTGGCGTACGTGCACAGCTTCGGCAGCTCGTCGACCGTCAGGTACCGGAGCGCGCGCTGGTCGCGGTCGTAGAGCCCGTGCAGCTTGGCGAGGATGACCCAGGCGGGCACGAACGTGGCAGACCAGAAAGCGGCGGCAAGGTTCCCGTGGATGAGGACAAACGAGCCGCTGACGAGCAACCCGGCAGTCACGTCGGCGAGCGCGAGCAGCCGCCGCAGCACGCCGTCTGCCCACACGTCCCGTGCTGCAGGGCGCGAGCTCGGTTCCGACCGTGTCCTCGCGTGGAGCAGCTCGGTCAAGGGGTCCCTTAGGTTAACAGTGGAGTCGCCATTTAGGGACGCGCCCGATTCCGCGCAAACAGCGGCGACCTCGGGTTCAGGGCGGAGGCCCGGTCGAGGGCCCGGCGGGCGGATGCGATATCGCCCGCTTCGGTGTAAATGCGGGCTGTGACGAGCCATGGACGCCAGTTCTCGGGGTCGCGCCGCGTTCCTCCGTCGATCCACTCACGCGCGGCGGCCAGGTCGCCGGCCTGCTCGGCAGCGAGTGCGAGCTGGAGGTAAGGGCTCGACGCCCACGGCTCGAGCTTGCGTGCGGTGCGGGCGTGCTCGATCGCGGCGGCGGCGTCGCCTCGGGCGGCCGCTCGCTGGCTCGCCCGCAGTTCCGAGTCCGCGAGCAGCGGCACCACCTCCGCGCAGAGCACGAGCCAACCCGCGGCGACGACCGCGACGCCGAGTGCGAAGCGGCTGCGAGGGGCGTCGCGTGCCTCCCGAAGCGGCTCGGTCGCCGGGCCCACGAGCAGGCCCAGGACGACCATGCTCACGAGCGACACGATCGTCAGCTCCCACATCCAGTCGAGGCCCGCACCGACGACGTAGCCGCCGAACGCGCCGCCGAGCGCCGCGATCGCCGCGGCTCCCTGGTCGTCCGCCCGCCGGGCCCGGGCGACCGCAGCCGCGACGCCGCAGCCGAGGAAGCCGAGGAGCAGCGCGAGGCCGATGATCCCTAGCTCGCCCGCGGTCTCGGCGTAGAGCGAGTGCGCGTCGCGGACGAAGTAGCTGATCGAGCCGTGCTGCGCCCACCACGACTCGAACGAACCCGCTCCCTGCCCTGCGAGGGGCGCCGAGCGCCATTCGTGCGCCGCGGCCGACCAGAACTGCCAGCGGCCGCTCCCGTTCCCGTTCAGCAGGTGCGCGCGGGTGAAATCGGAGGACGAGTAGCGGATCTGCGCCGGCGGCCGCTTGAACGCGTTGAACCGGGCGCTTGGATGCGCGAGCAGCACGGCCGCGAGCAGCAGGACTGCCGTCGCGCCGGCGAGCGCGCGGCCGAGGCGGCGTGGAGGAGCTGCGATCGCCACCCGGGACGCGGCGGCCCAGAGCCCGCCCGTGCCGAGGCAGAGCAGGACGAGGACGAGCGCCGCGATCCGCCCCTGCGAAGCCTGCTCGGAGCCAGAGCCGCGGACGATCGCGTCCAGCGACACGAGCGCCGCAACCGCTCCCGCCGAGCCGACCAGGGCGCACCCGAGGGCCGCGAGCGTCCTCCAGCGCCGCCGCGAGAGCGCGAGCGCCGTGAGTCCGCCCGCGAGCGCCGCCGCCGCGCCGCCGCGCGAGGACGTCAAGTAGATCGTCGCGGCGAGGATGGGCATGGGCGCGAGCGCGGCGCCGCGGCCCAGGGCCGCCCGCGCAGCGATCGCCCCCCGCAGCAGCAACGGCAGGGCGAGCGCGGTGAGGATCCCGAGCCCGTTCCAGTACTGGACCGGGAAGCTCAGCCGCGTGCGGGCGGAAGGCAGAAATGTCGGCAGCTCCCGGTTCGCGAACAGGCCGGGAAACAGGCGGCTCGAGAGCGCGACGGCCGCAACCGCGACGAGCCCTGTCGCGAGTCCGTCGATCCACCGGGTGAGCGTCCCGCGGCTGCCAGTCAGCACGGCAACCAGGAACACGCCGAGGTAAAGGGCGACGCGGTCGAACTCGAGAAATGCGAGCTCGGCGCTCGTGGCCCACGCGGTCGAGGCGAGCGTCCAGACCGCGAACGCAGCGAGGAGGGCGCCGGCGGCGAGCGCGGCGCGGGAGATCCGCGCGAGGGGCCACGCCCCGATCGCAAGTCCGAGCACGATCGTCCACCAGACTGCGACTGCGAGTGCGTTGCGCGCCGAAAGGCTGAACGTCCCGTTGTCGTAGGCGAGCACGAACGTGGCCGCGGCGACCGCGAGCAGGAGCCCGTAGCGCCGGATGGCCAGCACGGGTTGGTACGTTACTGGCGTGCGCGCCGTGCTGACCCGCGTCGCCGTCGTGTCGGCAGCTCTCGCCTTCGCCGCGCCGGCCGCCGCCCAGGATTCTCCTCCCGCGCCAGACGACTCCGCGGTCTCGCAGTACGTCGAGCAGGTGCCGGCCGCGGGTGGTCCGAAGGCGCCCGGCGTTGGGCCGCGCGGGAAGCCCCGGCCCCTCACGGCGGCGGTTCGAACGCAGCTGATGGCCTCAGGCGGCGCCGATGCGCAGGTCCTCGACCAGCTCGCGACCTCCCCGGATCTCGGGGCACCCGCGCGGCAAGGGCACGCTCAGGGCCGCGTCATCCGACCGAGCGAAGATCGGTCCTCCGCGTCAGACTCGCTGTCCGCAGCCGTAACCGCCGTCGGCGAGGGCGGGGGCGCGCGCTTCGCGATCCTGGGTGTCCTGCTCATCGGGATCACGGTGGCGGTACTGGGTTCGGCCCGCCGCCGCGTTCGCGCCTAGCCGGACTTCCGCCAGCGCAGGCCGCTGCCGCGCCGGGCGACACCGACCGCCCGCAGGCCGAGTCGCGACGAGAAGACGCGGTGCCTCACCGCGGCGACTCCGCGCTCCGCGGCGGGCAGATAGCGGAAGTTCATCCGCCCGCCGACGCGTTCGCCGCCCCAGTCGAAGGACGGCAGGCCCTCGGCGATCTTCCGAACGACGACCGTCCGGTGGCCGACCGTCTCGTCGATCTGCCAGGCCGGCTGCGCGCGGAGCGAGTCGACGAGCGCGCCCACGGGAGGCATGTATGCGTCGTCGATCAGCATCCGGCCGCCGACCTTCAGTTGCGGGGCGAGGAACCACCAGTCGAGCGCCGGGTAGGGGAACCCGTGCGCGCCGTCGACGAGCACGATGTCGAGCGGCCGCGGCTCTAGTGCCGGCAGCACCTCGTGCGAGGGGCCGATCCGGAACGTGACGCGCTCGCTCGAGATCCCGAGCAGCTCGCACTGGCCGCGAATGCGCTTCTCCTCGCTCGGGTCCGGCGTGACCGCCACGTGATCTGCGCCCTTGGCAGCAAACACGATCGTGCTCGACCCGGAGCCCGTCTCGAGCGTCTGCATGCCCTCCTCGACGTTTCGTTCGAGCCACTCGAGCGCGGCCCAGGCCAGTCCCCAGTACTCGTCTCCGGCCCCGTGCAGGCCGGGTGGACGCGCGCGCAGGTTGGCTGTGAGGGGCGTGTCGGTCACCGCCCGGCAGTATCATCGAGGCCCGGATGGCCGCGCGCCGCGCACTGATTACCGGGATCGGCGGCCAGGACGGGTCGCTCCTCGCGGAACTGCTGCTCGACCACGATTACGAGGTCTTCGGCGTGGTCCGGCGCTCGAGCGCGCAGTACGCGAACCTCGAGCCGCTCCGCGACCGGGTCGACCTGATCACCGCCGACCTCCTCGACCATGTCTCGCTCCTGAACGCTCTCGGCGCCTGCCGGCCGCACGAGGTCTACAACCTCGCCTCCGTCTCCTTCGTCCCCATCTCGTGGGAGCAGCCCGTGCTGACGGCGCAGTTCGCGGCCGTGGGGGCGACCGCGATGCTCGAGTCGATCCGCCTGTTCGACAAGGACATCCGCTTCTACCAGGCGTCCTCGAGCGAGATCTTCGGCGAGCCGGTCGAGACGCCGCAGACGGAGTCGACGCCGCTCTCGCCGCTGACGCCCTATGGCGCGGCCAAGGCGTACGCGCACTTCATCACGGGCTCGTACCGCCGCCGCTACGGGCTCCACGCGTCGGCGGGGATCCTCTACAACCACGAGTCGCCACGCCGTCCGTCCGACTTCCTGCCGATGAAGGTCGCCCACGCCGCCGCGGCGATCTCGCTTGGTCTGCAGGAGGAGGTCTGGCTGGGAGACCTAGACGCGCAGCGCGACTGGGGCTACGCCGGCGACTACGTCCGCGCGATGTGGCTGATCCTCCAACAGGACGAGCCGGATGACTACGTGATCGCGAGCGGCGAGGCGCACTCTGTCCGCGAGCTCGTCGAGTGCGCGTTCCAGCGCGTCGGGCTGGACTGGCAGGAGCACGTCCAGATCGACGAGTCGCTCCTGCGCGGGCGCGCCGAGCTGCACAACCTCGTCGGGAATCCGGCGCGCGCTCGCGAGCGGCTCGGCTGGAAGCCCGAAGTGCCGTTCACCGAGCTCGTCCACATGCTCGTGGACGCCGAGCTGGCGCGGCTCGAGCCCGAGCGCGTGCGGACGTGATCCGCTAGCTGCCGTCCGGGCAGGGCCCGAGGGTGTCGCCGTGCGCAAGGTGCGCGCGAAGGGCGTTCTCGCTGACGGTGATCGTCTCGGTCGGGTGCTTCTTGGAGCCGGTGTGGTGGCAGATGGTCACCTTCCCGCCGCCGCCGTACTCGTACTCGCCGGACGACGCGGCCGACGCGTTGCCGCCGAGGACCCCGAATGCGGCAAGGATCGCCAGCGCTGACGCGAGCAAGGCGACCGCGAAAACGGCCCTGGCGGACCACAGCTGACGAATCGTGACCTGGCTCATCCCTCTGACGCGTAAATCCTAGGACGATTGGTCCAATTGAGTCAATGTCCGCGCAGGGCGGCCAGCTCCGGGGCGCGCGGGTTCCTGCGGAGGCCCTCGAGGATCGCGGCTTGCCGCTCGGTGCCGCTCGACACCAGGGCCAGCTCGTACCACGGGAACCAGTCGGCACGGTCCTTCGAGATCGCCCGACGAAAGCTTCGGGCCGCGGCCGCCCGGTCTCCGACTGCGAGCTGCGTCTCGCCGAGCGCAGCCCACGGGCCCACCGCCCAGGGCGCCAGCCGCTCTGCTCGTTTGGCCGCACGCTCGGCGGCCGCGAAGTGGCGCGCGTGCAGATCGCGCTCGCTCGTGTCGAGCGCGGTCGCAGCGGCGTAGCCGAGCAGGGCGAACGCGGCGATCGCAGCGGCGGCGGCGAGCGCGACGGCGCGGATCGGTGTACCGAGCGCCGACGGCGCGCTCTCAGGCCGGCCCGACGCGAGCAGCGCTGCGCCACAGGCGAGCGCCGCCAGAGTGACCGTGAGCATCTCCCAGTCCCAGTCGATCGCGGCGTGAGCGAGGAAGGCGACGTATGCCGCCGCTGCCCCGGCCAGGAGCGCGTTCGGCGGTCGCCGACGGAGCGCCACGAGCGGGGCGGCGAGTGCGACGAGGAGGAGACAGAGACCGGCCGGGCCCAGCTCGGCGAGCTTCTCGAGGTAGAGGTTGTGCGCGTCGCGCGCGCCGAACACGTTGGGCCGCTCGCGGTACCAGCGCAGTTCGTAGGTTCCCGCCCCGGAGCCCAGCGCGGGATGCGCGGTGACGTCGTGCCACGCGATCCGCCAGTAGTCGGCCCGTGCGTTTCCGGACGCGGAGAGGAGCCGGGCGTTCAGATCGGCACCGCGCGTCACCGTCGGCGAGCGGAAGGCGTCATACACGCGGCCCGCGAAGATGACGAATCCGAACAACGCGGCGATCGCCGCGACGATCGCGATGGCACGCAGCGTCCGCTGCGAGACGTGCAGCGACGGCGTCCACCGGGCGCCGGCGCGGTCGACGGCCGCGGGGATCGCGGCGGCGACGAGGCAGAGGACCGCAAGCTCCAGCGCGAGCCGGTGCCCTGCCCGCGTGGCGGCGTCGAGCGAGGGACTCGGCGCTCGCAACGGCGGCGCGCGCGACGCGAGCCAGATCCCGGCGGCTGCGAGGGGCGCGAGCGCCGCCCCGGTCGCGACCGCACGCCTTTTCCGCGGGTGGGCGGCGACGAGGATGGCCAGGCCGACGGCGAACGCGAGCCATGCGCCCCGGCTGAACGTCAGGTACTGCGTCACGGCGAGCGGCGGGACGACGGCCGCCGCGACGACTCGCGTGCGGCCCGTTTCCGTCGCGGCGCCGAGCGCGAGCAGAAGCGCGATCACCGTGAGGATCCCGAGGGCGTTCCAGTAGCCGACCGGGCCTGCCAGCTGGCCGGTCGGTGGCCCGACGGAGCCGAAATGCTCGGGGACGAGGCGCGTAGCCAGCCCCCAAAGCGCTGTGGCGCTCGCGCCGATGAGCACGGCGGCGGCGAGTGTTCGAGCCGAGCGCCGGGAGGTCAGAAGCAGCAGCGTGGCGAGGGCAGCGACGTAGACGACGTCGCGCTGCGTCTCGAGGACGCTTCGCGGCGGGCTCTGGGACCACAGCGCGGATAGGCCTTCCCAGGCGACGAGCCCGGCGAGCGCACCGAGCGTGACGAGCTCGAACCGGGTCAGCTCGACCTCCTCAACGAGGATCAGCGCGCCCCCAGCAGCTAGCGCGAGGGCAAGCCCCGTCCAGCCCCAGGCGATGGGGAAGTACCCGCCGTTGGCGGACGCTGTGGCGACGATCGTCGTCGCGGCGATCGAAGCCGCCGCCAGGCTCCGGACCCGCCCAGGGTCAGT
>DHWI01000017.1:20493-23069 GCA_002413095.1 Thermoleophilia bacterium UBA5186
CTCGGGGAGGGACGCAACGTTCGAGCACGCCACCGGGCAGCCGCAGGCCATCGCCTCGAGCGGCGGCTGGCCGAATCCCTCGTAGAGGCTCGGGAAGACGAGCGCCGCGGCGCCGCGGTACAGCTCCGCGAGCTCGTCCTGCGCCACGCGGCCCAGCGACTCGACGCCGTCCGGCGTCGGGCCGTCGTAGTTGGTCAGGACGAGGCGCAGCTCCGGCCGCTCCCGCCTGAGGAGCGCGAACGCCTCGAACAACCGCGCGTGGTTCTTGTGCGGCCAGGCCCGCGCGGGGTAGAGCAAAAACAGCCCTGTCGAACTTTGTGGCTCTGAGCCACTAACTGAGTTTTGTTGCACTTCAGCGCGTCTTTCGTGACTCCGACCCGCTTGATCAAGCCGTTCGCGGTGCCGAGCGCCCCGGTCCCCCGGAGTTTGTGGCTCTGAGCCACTAAGTCCAGCTACGCCCGGACGAAAGCGGGCGTGGTCGATGCCGAGGTGGATCGTCCGGACGCGGTCCGCCGGGAGGTCGTAGCGTTCCAGCAGCGTTTGCCGCGCATGTTCGGAGATGGCGATCACGATGCGGCTGCGGCGAATCGTCCAGCCGTAGACGACCTTGCGGTAGGCCAGCTCGGCCCGGCCGAAGAACTCTGGATGGTGCTCGTGCTGCAGGTCCAGGACGCTCGTCGCGGCGGGCGGACGCGTCAACGGCGGGAGCATCACGCTCAGCGGAAAATGGATCGCATCCAACTGGTCGACGCGCAGCACCCGCTGCAGAGGGCCCGGGCGCGCTGCGGCCAGCGACATGGCCGCAACCCGCCCCGGCATCGAGCGGCTCGCCCGATACCCCCGCACGACCTCCGTCGGCAACGCGTCGCCCGCGTCCGGCGCGATCTCCGGAACGAACACCAGGTACTCGAGCTCGCCGACGCGGGCCAGCGCACGGCACAGCTCACGCGCGTAGGTCTCCGAGCCGCCGCTGATCCCCGGCACGAGGGTGAGCAGGCTGATCCCGACCACGGGAGGAAGCGTCACACATCCCAGCTAACGGCTCCGTTACATCCCCTCGTTACAATGTCCGCGTGGCCGTGGTCGATCCGAAAAGTGCCGAAAATGCAGCGATTTCGTCGAACGGAGAGCCCGAGCAGGTCGATGTAGCCGCGCTCTTCGAGCGGCTGAAGGAGGAGGTCCGGCACGCGCGCGGACTCGACCTAGCCGAGCCGTACGACCGCGGCATCGTCCGGGCGCGCCTGCGCAGTGTCGCGGAGCGGTACTGGCCGGTCGGGCCCGACGCGCTCGTCGTCCGCCAACCGGGCGTCGCGGGCGCCGTCAAGCACTTCGTCAAGCGCGTCCTCCGCAAGGGCATGCGCTGGTACGTCCATCCCTTCGCACTCGAGCAGCGCGCGTTCAACGACGCGGCGCTCAAGCTCGTCGACGAGCTCTCCGAGGAGGTCGACGCGCTCTTCGGGCTGCTGCAGCGAACCGAGGCCGAGCTCGCCGAGCATCGCGAGGTCGCACGGACGACGGAGGCGCTCGACGAGCGGCTCACCCGGCTCGAGCGGCGCGGCCGCAGCGACGGTGCCCCGGCGACCGTCGCGGCCCAGCCGGCAGCGGCCGCGATCCCCGACTACTTCAGCTTCGAGGCGAAGATGCGCGGCTCGACCGGCGACATCCGGAGCCGCCAGGAGCCGTACGTGGAGGACTTCCGCGGTGCCGCGCCGGTGCTCGACGTGGGCTGCGGCCGAGGCGAGCTGCTGGCACTCCTCCGCGATGCGGGCATCGAGGCCTCGGGCGTCGACGCGGACGCCGACATGGTCGCCTTCGCGCGCGGCGAGGGCCTAGACGTCACACAGGCCGATCTGCTCGCGCATCTGGAGACCCTCGGCGACGGCTCGCTCGGCGGCGTCTTCGCCGGCCAGGTCGTCGAGCACCTACCACCCGCGGCGCTCCTCCGCTTCCTCGAGCTCGCGCACGCGAAGCTCCGGGACGGCGGGATCCTCGTCGCCGAGACGATCAATCCGCTCTCGCCGCTCGCGCTCCGCAACTACTTCGCCGACCTGACGCACGCGCAGCCGCTCGTGCCGGACACGCTGGCGCTGCTGGCCAGGCAGGCCGGATTCGCATCCGCGGAGATCCGCTACCTCAACGAGCCGCCGCCGACCGAGCGCCTGCGGGCGGTCGAGCTGCCGGAGGACGAGAGCCTCGACCCAGCCCGCCGCGCGCTCGCGGACAACGTCGCGCGGCTCAACAGCACGCTGTTCGGACCGCTCGACTACGCGGTCGTCGCCCGCCGCTGATGCGGATCGCCGTGTGCAGTCCCCAGGTGCCGTTCGCGCACGGCGGCGCCGAGGTGCTCGCCGAGCGGCTGACGGAGGAGCTGCATTCACGGGGCCACGAGGCGGCTCTCGTGACCGTGCCCTTCAAGTGGTATCCCGGCCAGCGCGTCCTCACCCAGGCGTTCCTCTGGCGGATGGTCGACCTCGACGAGGTGGACGGCCGGCCGGTCGACCTCGCAATCGGGACGAAGTTCCCCTCCTACGTCGTCCGCCATCCGAACAAGGTCGTCTGGCTCGTGCACCAGTTTC
>DHWI01000017.1:23105-24332 GCA_002413095.1 Thermoleophilia bacterium UBA5186
TCGACCGGGCGACGCGCCGCGCGATCCACCGGCTCGACCAGACGGCGCTCGGCGAGGCCCGGGCCCGCTACGCGATCTCCCGCAACGTGGCCGAGCGGCTGGAGCGGAACCTCGGCCTCGACGCCGAGGTCGTCCTGCCGCCGCCGCAGGACCTCGACTTCCGCTGCGACGAGTACGGCGACTTCATCCTCTCGGTCAACCGGCTCGACCGCGCGAAGCGGATCGACCTGCTGCTGGACGCGGTCGCCGATGACCCCGCGGCGCGCGTTGTGATCGCCGGCGAAGGGCCGGACCGCGAGCGGCTCGAGCGGATCGCGCACGACCACGGCTTGGACGGGCGCGCCCGCTTCGCCGGCCGCGTCGGCCAGGCCGAGCTCGCCGACCTGTACGCACGCTGCCTCGCCGTCTACTACGCGCCGGTCGACGAGGACTACGGGATGGTTCCGTACGAGGCGTTCCTCTCGCAGAAGCCGGTCGTGACCACGACCGATGCGGGCGGCCCGCTCGACGTCGTCTCCGACCGGCGCACCGGCCTTGTCGTCGAGCCCAAGACCGACTCGGTCGCGGGGGCCGTGCGGTTCCTCCGCGAGCACCCCGACGACGCCCGCAGCTGGGGGCGCGCAGGCAAGGAGGTCGCCGAGCAGGTGACGTGGGACCACGCGATCGAGCGGTTGCTCTCGACCGTGGCATGAAGGTCGCCTACTACTCGCCAATGCCCCCCGAGCGGTCGGGGATCGCGGACTACAGCGCGCTCCTCCTCCCGGCGCTGCAGCGCAGGCTCGACGTGGAGGTCGTCAAGCACGGCGACACGCGCGGCGGCCGCGACGCCGACATCGCGCTGTACCACGTCGGCAACTCGCCGGACGCGCACGGCTGGATCGTCGAGGCGCTGCGGCAGCGGCCCGGCGTCGTCGTCCTGCACGAGTTCGTCCTCCACCACCTCGTCGCCGGGCTGACGCTCGGGCGCAAGGACGGCGAGGGCTATCTGGGCGCGATGCAGCGCGAGGCGGGCGTGGCCGGGCGGTTGCTCGCGCACGGCGTGCTGGACGGGATCGTGCCGCCGCTCTGGGAGATCCGCCCTGAGGACTTCCCGCTCGCCGGCGAGGTGCTCGAGCACGCCGCGAAGACCGGGCTGATCGTCCATTCGCGGTACGTCGGCCGTCGGGCGATGGCGTCCGGATACGACGGGCCGCTCTGGCGGATCCCGCATCCGGCGTGGCCGGCGCC
>DHWI01000017.1:24395-27136 GCA_002413095.1 Thermoleophilia bacterium UBA5186
GCGCTGAAGGTTCCCGTCGACGCGCACGAGACCGACACGCTTGCGCGCGCGCTCGAGCTGGCGGCGACCGAGCCCGCGAACTCGGCCATGCGCGCCGCCGCGCGTGCCTACGTCGCGCGCGAGCATGCTCTCGAGCGCGTGGCCGATCTGTACGCGGCGGCGCTGGAGGAGGCGGTCGGCGGCGGCGCCGTCCGCGATGCCGTGCTGGGCGAGGTGGCCGGCGCCGCGGCCGACGTGGGCATCGGCGCCGAGGATCCCGAGGCGGCCGAGCTCGCGCGCCGTCTCGGCGAGGTCGGGCTTGCCGGATAGCGCGGCCGCCGCGCGCTTGCGCCCGGCGTCGTTCGCATTCGTCCGCTCGATCCCGATGTGGGCGTGGCTGACCGCGCTCGTCGTCGACTCGACCCTGATCCGATTCGGCTTCTCACGGCGGATGGTGGCGCCGTGGATCATGGTGGACGAGCTCGTCTACTCCGAGCTCGCGAAGAGCTTCGCCGCTACCGGCCATTTCATGGTGCGCGACGTCCCGAGCGGCTCCTACGGCTTCGTCTACCCGGTCCTGATCAGTCCGGCCTACCGGCTGTTCGGCGACGTCACCACTGTCTACACGGCGATCAAGGCGATCAACTCGCTGCTGATCTCGCTCACCGCGGTGCCGGTGTACCTCCTCGCCCGCCGGGTGCTCGCCCCGGGCCTCTCCCTCGTGGCAGCGGCACTCGCGCTCGCGATCCCGTCGACGCTCTACGCCGGGACCGTGATGACGGAGAACGCGTTCTATCCCGTCTTCATGTGGGCGGCGCTTGCGCTCGTCCTCGTCCTGGAGCGCCCGACCGTCTGGCGCCAGGTCGCCCTCTTGGCAGTGTTCGCGCTCGCGTTCGCGACCCGGGCGCAGGCCGTCGCGCTCGTCCCTGCGCTGCTGACGGCTCCGCTGCTGCTGGCGTGGTGGGATGGAAGCGGACGCCGCGGGCTCGAGGCTTACCGCGTGATCTGGGGAGTCGTCGGCGGAGGCGCGTTCCTCGTAGTCGTCGCCGAGCTCGCTCGCGGCCGCTCCCCGGCGGGAGTCCTCGGCGCCTACTCGGTCGTCGGCCATCAGCACTTCGCCGTCGGGGACGTGCTGCGCTGGCTGCTCTACCACGTCGCCGAGCTCGATCTCTACCTGGGTGTCGTGCCGTTCGCCGCGCTCCTGGTGCTCGCGGTGCGGGCGCGAGAGCTGCCGCGGCCGGCACAAGCGTTCGTCGCTGCCGCGGTCGCCGTCTCCGCCTGGCTCGTCGTGGAGGTCGCGGCGTTCGCGTCGATCCCGACGGTCGAGCGCGTGGAGGAGCGCAACCTCTTCTACGTCGCGCCGCTCTTCTTCGTCGCGCTGCTCGTCTGGATCGACCGCGGCCTGCCGAGACCCCGGCGCGTCGCCGTGCCGATCGCGGTCGCGGCGGCCGGGCTCCTCGCGCTCCTCCCGTATACGACGCTGATCGGCGTCCAGGTGCAGTCCGACACGCTCGAGCTGCTGCCGTGGTGGTGGCTGCAGGATCACTGGATCACGCTCGGCCAGGTCTGGATTGCCGCCCTGGCCCTCGGCATCGCGCTCGCCGCGCTGTTCCTGTTCGTCCCGCGCCGGTTCGCGCTGGTGCTGCCGGCTGCGGTGCTCGCGTACTACGTCGTGACCCTCGCGCCGATCGAGAACGGCCGCCACGGCGTCCGCATGGCCTCGCTCGGCGCGCTGTTCGAGGGCGTCACGACGGGCAACCGCAACTGGGTGGACGACCGCGTCGGGCAGAACGGTCGCGTCGCGTTCGTGTGGACGGGCCGGGCGAAGGCCTTCTCGCTCTGGGAGAACGAGTTCTTCAACCGCAGCGTGGGACCGGTGTACGACCTCGCCAGCCCGCTCGGAGGTGGATTGCCCGCGACTGAGGTGCACGTCGACCGGCGTAATGGCGCCCTGCGGACGAAGGACGGTGGGCGGGTCCGGGCGAGCTTTGCGCTCACCGACTCGCTGACCGCGCTCGCAGGGACGCCGCTCGAGGCCGACGAGAAGAAGGGCGTCGTGCTGCTCCGCGTGCCGGGAGAGCTGCGGATGGCGCATCTCACGACCGGGCTCTACGTCGGCGACACATGGTCGGGCCCCCGGGCGACATACACGCGGCTCCGGTGCGCGGGCGGCCGCGTCTTCGTCGACCTCCAGAGCGATCCGCATCTCTTCCGCCGCCCGCAGACCGTCGTCGCCCGCAGCGCAGGCCGCGTCGTGCGCGTGCTCGTGGACCCGCGCGCGAAGCCCGCGACGCTCGAGGTTCCGCTGACCCGCGCGCCCGGCGACGTCTGTCGCGTGCGGTTCGCCGTCACGCCCACGGCGATCCCGGCGCGGATCCAGCGCGGCAGCAAGGACATCCGCGTCCTCGGCGTGCACTTCCTCGCGTTCCGGTACGAGCCGTGAGGATCGTCTTCGACGTGACGCCGCTCTCGCACCCGCGGACGGGGGTCGGCAACTACATCCGCGGCTCGCTCTTGGGTCTGGCCGAGGTGGCGGCTGGGAAGCACGAGCTCGTCGCCTGGGCGCCGACGAGCGTTGCGGGCGCCCGGCTCGTCGCGGAGGCGCTCGACGGCATCCCCGTCGAGCGGAGGATCGCGCGCCTTCCGTTCGCCCATGCTTGGCGCACGATCTGGAGCCGCGCCGGTCGCCCGCCGGCCGAGCGGTTCGTCGGCCCGCTCGACGTGCTCCATTTCTCAGACTGGATGTTCCCGCCGCAGCGCTC
>DHWI01000017.1:27222-32548 GCA_002413095.1 Thermoleophilia bacterium UBA5186
GCGAAATACCGCAACGCCGCGCGCACCTGCGACCTCCTCTTCGTCAACTCGCGCTACACGGGACGGGAGACCGAGGAACTGCTCAGCGTCTCCGCGGATCGGATTCGTGTCGCGTACCCGGGAGTCGAGCCGCGCTTTCGCACGGAGGGCGACCGGGCCGATCTCGGACGCCCGTACGCCGTGACCGTCGCCACACTCGAGCCGCGCAAGAACCTCGAGACGCTGCTTGCGGCGCACCGCCTCGAGCCGCACGGGCTCGCGCTCGCGATCGTGGGCGGCGCCGGCTGGGGGCGGCAGCCGAATCTCGAGAGCGACGACGTGCTGCCGCTCGGCTTCGTCGGCCACGACGAGCTGCCGCAGTACTACCGCGGCGCGGAGGTGCTGGTCGTCCCGTCGCGGTTCGAGGGCTTCGGGATGACTGTCGTCGAGGGCATGGCCTGCGGGGTTCCCTGCGTCGTCTCCTCGCACCCGTCGCTGGACGAGGCCTGCGGGGACGCGGCGGTGCGGGTCGACCCAGACAGTCCCGAGGCGATCTCGGCGGGGATCGGTGAGGCTCTCGCTCGGCGGGACGAGCTGCACGCCCGCGGGATCGAGCACGCGCGCGCTTTCACATGGCGCGCATGTGGAGCCGCGATGCTCGGGGCGTTCGAGGAAGCCGCATGAGCGAACCGCTCGTCGTCGTCGACGCCGACGTCCTTGGCCGCCGGCGCACCGGCGATGAGACGTACGTCGAGCGGTTGCTGCACGAGCTGCCGGCGCAGGCCGACGGCTTCCGGGTCGCTGCGGTGACCCGGCGACCCGAGCTGCTTCCGCCGGGGATCGAGCCGCTCGCACTGGACGCCCGCAACCAGGAGCTGCGGATGCTCGTCTCGCTGCCGCGCCTTCTTCGCCGTGTCCGTCCTGCGCTTGCGCATTTCGTGCACGCGATCCCGCCGCTCTGCCTGTGCCCGGCCGTGCTCACCGTCCAGGATCTTTCGTTCGAGCGCGAGCCGGGCTTGATGGGTCTGAAGGATCGCCTCACCTTCAAGCTCGTGGTGCGCCGCTCCGTGAAGCGGGCCGCGCGCGTACTCGCGATCTCGGAGCGGACGAAGCGAGATCTCGTGGAGCTGTACGGGGTCGATCCCGGTCGCATCGTGGTCACGCCTCTCGGTGTGGACGACGTGTTCGCGCCCGGCGGGGAGCGCGACGATTTCCTCCTCTTCGTGGGCGCGATTCAGCAGCGGAAGGATCCGCGAGCCGCCGCCCTCGCCGCGCGCGAGGTCGGTCGCCGGCTCGTCGTGGTCGGGCCGACGAAGGACGAGGCGCTCGCCGAGGAGCTGCGGGGCCTCGGCGCCGAGCTGCGCGGCTACGTTCCGAAGGACGAGCTCGCGAGGCTGTACCGGCAGGCCGCTTGCCTGGTCTTCCCGTCGCGGTACGAGGGCTTCGGGCTGCCGGTGCTCGAGGCGATGGCGAGCGGGACGCCCGTGGTGGCCACCCCGGACGAGGCCGTGCGCGAGGTCGCCGACGGTGCAGCCGTCTATGCGGAGCCGGGAGGGCTCGCGGCGGCCGTGCGGGAGGCGCTCGCGCGTCCCGACGAGCTTGGGAGGGCTGGGATCGAGCGGGCGCGCCGGTTCAGCTGGGCCGAGACCGCGCGCCGCACCGCGGAGGTCTACCGCGAGGTGCTCGGGTTGTGACGGTCTCCGCCGTAGTCGTCTCGCACGGGCACGCAGCGGAGCTCGAGCGGTCGCTTCCGGCTCTCGCGTCGCAGGTTGACGAGCTCGTCGTCGTGTCCAACGTCCCTGGCAGCGTCGGCTCGGTTCCTACGGGAGCGCGCGTGCTCGAGAACGAGCGTCCGCACACCTTCGCCGCGAACCTGAACCGTGGGATCGCCGAGACGCATGGGACGTTCGTGCTCGTCGCCAACCCCGATGCGGTTCCGGAGCCGGGCGCGGTACACGCGCTGGTGGACTTCGCCGCCGGCCGGCCGCGTTGCGGGATCGCGGGGCCGCAGATGCGCTACGCCGACGGCGCCTGGCAGCCGTCGCGCCGCCGCTTCCCAACCGTTTCAGGCACGCTCGTCCGGCGAACGCCGTTGCGCCTCGTCCCTCGGCTGCGCGAGCAGCGTGCGCACTATCTTCTCGACGAGCGTCCAACCGAGCCCGTCCCCGCGGACTGGCTGCTCGGTGCGTTCCTGCTGCAGCGGCGCGAGCTGCTGGACGAGCTCGGCGGGTGGGACGGCGGCTTCCGCCACTACGGCGAGGACATCGACCTGTGCTACCGCGCTGCGAAGGCCGGCTGGGAGCGCTGGTACGTCCCGGACGCGGTCGTCCGGCACGACTATGCCGCGGTCGTCGACAAGCGCTTCCTGACGCGGCACACGCTGTGGCATGCGCGCGGGATGCTCCGGTTCGTGCGTAAGCATCCGGAGCGGCTGCTCGCGCTCCGATGAAGGACACGACCGCGAAGTACATGGATGCCGCGGCTGGGTGGAGCGAGGGCCAGTACGCCGACCCGTCGGGCTACCTCGGCCACCGCGCCGACCTGATCGTTTCGCTCGGGCCACGTCTCGAGCCCGGCGACACTGTGCTCGATCTCGCCTGCGGCGATGCCGGTCTCGCCGATCACTTGCTGCCGCGCGGTCTGCTCTACCTCGGCGTCGACGCGACCGAGCCCATGGTCGCGGCCGCGCGGGCCCGGCTCGGGGATCGCGCCCGCATCGAGCTCGGTGACCTGAACGACTACGCACCGACCGAGCCCGTCGCGGCGACGACGATCTTTCGCGCGATCTACTACGCGCGCGACCGCCGCGAGCTCTTCAGCCGCATCGCCGACTTCACGGAACGGAAGCTCGTCTTCGACCTGAATCCGCGCCAGTACCGCTTGGAGGACGTCGCTGTGGACCTCGAAGCAGCCGGCTTCGACGCGCTCGACCTGCGCCCATTCTTCGCGCCGCAGAACGTCGCGCTCCCCCGGCCTCTCGGAGCGGCGCTGCGAGCCGCCGAGCGCGTCGGCCCGCTCGCGCGCGCAGCGCTCCGTGTCCGCTTCTCGTATCTCTGCGCCGCCTACCGCAACTAACGCGTCGGCGGCGGGAAGCGTCTGAAGGCGAAGGAAACCTGCGCCCCGAGCTGGCGGACGTCCCCGACCCGCGGGTCCAGGTCGTGCGGTGAGAAGGTCGGGTCGACGGTCACGGTGACGCGGAACGGCGGCTTCGGCGTGCGGAGGTAGAGGACGCGGTAGGTGTGCGTCTGCAGGACGATCCGCTGGACGCCGGCGATCGCGCCGAGCGCCGGGTGCTTGTCCTTGATCACGAGCTTCCCGACCTTGACCGTGGCGGTGCTCCGGAAGTCGAACCCGTCGGGCCGCGAGAGGATGACCGTGATGTACCCGGCCTTGTTCCCGGGCGTCACGAACTGCGAGTAGGCGCTGCTGCGGCTCATCCAGCCGTCGTCGTACAGCTGCGTGGCCGCGTGCTCCAGCCGCAGGGGCGGGGCGATCTTCCAGAGCACCCAGTCGCGCGGGCCGCCGCCGACGAGATGCCTGTGCTTCGCGACGATCGAGCCGACGATGTTGATCCCCTCGTCGGCGACGACGTACTTCGCGTCGGCCGGCGCGGGCCGGCCCCCGGACTGGAGCAGCGTGCCGGTCAGCCCGCCGACGTCGGGCGTGAGGATCGGCGAGCCGACTTTGATCGCGCTCCCGTCGAGGCTCCACATGTAGTGGATCGACCGGTTCCAGAACTCGAGCTCCCAGATGCCGTTCGGGTCGGTGATGTTCTGCCCGAGGTAGATCGTGGGCTTGCCGCCGTTCGACTGGTCGAGCCAGTCGAGCGGCTTCGCGATGTTCGAGCTGAACAGCTCGGAGAAGTACTTGGACGAAGTGCTCGCCGTGATCTGCGCCGTGATGTTCCAGGTGAAGACCGCCAGTCCGATCGTTCCGGCCACGATCGCGAGCGGCCTCGGCCCGAGCCAGCGCATCGCACGCGGGAGCGCGAGGAGCAGGAGCGAGACGATCACCATCCCGACCAGCACGTTCTGGGCGTAGCCCGGCGTCCAGTGGAACTTCTGGTTCGCTCCCTGGAGGATCCCGAGCCCCGGCGCGTCGAAGTAGAAGTGGAAGTCCATCTGGTACGGCGTCGTCAGGATCACGTACAGCGCCAGCCCGGCGGCGGCCACGGTCGGCAGAAGACGGACACGGCCGCGCTGCAGGACGAGTGCCATCCCGATCATCAGCAGCGGCGTGACGTAGATCAGGTTCCGCTCCTCCACCAGTGTCGAGAACACCGTCGAGATGTAGGCCGCCTTGACTGCCGTGTAGAAGCCGACGAGCCCGATCCCGGCGAAGGCCACGCAGCGGAACGCTCGTTCCTCGTCGCTCGTTCCCAGGCCCCGCGGCGGGAACAGCGCGGTCAGGCCGGCAATCACTGGAAAGACACCGAGGCCGATCGTGAGCGCGCCCGCGGCCCACAACCCGTAGTCGATCATCCGGCCCTTGTAGAGCAGCGTCGCCACGAACCACGCGTACGAATGGTGCGAGATGTACGCGTTGAGGATCGTCGCGCCGCCTGCGATCAGCACGAACGCGCCGATCCAGTCGCCGCGCGACCAGCCGGTGCGCCACGCGCGCATCCGCTCGGAGCCCCAGAACCGGAAGAGTGCGGCGAGGAACAGCACACCCGGGATCACGGCAAGCTGGCCGCGCACCGCCGGCGCGAGCAGAGCCGTGAAGATCGCCGCGCCGATCCACCAGCGCGTCCTGCGGGTCAGCGCTTTCGCGATCAGGAAGAAGCACAGGGCGGCGAACGGATACGCGAGCGGCTCCTCGACGAGGAACGAGGAATAGACCATGGCCGGGATGGCCGCCGCGGTCGCCGCCGCGAACAGGGCCCACCGCTTCGACATGATCATCCGGCCGAGCCAGTAGGTCGGGAAGACGACGGCCGACATCGTGAAGGCGCTGATGTACTTGATCGCCGCGTACGCCTGGTGCGCGTTCGAGAACCACCAGGCGGGCGCGATCAGGTAGTTGAACAGCGACTGGAAGCCGTGCGGGACGCCGCGCCTCGCCGCGTGCCCGGTCTCCGCGATCGCCCGCGAAAGCTGCGCCGACTCGAGCTCGTCCGTGAAGAGCCACGGCGTGACGTGGCCCCACGACTCCCAGCTGTAGATCAGCGCGAGCCAGAAGAAGACGGTCAGCAGCGGGACCGCGGCGAGCAGGCGCTCCGAGCGCGTGAACGACCATGAGCGCGCCGGAGCCCGCCCCCGCGCCGACGCGACGCTCATTCGGCGGCGGCGCCCAGGATGACGCGGGGATCGAGGTGTTCGCGGCGGACGAAGCGGCACTGGACGTC
>DHWI01000017.1:32654-36200 GCA_002413095.1 Thermoleophilia bacterium UBA5186
CCTTGCAGGCGCGCGCGGCGGAGCTGCGGGGCGTCATCGATGAAGCCGACGACCTGCTCGCCCGGCGTCTCGCGCAGCTCACGCAGGAGGCTCCGTCCGCCGCGTCCGGCGCCGACGATCAGCGTTCGCCGGCGGCCCGCGTGCGTCAGCGAGGAGATTCCGCGCACGATCGCCCGCTCCCAGAAGCGCGACGCGCCGATCAGCACGGTGCAGACGAGTGCGTCGATGACGAAGATCGAGCGCGGGAAGTCATTCCACGCTCGCGTCGCCGAGAGGAAGCCGACGGCGACGAGCGCCGAGACGATCACAGCCGAGGCGACCGCGCTGGCGTCGCGCGCGCCCGCATAGCGCCAGACGCCGCGGTAGAGCCCGAACGGGATGAACGCCGCGTAGCGCGCCGCGACCAGGACCGGCAGCGCGAAGAGGAAGAAGGTCTTCTGCGAGTCGGTGCCGCTCCCGCCGATGCGCAGCATGTACGCCGCCGTGAAGGAGGCGGTGACGAGAGCGAAGTCGACGAGCGACTCGATCAGCCGCCGCCGGTGGATGACGAACGTCCGCAGGATGACGTTGCCGCTCTCCGGGACGAGTAGCGGCCGTTGCTCGGCGTTTGACAGAAAGCTGCCGAACTGGACGAGCATCGCGAATGTGAGCAGCACGCCGACGAGCGTGATCCGGCCGTCCCCGAGGACGTTGTAGGCGAGGCTCGTCGCGCCGAGCCCGGCGGCGATCACGGCGAGCAGGATCACCGCGCGCCGCTCGGAGAGGCCGTGGTAGACGAGCCGGTGCGAGCTGTGGTCGCGCCCGCCCTGGTAGACGGGACGGCCCTCCAGCAGACGCACGATCGTCACCAGCGTGGTGTCGAGGATCGGCACTGCGAGGATCAGGATCGGGAGGACGAGCGTCGCGACCGTAGTCCCCGCGACTTTGTAGCTCGAGGCGAGCCCGAGCACGCCGAGCGCGAAGCCGAGCACCTGCGAGCCCGAGTCGCCCATGAACATCAGGGCCGGTCCGCGCGGACGCAGGTTGAACGGCAGGAAGCCGACGCAGGCGAGGCCGAGCGAGACGGAAATTGCGAGCTCCGCGTGGCTCGGGTGGACGGTGACGGCGTCGATCGCAAAGAACGTGCAGGCGATCGCGGCGAGCGTGGCCGCGAGGCCGTCCATGTTGTCGAGCAGGTTGAACGCGTTNNGTCATTCCGACGAGCCAGATGACCGCGATCGCGACCGCGATCAAGTTGTTCGAGACGATCTCGACCTTCAGTCCGGTGAGCAGGACGATCGCGCTGGCGCCGAGCTGCGCTACGAGCTTCGTGACCGGCGGGAGGTTCCAGAGGTCGTCCACGAGGCCGAACACGAACAGGACAGCGCAGCCGCCGACGATTCCCAGGAGCCGTTTGTCGACGTCGATTTGCCCGGTTGCCGCGGCGGCTCCGAGTCCGGCCAGCAGGCCCGCGAAGATGCCCACTCCGCCGAGCGTCGGCGTGGCGCGCTCGTGCCAGCGATCACCCCTCGGCGCGGCGAGCGTGCGCTGGGTCAGCGGGGTCCGGAGCAGCGCGTAGATGACCGCCGCGCAGGCGGGAAGCGCGGCGATCGCAGCGAGCGCTGTCACGTCGGCGAAGGGTAGTGAAGCCCTGTTAGCGCCATGTTTGGGTCGAGCAGGGGGTTCCGGCTCCGAAACTAGAGTAGAGCGCGACCGTGACGACGTACCTCGACCTGCTGCGCTACCGGGAGCTTTTCTCCAACCTTTGGCGCCGCGACCTGCAGGCGAAGTACAAGGGCTCGGTCCTCGGGGTCGCGTGGACGCTCGTGAACCCGCTGGTGCTGCTCGGGATCTACCTGCTCGTCTTCTCGCTGCTCTGGAAGGCGATCAAGGTTGACCACCCGGCGCTCTTCCTGCTCTCCGGGCTCGCGGTCTGGATCTTCTTCTCGACCTCGATCCACGTCGCCTGTCGCAGCATGCTGGACAACGCGAACCTGATCCGGAAGACGCGCTTTCCCAGGCAGCTGATCCCGCTGTCGGTCGTCGCCACGAACCTCGTCAGCTTCGGCGTGATGCTCGTCGTTCTGCTCGTGCTGAACTTCGCGTTGCTCCCGCGCGTGCGGGCGACCGAGTGGCTGGCGATTCCGCTCTCGCTCGCACTCGTCGGGCTCGCGGGCGGGATCGCGCTGGCGCTCGCCTCCGCGAACGTGCTCTTCCGCGACGTCGAGCATCTCGTCGGCGCGCTGCTCCTGCCCTGGTTCTTCCTCACGCCGATCCTCTGGATCCCGTCGATGTTCCACAGCCACGGCGACCTGCTGCGCCTGCTGCACTGGGCGAACTTCGTCACCCCGGCCGTGTCGGCGATCCGCGATCCGCTGTTCTTCGGACGGATGCCACGGCTTGCCGACGCCGTCTATCTCGTGGTCTCCGCGCTCGTCTCCCTGACGCTCGGGGCGTGGCTTTTCAACCGCGTCGACGACCAGATCGCCGTCGAGATCTAGCGCGTCCCCCCGGCACTGTCGGACTTAGTGGCTCTGAGCCACTATCGCGGAAGTCGTGACACTTGCCCCCGCATCGCTCCAGGGGGTCGTGACGCCGGCCACGTCCCGAACAGGGGGTTTGTGGCTCAGAGCCACAAACTCAGGAGGGTCAGGAGCGCCGAGAGCGCATGCGGAGCGCGATCCGCCCGTCGTAGAGCCACGGCTCGTCGTCGGGCGGGAGGAGCGCCGGAAGGCCGGCGACCGGCTCCGTCCACACGGCCTCGGCTTCGACGAGCACCGACGGACAAAGGAGCGGATGCCCGAACCCCGGGATCCGCCCGGTGCCGGGCGCCCAGGGCTCGAGCTCGCCGGCACCGCGCCGAAGCACGCCGCCGCCGGCTTCGATCGAGCCGCCTACCGCGGCGTAGCCCTCGGCATGCGCGTCGAGTACGCGCCGCGACCAGTCGGGCGCTGGGACCACACCGGGCGCGAGGTACGCGATCGCGTCCGGGCCGGACTCGTCCGAGAAGACGGGCTCCTCCAGGCCCGCCAGCGATCCCTCGTCGGCCCCGCGCACCGCCAGCGCACGGCGTGAGATGCGTGGCTGGACGTCCGCGACGACCTCGGGCTGCGGATTCCCGACCTCGCTGAACCAGAGGCGATTGTCGGCCACCAGGTCGAAGGCGAGGCGGTACCGCCCGCGTCCGAGTGGCGCCCGGACGTTCACCTCCGCTTCGGCGCGCTGCCCCGGCTCGATCGTCCCCGGCAGACGCGTCCAAAGACCGTCCCAGACGATCGGGTTCCCGAGCTCGTCCAGGAAGTGATAGCCGAGGCAGACGCGCCGCGGCCCGTCCGGGACCCAGGTCGCGGAGCCCGCGTTCTCGAGCTCGAGCCGCGCCACCGACAGCGCACCGGCGCGCAGCGGCGGAACGTCGAGGCGCTCGCCCCAGCGAACGGCCAGCGGTCCTGCGGGGACGGTCTGCGCCATGGGCCGAAGCTAGTGTAGAAGCGCGATGACCGAGCCACTTCTCGTCCGCGCAGCCCGGCGCGAACCCGTCGAGCGCACGCCCGTCTGGTTCATGCGCCA
>DHWI01000038.1:0-6912 GCA_002413095.1 Thermoleophilia bacterium UBA5186
CGACGAGCCCGAAGCCGATCAACCCGTTCGGGCTGTAGCGCATCCCCGCGTTCGCGGCGGTCACGTCGCGCGCTTCACGAGCCTCGTCCTCGGGCTGTTCCTGTTCGCGGCGGGGATCGTCGCGCTGCTCGAGTCGAAGCTCGGACTGTCTCCCTGGGACGTGCTCAACCAGGGCATCGCTCGCCACTCGCCTCTGAGCTTCGGGCTCGCGAACATCGCGGTCGGGCTGGTGGTGCTCGTGCTCGCGTGGGCGCTCGGCGGTCCGCCCGGGCTCGGGACGGTCGCGAACGCGGTGCTGATCGGCCTCTTCATCGAGGCGCTCCTGCGGATCGACCCGGTCGCGGATCTCGCCGGTTCGCCCCTGGCGGCGCGCGCGGCGCTGCTTCCGCTCGGGATCGCGCTGATGGGGATCGGATCGGCGTTCTACATCGGCGCGTCGTACGGAGCGGGCCCGCGGGACACGTTGATGCTCGTGCTCTCCCGCCGCTCGGGCCGCCGGATCGGACTCGTCCGTGCCGCGATCGAAGCGTTCGCCCTGGTGGCCGGCTTCGCTCTCGGTGGAACGGTCGGGATCGGAACGCTTGCGTTCGCCCTCCTGATCGGCCCAGCGGTCGAGGCGTCCTTCTGGCTCCTGGCCAGATCTCCCCTCGTGGCGCAGCAAGGAGTTTGTGGCTCAGAGCCACAAACTCCATGAAGCGCCTGAACATCGCGTCGTGCCCGGGCAAAGCGGCCAGAAATGGACTTAGTGACAAAGAGCCACTACCTCAATGTTGTGACAGGGAAATGACACGGCTGTGACTCGGTATCGCTGGGTTGTGCTAGCCGCGGGGACCGCGGCTCAGGCCAGCTACTCCGCGATCTGGTTCGGCGTCGCCGTGCTCGCGCCGGCGCTGCGCGACGAGTACCGGCTCTCGCTCGCCCAGGTCGGCGTGCTGATCGCGAGCTCGCTCGCGGGCTCCGTCCTGTCGCTCATCCCGTGGGGCATCGCGGCCGATCGGTTCGGGGAGCGTGCGGTGCTTGGGGTCGGCCTCGCGGGATCGGGAGCGGCACTGCTGGTCGCTGCGCACGCGTCGAGCTTCGGCGCGCTCGCGGCTCTGCTCGCCCTCGCAGGGCTTTCCGGCGCGAGCGTCCAGTCCGCCAGCGGCCGCGCGGTGATGCACTGGTTCGACGCGAGCGAGCGAGGCTTGGCGCTCGGGATCAGGCAGACGGCGGTCCCGATCGGCGGCTTCGCGGCCTCGCTGACGCTGCCGCACATCGTCGCGGCCGGAGGAACGGCGTGGAGCCTGCGCGCGCTCGGCTTTTCGTGCTTCGTCACCGCGGTCGTCGGCGCCGCGCTGCTGCGCGAAGGCCCGCGCCCGGAGCCGTCGGCCACGCCGTCGATCCCGCCCCTCCGAGACCGCGCGATCTGGATCCTTTCGACCGGCAGCGCGCTCGTCCTGGCGCCGCAGATGTGCGTGGTCGGCTTCACCGTCCTTTTCCTCCACGACCGGCGCGGCCTTTCCGCGGGGTCTGCCGCCGCGGTGCTCGCTGTCGTGCAGGCGCTGGGGGTCGCCGCCCGAATCGCCGCCGGGCGCTGGTCGGACCGGATGCGCAGTCGCGTTCGGCCCCTCCGCCGGATCGCGCTCACCATCGCGATCCTCGTCGCGGTCGCGGCAGCGCTGTTGAGCGCGCCTCTGCCTCTCCTGCTCCCAGCCCTCGTTCTCGCCGGGGCGCTGAGCATGAGCTGGAACGGGCTGTCGTTCGCCGCGGCCGTTGAGCTCGCAGGTCACGCGCGGAGCGGCGTGGCGATCGGCCTCCAGCAGACGCTCCTGAACGGCTCGGGCGCGATCATGCCCGGCCTTTTCGGCGTGCTCGTCGGCCTGACGTCGTGGCAGGTCGGTTTCCTTGCCGTCGCGCTGTTCCCGCTCGCCGGCTGGCGCGTCCTCGCCTCCGTACGGGACTAGCGCCGCAGCGCCAACACCGCCCCGCTGGCGAGCAGCACGATCCCGAGCACGCGGGTCCACGCAAGCCCGACCCGCTCCACACCGAACCAGCCGAATCGGTCGATCGCGACCCCGGCTGCGATCTGGGCCACGATGAAGATCGCCACCGTCGCGAACGTCCCGAACCGCGGCTGGACGAGCGTGATCGTAAAGACGATGAAGACGCCCATCGCGCCGCCGAGCCACATCCACGGCGGCGACCGGACCGCGTCGCCAAAGCCGTCGACGCTCCGTCGCGCGACGAGCAGGACCGCGCACGCGATCACCATCGTCACGACGGTGGAGAACGCCAGCGCCTGCAGCGTGCCGATCCGGTCGCCGAAGCGGCCCATCACGGCAACCTGAATCGACCCCGCGACGCCGGCCGCGAGGGAGATGAGCACGTATGCGGCGGTCACCCTTGTGGCGGCCCGTCCGGCATCGGGGCGGACTCGTCGTTCTGGTAGAGGCTGAACGAGTTGCCCTCGGTGTCCTTGCACCCGGAGAACCACCCGATGGACGGGATCGTCTGCTTGTCCTCGGCCTCGCCCCCGCCGTCGCGCACTTTCGCGATCGTCGCATCGATGTCGTCGGTGTCGAAGTACACCTTCAGTTCTGTCTTGCCGTCCTCCGGGGCGAATACGGCGCCGCCCTGATCCTCGCCGGTCCGAACCATGCGGTAGTCGATCCCAGGCATCCCGGAGTCCGAGAAGTCCCAGCCGAAGACGCCTGAGTAGAACTTCGTCGCGCGGTTGGCGTCCTTGGCGAGCACTTCGAAGTGGACGAGCTTTCCAGCCATTGTAGGTCTCCTTTCGGTGATACCTGCCTGCTCTCGAACCTACCGCGTTAGGCTGCGCCTCGTCCAACGAGGGGAGAAGCGGATGATTCGAGCGCTGGTTCTGTACGAGTCCGAGCCCAATCCTGAGCGCTACGAGCAGCACGCCGAATTGTGCCGGCAGGTGCCCGGCGGGACGTTCCGGCACGGGAAGGTCTTCGGCGCACCGATGGGCGAGCCGCAGCACCGCTACTACGCCGAGTGGGAGTTCGCAGACATGGACGCCTTCAAGGCTGCCGCCCGCTCTCCGGAGTTCATGGCGACCGGCAAGGACGCCATGGAGATGGGCGGCCGCTTCACGGTCGAGTTCGCGGACATTGGCTGAGCCGTCCGCCCCGAAGCCGCTCGACCCGTCCGAGCTCGGGTTCGAGCGGATCCGCTACGAGAAGGCGCCGCCGCGCGCGACAATTACGCTCGCGCGGCCTGAGCGCCTGAACGCGTTCGACTTCCAGATGCTCCGCGAGATCGCGCGCGCGTGCGAGGACGCGTCCTGGGACGACGAGATTCGCGTCGTCGTCGTGACCGGCGAGGGCCGCGCGTTCTGCGTCGGCGCCGACCTCAAGTCCTGGGAGGACGACCTCGTCGGCAAGCCGACCGAGTACTGGAAATGGTTCGGCGCCTTCAAGGACATGCACGATCGGCTGCGCGAGATCGGGAAGCCGACTCTGGCCCGCGTGAACGGGATCGCAGTCGGCGGCGGGAACGAGTTGCAGATGGCCTGCGACCTCGCGGTGATGGTCGACGACGCCTTCATCCGCCACGTCGGGCTCGAGCACGGCTCGGTGCCGGCCGGGGGTGCGACGCAGTGGCTGCCGATCATGGTCGGCGAGCGGCGCGCGCGGGAGATCGTGCTGATGTCCGAGGAGATCCCGGCTGCGCAGGCGGCCGAGTGGGGCCTCGTGAACTGGGTCGTGCCACGGGCGGAGCTCGACGCGAAGGTGGACGAGGTGGCCGAGAAGCTCGCGCGGAAGCTCCCGCAGACGACGCGCTACGCGAAGCAGCAGCTGAACTGGTGGCGCGACATCTCCTGGAACGAGACGGTCGGGCACGCGCGCGATTGGCTCGCGCTCTCGATGCTGAGCGACGAGACGCGCGACGCGATCGACGCGTTCCTCCAACGGAGCAAGAAATGAGCGACGAGCTGCAGGCCGTCGAGGAGCGCTGGGCCGAGATCGTGCGGGTGCGCGACGTCGCCGCGGCCGAGTCGTTCCTTGCCGACGACTTCGTCCTCGAGAGCGCGGGCGGGGTGTCGCCGAGCGCGGCGAAGGCCGACTGGCTCGCGACGCTGCCGTTGATCGAGACGCGCTCTATCGTGCCGTCCGACGTCGAGGCACGTGTCTTCGGCGACGTCGCCGTCGTCCGGCTTCGGCTCGCCTGGGAGGCGGAGCTTGCGGGCCGCGATCTGACCGGCGACTACGCGATCGTCGACGTGTTCACGCGCGCGTCCGACGGCTGGCATCCCACCTGGCGGATCTCGACCCGGTTGACCGGATGACTGACGAGCTCGTTCGAATCGAGCGCGACGATCCGATCGCGGTCGTCCTCCTGAATCGACCGAAGCAGCTGAATGCGCTCTCGGACGACGTGATGGAGGCGCTCGTCTCCGCACTCGTCGAGCTCGACCGCGCCGGGGCAGTGCGTTGCATCGTCCTCGGCGGGTCGGAGCGCGTGTTCGCGGCCGGCGCCGATATCGGCATGCTCGCGCAGACGTCCCCGGTCGAGGCGGCGACCTCCGCGCGGCTGGCGCGCTGGGAGTCGATCCGGCAGATCGGCAAGCCGATCGTCGCGGCCGTTTCGGGCTACTGCCTGGGCGGAGGATGCGAGCTCGCGATGATCTGCGACGTCATCGTCGCGTCGGAGAGCGCACGCTTCGGCCAGCCGGAGATCAACCTCGGCCTAATCCCCGGCGCGGGCGGGACCCAGCGATTGACGCGCGCGGTCGGGAAGGCGGTTGCGATGGACGTCATCCTGTCCGGCCGCTTCCTCTCGGCGCGCGAGGCGCTCGACTTCGGCCTCGTGTCGCGCGTCGTCGCCACCGAGGCCTGGCTCGAGGAAGCGAAGCGGCTCGCGCGCGACATCGCGAAGCAGAGCCCTGTCGCCCTGCGGCTCGCCAAGGAGGCCGTCAACCGCGCGTACGAGGGCTCGCTGCGGCTCGGCGTCGAGTACGAGCGCCAAGCGTTCGCGATCGCGCTGTCGTCCGAGGACGCGCGGGAGGGCATGAGCGCGTTCCTCGAGAAGCGCCCACCCGAGTTCCGCGGCCGGTAGCCCGGACTGTCGATTTCGTCCACGCCCGTTCGTCGTCAGAGTAAGAAGCGGTGGAATGGCCGCCGCTCGACGAAGGAGGACGACGATGGAGTACCTGGCACTCATCTACGCCGACGAGAACGGGCGCGAGTCGGTGAGCGAGGAGGACATGAAGAAGATGTACGCCGCCTACGCCGCGTTCGGCGAGGAAGCGCAGAAGCGCGGCGCGATGCGCGGCGGGAACGAGCTCCAGCCGACGTCGACGGCGACGACGGTGCGCGTGCGAAACGGCGAGACCATGGTCACGGACGGGCCGTTCGCGGAGACGAAGGAGACCCTCGGCGGGTACTACCTGCTCGAGTGCGACTCGCTCGACGACGCGGTCGACCTCGCCGCGAAGATCCCGGGCGCTCGGCACGGGTCGATCGAGGTCAGGCCGGTGGTCGAGCGATAGACGCCGACACCGTCACCGCGGTCGTCCGCGAGGAGTGGGGGCGCGCGGTGGCCACGATCGCGCGCCTGACCGGCGACGTCGCGCTCGCCGAAGACGCCGTCCAGGAGGCGCTCGAGATCGCGCTTGTTCGCTGGCCACGCGACGGTCTCCCGGCAAGTCCGGGCGCGTGGCTCACGACGACTGCGCGGAACCGGGCGATCGACCGAATCCGCCGTGAGCGGCGCGGGGCAGAGAAGCTCGAGGAGGTGGCACGGCTCGCCCCGGCCGGCCACGAGGAGGAACAGGACGTGTCCACGATCCCCGACGAGCGCCTGGCGCTGATCTTCACGTGCTGCCATCCCGCGCTCGCGCAGGAGGCCCGCGTCGCGCTGACGCTGCGCCTCCTCGGCGGGCTCACGACGGAGGAGATCGCCCGCGCCTTCCTCGTCGAGGAGTCCACGATGGCGCAGCGGCTCGTGCGCGCGAAGCGGAAGATTCGTGCCGCCGGGATCCCGTTCCGCGTCCCTCCTGACCACGTTCTCCCGGATCGACTCTCGGCCGTTCTCGCCGTCGTCTATCTCGTCTTCAACGAGGGTTTTGGCGGTCGCGGGGACCTGGCGGCCGAGGCGATTCGCCTGGGTCGGCTGCTCGTGCGGTTGATGCCCGACGAGGCCGAGGCGAGAGCGCTGCTCGCCTTGATGCTCCTTCACGACTCGCGCCGTCAGGCCCGGGAGGACGCGGCCGGCGACCTCGTGCTGCTCGAGGATCAGGATCGGTCGAGCTGGGATCGCGCTGAGATCGAGGAGGGTCTCGCTCTCGTGCGCGCCGTGCTCCGCCCGCACGCGGGGCCCTACGCGCTGCAGGCCGCGATCGCAGCACTCCATGCCGAGGCCCGGAGCTTCGAGGAGACCGACTGGACCCAGATCGTCGCGCTCTACGACGAGCTCGCCCTCGCGGCCGCCTCGCCCGTGATCGAGTTGAACCGAGCCGCGGCCGTGGCGATGGCCGACGGGCCCGAGCGCGGACTGGAGCTGATCGATGGCCTCGAGCTGCCGCGCTACCACCTCTTCCACTCCGCCCGCGCCGACCTGCTGCGGCGGCTCGGGCGCTACGAGGAGGCCGCGGATGCCTACCGCGCCGCACTCCGCCTCGACCCTCCCGCTCGCGACCGCCGCTACCTCGAACGTCGCTTGTCGGAGGTGCAAGACTCCGCGCATGCCTGAGGTCGAGGTGCGCCGCGACGGCGCGGTGCAGACGATCGTGCTCAACCGGCCCGACGTCCTGAACGCGTTCAACGCGGACATGCACAAGGCGCTCGCGGCGGCGCTGAAGGACGCCCGCACCGACGACGTACGCGCAGTCGTGATCACGGGCGCGGGACGCGGCTTCTGCGTCGGGCAGGACCTGAACGAGTTCCGCGACGCGACCGGGGACATCGC
>DHWI01000038.1:6962-7381 GCA_002413095.1 Thermoleophilia bacterium UBA5186
GCCGCGGCCGGCGCGGGGCTCTCGCTCGCGTGCGCCTGCGACATCAGGATTGCCTCCGACGCTGCTGCGTTCGTCCCTGCGTTCGTCAACATCGGCCTTGTCCCCGACTCGGGTGGGACGTTCTTCATCACGCGGCTGCTCGGTCCGGCACGCGCATTCGAGTGGATGACGAGCGGCCGAAAGCTCACCGCCGCTGAGGCTCAGGCCTGCGGGCTCGTTTCCGAGGTGGTCGAAGCGGCAGCGCTCGAGGGCCACGTCGCCGACCTCGCGGGCCGGCTCGCAGACATGCCCACGCGCGCGATCGGAATGTCGAAGCGCCTCTTCGATCGCGCGGCCGAGTCGACGCTGGAGGATCAGCTGGAGCTCGAGGCTCAGCTGCAGAGCGCGGCAACGAAGACGAACGACTTCCGCGAGGGCGT
>DHWI01000038.1:7419-10187 GCA_002413095.1 Thermoleophilia bacterium UBA5186
ACGAGCAGCTCGCAGTCGAGCGCGTCCGCGATGCGCAGGAGCGTGTCGATGCGCGGCGGCCGCCCACCCCGCTCGAGCCGCGCGATCGCCGACTGCGTCGTTCCGACGAGGCGTGCGAGATCGGACTGCGAGAGTCCGAGCGCCAGCCGCCGCTCGGCGACCTCCGCCGCGATCCGGGCGAAGAGCCAGCCTTCGTCCGGTTCCGCGCCAAGCCGTTCGCGCAGGCGCTCGAGCCGGCGCCGGATCGCCTCCTCGGTTCGCTCAGGCATAGCTGGAATGCTATGCATCGCACTCCTGCTATGTCAAAGACGAACCGCCCTACTTGGAACAGCCGGTCATACCAAGCGTCGTCGCGAGCGTGTTGGCGCGCGAGTTCGCCTTGTTGCCGGCCGCCAGCGCCGCCTGCAGCTTTGGGCGGTCCTTCGCCTTGGCCGCATCCCGAAGCTGCTGGAGCGCGCGCACGACCTCCGAGTTGGCGCGGTTCCACGCGTCGGCGATGCGCTGCTCGTCCTGAGGCGGCTTCAACTCGCTGAGCCGGTCGGAGGCGTCGCTCACGAGCGGCACCGCTTTGTCGACGAACGCGGCCAGATCGGCCTGGCTCTTCGGCCGCGCGATGCCGTTCAGCTTGGCGTTGTACTTCAAGCAGATCGTGTCGGCCTGCTTGGCGTAGTCGGTTCGCGAGAGCCGGACCCCGCCACCCCCGCCGCCACAGCCGGCGACGAGCACGGCCGCGACGAGCGCGCTAGCCGCGAAGCTCCGCAAGGATCTCCTCGTGCTCGGGGAACCGGCCGGTCTCCTTCTTGGAGTAGATGCGGCGGCCGTCGAGCTCCACGTCGAAGATCCCGTTGTCGCCCCGGACGAGCTCGGCTTCGGCGCCGGTCTCACGCTCGATCGACTCCGCGAGGCTCACGGCCCGCGCTTCGTAGCCTCATCTGACGCAGTACGTGATCCGGACGGCCGGCATCCCGCGAGCCTACCGATCAGATCGTCTTGAACTGCTCGAACGGCTGCCGGCAGCTCGTGCAGTAGCGCAGCGACCGGCACGGGGTCGGGCCGAAGATGTTCTCGAGCTTCGTGTCGGTCGAGCCGCAGTACGGGCAGCGGAACGCCTGCGACTGCAGCTGGATCAGCTTCGGCGGCGCGGCCTCGCGGGCTGCGGGCGGCGCGAAGCCGGCGGCGCGGAGCTTCTCGCGGCCCGCCGGCGTGATGCGGTCGGTCGACCACGAGTCGTCGAGGACGACGTCGACCTCCGGCTCGCCGCCGAGCGCTCGCACCCGTTCCTCCATCGCACCCTTCATCACCTCGAGCGCTGGACATCCGAGGAACGTCGGCGTGAACTCGATCCGCACCCGCTGCTGGGACACGTCCACGTTGCGGATCACGCCGAGGTCGACGAGCGAGATGACCGGGATCTCGGGATCCGGGATCTCGGCGAGCGCGTCCCAGATGGCCGCGGCGGTTACCACGCTGCTCCCGGTACCGAGCGGCGCACCATCGTCATCTCCTCCCAGAGCGACGTCAATTCCTCGGAATGGTCGCCTCTCTCGCCTTGTAACAGACTGTTACTTGGGAGGTCGAGGCGCGTTGCGAGCGTGCCACGCTGGTCCTCCGGGAGGAGGGCAAGCGCCTGCGGCCAGAGCTCGTCGACCGCCTCGCGGAAGCGCGGCTCGTCGCGGAGCCGGTCGGCCCACATCTCCGCGTGCATGCGGTGGTAGACCTCCTCGCGGTCGATCTTCGCGGCGAGTCCGGCGACCTCCGCGTCGTCCGAGGCCTTCAGCGCCTCGAGCCGCACGGCGTCGGCCGCCTCGTACAGCCAGTGGCGCGCGATCGTCCGCGCCCAGTCGTCGGCGAAGCGATGCTCGACGAGCCCCGCGCAGCGGTACTCGTCGGGCGAGCGGTCGAACGCGAGCTCGTCCGCGGTCGTGCCCAGGTCGCGCGCGGCGAGCTCGTACAGGGCGCGCGCGTGCCCGATCTCGTTCTGCGCGATCGACGAAAACGCGACGTCCTCCTCGAGATTCGGCGCGATCCCCGTCCACTCCGAGTCGCGCCACCCGAGGATCAGTTCGTCATCAGCTATCTGCAGGAGCTGGGTTGCCCGCTCGCTCACGCGCCTCCTTCAACTTCGCCTTCAAGGGATAGCCGTCCACTCGGTGGTAGTTGCGCTCGAGCTCGTCGACGAACTCGTCGATCAGCTGGATCTGGTCGCGCGGAACCACCCACAGCGCGACCGACTCGCCGCGACGACCGTACTGCTCCCGTGCGTACACCTCGGCAAACGCCGCGTCGGGCGCCGGCAGCGAGCCGGCATGCGCAAACGCCTGGCCCTTCCGCTCCTGCCGGAAGACCTCGTAGATCACGCTGCGTCAGCGAGCACGACTTGCCGCACCCACGCGGTGTTCTCGCGCGCCGCCCGCCGCAGGTCGAGCCGTTCCCGTGTCCGCGGCCCGTGCCCGGTGACGACGTGCTTCAGCTCGTCCCAGTCGGGCTCGGAGTACTCCCAGACGCCCTCGTCGTTCTTGCGCAGCTTCGGATCCGGGACGGTCAGCCCGAGCTCCCAGATTTGCGGGACGTAGCCGTCGAGGAACTGCTGCCGCGCCTCCTCGTTCCCCTGCGACTTGATCCGCCAGACGTACATCGGATCCTCCTCGCGGGAGATCGGGTTGCCGTGGAACTGCATCAGCGGGCCCCACCAGCGCGTGACTGCCTCCTGCACCAGCTCCCGCTGCTCGTCGGTGCCGTTCATCATCGTCAGGATCACGTCGCGGCCG
>DHWI01000098.1:0-455 GCA_002413095.1 Thermoleophilia bacterium UBA5186
TACCAGGCGACCGCCGCCGTGAGGACCCCCACCCAGCCGCCGGCGTGGATCCACCCGTTGTTCGCGTGGCCATGCGCCTCGTAGAAGAAGCCGATCGCGAGCAGGATCTCGGTGATCTGCAGCGTCAGGAAGACCAGGAACACGCTCACACTCACCCGGAGGCTCCAGAGCAACATGTAGAGGTTGAAGACCGCGAACGCGAACAGGAACCATGCGAGTGCGTTCGGGACGTCCGCTTTGTTGGCCGTGATCGCCCCGGCGAACGACTTCGACAGCACGAGCAGGGTGACAAAGCTTCCGAGCCCCAGCCAGAAGCCGCCGTACGTCGAGAAGGCTGTGGCGCCGAACACGTTTCGGTTGCGGAACTCCCACATTCCTGCGAACACCTGGACGAGACCGCCGTAGAACAGCGCGGGCCCGATCCAGATCAGGTCGGGGATGAACGTCGCGTTGTG
>DHWI01000098.1:507-2309 GCA_002413095.1 Thermoleophilia bacterium UBA5186
TCAACCTCCTCGAGAAGGTCTGTCCCACTGTGGGGCAGGCATCCGGACCGGGAAAAATGCCCCGGGACCCCGGACTGTAGTCCCTTCCGCCGCGGCATGCGGTGGTCGTTACGGCTGCAGGTCGTACGGAAAGTCGGTCAGATTTTCGCCCCCGTCCTCGGTGACGACGACGAGGTCCTCGAGACGCAGTCCGCCGTACCCGCGCCGGTAGAGACCGGGCTCGAGCGTGACCACGTCGCCTGCGACGAGCGGGGGCGTCTCCAGCCGGCTCAGCATCGGGGCTTCGTGCACCTCGAGTCCGACGCCGTGGCCGAGGCCGTGGAAGAAGCCGTCCTCGATCACCTCACCCGGCGTCTTTGTGAGCGGCGTCTTGTAGCCGTGCTCCTGGAACAGCTCGCAGACCGACTCGTTGATCACGCGTCCACTCGCGCCTGCGCGCACCTGCGCGTGCGAGCGGTCGAGTGCCTCCTTGCAGAGGCTGTGCCACTCGCGCACCTCGTCCGAGGGCTCGCCGACGACGAACGTCCGCGTCATGTCGGCGAAGCAGGAGGACTCGCGATCCTGCGGCCAGATGTCGATCACGATCGGCTCGTTCGCCTGGATCACGCCCTCGCCCATGTGGTGGCCGATCGCCGATTGCGCCCCATGCGACACGATGAACTCGTCGGCGACACAGTCGTGATCCGCGAACGCGTCGCCGATCGCGCGCTTGACCCGCTCGACGGTCAGCGGCTCGCCGTCGGCCTCGAGCCCGGCGCCGTTCGGCTTGGCCGAGCGCAGCAGCGCCGCGGCGGCGCCCATGCCGGCATTGGCCGCCCTTTGGGCCCGTCTGATGCCCGCAAGCTCGGCCTCGTTCTTGACGCGCCTCCGCTCCTCGAAGAAATCGCGGTCCGGATTGAGCTCGATGCCGCCCGCTCGGAGGAAGTCCGCAAGCTCGAGCGGGAACGTGTGCGGGACGGTCGCGCGCTCGATCCCGAGCTTGCGGCACGCGCGCAAAGCGATCTCGAGCAGCAGCTCGTGGAAGCTGCCGATCCCACCGGCGATCAGCTCGTCCGAGCCGAACTCCTCGGGCGGGAGCAACTCGATTCGCGGCGCGACCGCGCTGATGCGCGGCATCTCCATCGCGCCGATCACGATCGTCTGCTTGCCCTCCCGCTCGGCGTACAGGAACGGGTCCCCGATCAGCAGCGGCACCTCGTGCCGGAGCTCGGGCGAGCGGTCAGTGTCGCCGTATATGAGGACGTCTGGCACGGTCGCGGATCCTACATCGTCGCAAGCGCTCGTTCAGCGGCCGCCTTCACGCCTTCCCCAAAACTCGGGTACGTGTGGTGGACGCGCGCGAGGTCATCCACGGTCGCACCCAGCCGCAACGCGAGCGCCAGGCCCTGCACGACATCGCTGGCGCCGCGGCAGACGACGTGGATCCCGAGCACCTTCCCGCTGCTTCGGTCGAAGACGAGCTTGTAGAGCCCGAGCTTCGCGTCGTAGTACTGAGCACGGGTCACGTTCGCGAGCGGATATGTCGCCGTCCCGAACGCCAGTCCCTGCTCGCGCGCGGCCTCCTCGCTCAACCCGACGCTCGCGAGCTCCGGGTCGGTGAAGATCGCGGTCGGCAACGCGGAGTAATCCGTGGCGGGCGCGTCGTCGGTAAACATGTCGAGCACCGCGAGCCGAGCCTCGTACTGCGCGATCGGCGTGAACTGATAGCGGGTCGCCACGTCACCGGCGGCCCAGATCCCGGGCGCGGTCGTGCGCAGGTGCTCGTCCACGACGACGCCCCGCCGCTCGTAGGCGACGCCGGC
>DHWI01000098.1:2563-3465 GCA_002413095.1 Thermoleophilia bacterium UBA5186
CGGAGACGCTCGACCCACTGCTGCTGGGTCGAACGAATGCGTCGTTCCGCGCCTTCACCTTGGCGAGGTCCGCCCGCGCGGGCCCGACCTCGATCCCCGCCTTCGGGGCCAGCGTCTGGATGTCGTGGAGTAGGTCGGCGGCTACGAGGTACGCCTTCGTGGGCCGGCACGCGACGTTCGGACAGTCCCCGCCCCACCGCGTGCTCTCGATCAGCGCGACGCGCGCGCCGAACTCGTCCTTCGCCTTGCGGGCGCCGTCGCGCGCCGCCGAGCCGCCACCGATCGCGATCAGGTCGAAATGCTCGTTGCTCATGCGTGCTTTGACGGCGCGGTGCCCGGGTTCGTTACGCCGCGGGTAGATTCCAAAGGTGGCCGAGCTCGCCGCCGACGACGCGCAGCTCGTCGCAGCACTGCGAGCGGGAGACGAGGCGACGTTCACGCGGCTCGTCTCGGACTGGTCGGGCTCGATGCTCCGCGTCGCCCAGATCTACGTCTCGAGCCGGGCGGTGGCCGAGGAGGTCGTCCAGGAGACCTGGCTCGCCGTTCTGCGCAGCCTGGGGCAGTTCGAGGGCCGCTCGATGCTGCGCACGTGGGTCTTCCGCATCCTGACGAACACCGCTAAGACGCGCGCTCAGCGCGAGGGCCGTACCGTTCCGTTCTCGGCGCTCCGCGATCCGAGCCGCGTGCCGGAGCCCGCGGTNNCTGCGCCACCTCCGCCGCCGCCGCCGCGTCGGACCGCGGCGAGATCCGTTCGGCGGTCTGGACGAGCGTCACGCGCGAGCCGAAGCGCGCGAAGATCTGCGCGAACTCGAGCCCGACGGGACCGGCGCCGAGAATGAGCAGCGACTCGGGGATCTCCTCGAGGTCGAGCGCGGTCACGTGGTCGACGAAGCCGACCTCGG
>DHWI01000098.1:3655-6024 GCA_002413095.1 Thermoleophilia bacterium UBA5186
CGTTACGCCGCGGGTAGATTCCGACGGTGGCCGAGCTCGCCGCCGCCGACGCGCAGCTCGTCGCAGCACTGCGAGCGGGAGACGAGGCGACGTTCACACGGCTCGTCTCGGACTGGTCGGGCTCCATGCTGCGCGTCGCCCAGATCTACGTCTCGAGCCGGGCGGTGGCCGAGGAGGTCGTCCAGGAGACCTGGCTCGCCGTTCTGCGCAGCCTGGAGCAGTTCGAGGGCCGCTCGATGCTGCGCACGTGGGTCTTCCGGATCCTGACGAACACGGCGAAGACGCGCGCTCAGCGCGAGGGCCGCACCGTTCCGTTCTCGGCGCTCCGCGACCCGGGCCGCGTGCCGGAGCCCGCGGTCGACCCCGATCGCTTCCTCGACGCCGCGCACGCCCGCTGGCCGGGCCACTGGGCCTCGCCGCCGACGCGGTGGGACACCCTCCCCGAGGAGCGGCTGCTCGGGGACGAGACCCGCGGCGTGATCGAGCGCGCGATCGAGGAGCTGCCGCCGAGCCAGCGCGCGGTCATCAACCTCCGCGATGTCGAGGGCTGGAGCGCGGAGGAGGTCCGTAACGCCCTCGAGGTCTCCGAGTCCAATCAACGGGTGCTCCTGCACCGGGCGCGCGCGAAGGTGCGCAAGGCGATCGAGGAGTACGTGGAGGAACCGTGAGTACGGTCGAAGCACTCAGCTGCCAGGAAGTCGTCGAGCTCGTGACGGATTATCTCGAGGGCGCCCTCGGGCCGGACGAGCACGCCCGCGTCGAGCAGCACCTCGCCGGCTGCACGAAGTGCGACGTCTATCTCGACCAGATCCGCACGACGATCCGGCTCGCCGGCCGCGTCGACGCGGCATCGCTTTCCGCTGAGGCCCAGCGCGACCTCGTCGAGGCCTTCCGTGGCTTCGCAGCGCACCCCTAGAGTTCCGAACATGGAACCGGAGCTCCCCCACCCGGGACGCATCCTGCTCGAGGACGAAGAGCTCATCGAAGAGGAAGAGCTCTGGACCGACGACACCGACGCTGACCGCTCCGGCTGGTCCTGCGTCTCGACCGATCCGTTTCCGTGTCCGGCCGCGGCCTGCACCTTCGTCGCGGACTTCATGACCGCGGCTCACCTGGTCCTCGTCTGGGAGGAGCGCGACGACCCGAACCTGCTCCGGCACGCCCAGCGCGCCAAGGAGGTCGGCCGCAATCCGCACGTGACCGAGTACCAGTCCTCGTTCGGTCCGAGCGCGTCCTACTACGCATGGGAAGCGGCAGGACGGCCGGTGCACGGGATCCGCGCTCGATGATCGAAGCCGGCTGGGGCACATGGCCGACCCTGTCGGTCGGCGCCGAGGAAGAGCTGATGATCCTGGACGCGACGACGTTTGCGCAGGTCGGCGAGGTCGACAAGATCGTCGGCACGATCGACGGGACCGGGCTGCCCGGCGTCGTCAAGACAGAGCTCTTCGCGTCGGTCTGCGAGCTCGCGACGGAGCCGTGCGCCGACGCCGAGCAGGCGGGGACGGCGCTACGAACGCTTCGACGCGCGGCGCGGGACGCAGCCGCCGCGCACGGGCTCGCGGTCGCCGCTGCGGGCTCGCATCCGTTTGCCGACCCCGAGAAGCAGCCGGTCGTCCAGGAGCCGCGCTACACGGACTTCGTCGATTACGCAGGCGTCTCGGCGCGACGGCAGGGCGTCCAGGGCCTGCACGTGCACGTGGCGATGCCGGGCCCAAACGAGTGCCATGCGGTCCTCGAGGCGATCCTCCCGTGGTTGCCGCTCGTGCTCGCGCTGTCCGCGAACTCGCCGTATCTCCACGGACGCGCGACGGGGATGGCGTCCAACCGTGCGCTCGTGCTGGCCGAGCTGCCGCGATCGGGCGGCCCGCCGGCGTTCGGCTCGTACGCAGGCTGGGAGAGCTGGGTCGAGCGCCTGGTGCAGATCGGCGTGACCGCCGACTACACGCGGATCTGGTGGGACGTCCGCCCGCACCCCAGGCTCGGGACGCTCGAGATCCGGATGCCGGACCAGCCGACCTCGGTTGCGCGCTCCACGGCGTTCGTCGCGCTGATCCGCGAGCTCTGCCGCTGGACCCTCGAGCGTGAGCCGGCCGCAGTCGACCCGGCCCACCGAGGCGACTACGCGCAGAACCGCTGGGCCGCGTCCCGCTTCGGGCCGCGCGCCGAGCTGATCCACCCGGACGGCGATCGCGCCGTCCACGTGCCCGAGCTGTGGGAAGAGCTCCGCAGGCTCCTCGCCGACGAGCCGCTGCTCGACGAGTTCGACCCCACGTCGTGCGAGGGCGACCTCCAGCTCGCGCTCGATCCCCACGCTGCAGCAGCCGATCTTGTGGCACGGACGTTTGCCTAGGCGTCGACTCGGCGAC
>DHWI01000098.1:6217-14266 GCA_002413095.1 Thermoleophilia bacterium UBA5186
ACCGATCCGCCAAGCGTGAGCGCCGCTTCGGCCCCTAGACTTCTGGTGTGGCCACACAGACCGAGACGATCCAGGTGAGCGGGATCCGCTGCGAGCGCTGCGTAATGCGGCTCGCGCACGCGCTCGAGGGGCACGAGGGCCTCGAAGGGGCCAACGCGAACCTGATGGGCCAGGTCACGCTCGCGTGGGACGACGAGCGCACGGACCGCGACGCCATCCTCGCCGCGATGACGAAGGCCGGCTTCCGAGAGACGGTCTCGGTCTAGACCGGGTTGTCGGGGGTTCGATCCCCGAGCAGCCCCGGCGACGGCGGTCCGACCGGCTCGCCACCCTCAATGTTCTTGCTCGCGGCGATCCGCTCTTCCTCGGGCGCCGGCATCCCGGCCGCTTCGCGATCGGCCTCGATCGAGCGCGCGGGATCGTCAGGCCGCATCGCGCCGTCGCCCTGCGTCTCGGGCGCGGGGTCACCTGCAGCCAGCCCGTAGTACCTCGCGACCTCGGCCTCGTCGAGATCGCTGCCGTCGGCCTCCACCTTGGGCGCGTCCTCGAGGATCGCCTTCGAAACGGTCGTCCTGACAATCTGCTCGTCGTCGTTCGCGTGGGCGAACGCGCGCGGCAACGGCCGGCGCGACTTCATCAGGTGCCCGTGCTCGACAATGAGGTTCTCGCCAACCTCGCCGACGACGTGCCCCACCTTGGCGTCGTCGCTCGTGACGACCGTGTACCCCTTCATCTGTCTCCCCTCGTCGTAGGCCACCCTCGTACCCGTTCCGCGCGATAGCTAACGGGAATGCAGGCGCTTTTCACTGCGTTCAAGCCTTAAGGAAGGCGCTGCTAGGGTGCTCGGGATGAGCGAGATCACCCCGGAAACCGACGCGAGGCGCCTTGCAACCGAGTCGCGCGACCGTGTGCGATTCGAGGAGGAGGCGCTCGAATTGTCCGACCAGGTGTATCGCGTGGCCCGCCATCTCGCCGGCTCGCGAGAGGAGGCGGAGGATCTGATGCAGGAGGCCTACGCGCGGGCGTTCCGCAGCTGGCGCTCCTTCACGCCGGGCACCAATCTTCGCGCCTGGCTCCTGCGGATCCTCACGAACCTCAACATCGACCGCGGCCGCAAGAAGCAGCGGACGCCCGACACGCAGCCGCTCGAGGAAGGCGACTACTTCCTCTACAACAAGCTCGAGGAGTCGAACGGTCCCGCGCAAGACGAGGAGCGGGTGGTCGAACGGCTCTCGCAGGACGACGTGGTCTCGGCGCTCTCGGCGGTTCCACATGATTTCCGCGACGTCGTCGTCCTCGTCGACATCGGCGACTTCACCTACGCCGACGCCGCGCAGATCCTCGACATTCCGATCGGCACGGTCATGTCACGTTTGCATCGAGGACGGCGTATCCTGAAACGCGAGCTCGCAGAAGAGGCAGTGGGAGCGACCGATGGCCGTTGATCCGTGCGCGAAATGCGAAGAGGTGTTGCAGCCGTACCTCGACCGCGAGCTGTCTGACGCGGAGATGATGGAGGCCGAGGCTCACCTCGAGCTCTGCTCGTACTGCCGCAAGCGCTACCGCTTCGAGGTGAACCTGCGCCGCTACGTGCGGCAGGCCGCCGCCGAGGAGATGCCGCCGCAGCTCAAGGAGAAGCTGTCGGCCTTGCGGACCCCGCTGCTCTAAGCAGGGCCGCGGTGTGGTCCGACGATCACGACCACGTGGTGCGGGTCTGCGCCGCCCGGTAGCGGCTTCGTGACGACGCCGAGCTGCCGGGCGAGGCGAATCGCGACCGCGTCGCCACCCGGCTCGTAGTACACAGCGGTGCGCCGGTAGTCGAACTTGTCGGCGCGTCCGACGTGCTGGACGTGGTACGCGAGCGCGCCGACCCTGCTCGCCATCTGCCGCGTCCACGTGATGTCGCCGCTTCCGTTGAGAACGTCGACGGAGATCTTCCACGTCGGCGGCAGCGGAACGGCGGGCGTCGAGCCTCCGCGGGGGACGTCACCGTTCTGGAGCCAGAACACGCCTGCAAGCGCGGCGAGAGCGGCCAGCAGCGCCGCAACTCCGATCAGCCGACCTCGCGGGCTTCCCCCGACGAGCGGCGTGACCGGAAGTCCCGCGAGGGAGCGCGCCTCGCGATGGTCGACGCCGAGGGCGCTCGCGTAGAGGAGCGCGGCCACGAGCGCGTCGTCGGTCGACGGGAATCGGTAGACGCGGCCGTCCTCGAGCCATTCGACCTGGTCGGGGCTCAGCCCGGCGCGCCGGGCGGCCTCCTCGACGGTCAGCTGCCGCTGGAGTCGCGCCCGGGCAAGCGGCGACTCATCGGGACTTCGATCCGGCTGTGGAGCGAGGGCCATGTGGGCTTTCGTCATTCTGCGGGAGGGGCGTCGAACCTGCCTCCGGCGATGTCGTCGGCAGAATCGACGTCGCCTGGAGGGCCCAGATCGTCGCAGGGGACGAGCTGCGGTTCGAGCGCCCGCGCGCCCTCGTCCGGCACGCTCGTCCAGGCCGCGCGTGCGAGGAGCACGGGATGGCCACGCACGCCACGGTAGCTCACGGCGAGCACCGGGGAGCCGCTCGTGCGCCACGCCTCCACGACGCGATCGATCGCGGCTGCGGCGAGATTCGGACCGTCCGCGAGTACGACCACTGCGGCCTCGATCTCCGGCGAGAGCGCGTCGAGGCCGGCGCGTAGCGATGCTCCCGGCCCGTCCTCCCAGTCGTCCGCGCGAACGGTGCGTGCGTCCGTCTCCACGTCGTGCGCGCCGAGCACGACGACCACGTCGTCGACACCGCTCGCGCGAACCCGCTCGAGGACGCGTGGCAGCAGCAGGCGCTGCTTGGGCGAGCCGAACCGCGTCGCCGCGCCGGCCGCCAGGACCACGGCGCCTACGCTCGTCTAGGCCTCCGCGACGGACGTACGGAAGATGACGACGGGCCGGGTCGGCCGCTCCTGCGCATTCCCGAGCGCGCCGATTCGCATGACGACCGGCAATCCCGTCGTCACCGTCCCGATGACCGCGTAATCGGGAGGAAGACCGGCATCGGCGGCCGTGACGACGAAGAACTGGCTGCCCGCCGTTCCGGGCGGCTCCGCACTCGTCTTCGCCATCGCCACGACGCCGCGCGTGTAGTGCGCCGTCGGTCGCGGCGGGTCGAGCGTCGAGAAACCGGGTCCGCCCGTGCCGGTGCCTGTCGGGTCGCCGCCCTGGATCACGAAGCCGGGCACGATCCGGTGGAACGTCGTTCGATCGAAGAAGCCGGACTTCGCGAGCGACACGAACGCCGCGGTCGCGTGCGGCGACTGCTTCTGGTCGAGCGTGATCGTGAAGCTCCCGCAGCTCGTCTCGATCGTGACCGAGTACGTCTTCGCCGCCTCGAGCGCCGCCTTGGGCGCCTTCTGGCCGCCGTCCGCCTTCGGCTTCGGCGCCGCGATGGACTTGCAGCCCGCCGGGGCGGCCGTGGTCGTCGTCGCGGGCGGCGGGGCCGTCGTCGCAGTGTCGCCGCCCGCCGACTGGGTCTTCCCGCCACAGCCGGCCAGCACGACGGTGACCGCGAGCAAGGTCGCGACCCGCCTCACAACGCCTCGAGCGCGCGGCGGACGAGCGCCCGCGCAATGTCGACCTTGTACGCGGTCCGCGGCAGCGGGGTCGCCTCGTCGAGCGCCTCCGGGGAGGCAAGCAGCCATGGGATCGGCGCGACGCCGGCGAGCGCGATGCGAGTCGTGCCCGCCGTCCGCGCCGCCGCCACGCCGACGAGCGGAAACGCGTACCGCTGCCGCTCCATCGCCTTGAGATAGACACTCGAGTCGGGAGTGGGAACGTCCAGGTCCAGGATCAGCTCGCCCGGCTCGAGGGGCGCGACGTCTCGGTTGTCGTCGGTCGGCAGGCGATACAGGTCGGCCACCGGCAGCTCGCGGCTCGTCGTCCGCATCGACGCGCCCAGCGCGACGAGCGCCGCCGCGACGTCGGACGGATGCGCGGACGCACAGCGCTCGTTGCCGAAGATGGCGTGCTCGCGGTGCTCGCCGGCCTTCGCGTGGCAGACGTCGCCGCCGTGGAGGTAGCACGGGTACTTCAGCCGCCAGTACCAGCAGCGCGTCGACTGGAGAAGGTTGCCGCCGACGCTGCCCATGTTGCGCAGCTGCGGCGAGGCGGCGAGCCGGCAGGCCTCCCGCAGCGCTTCCGGGATCTGCGGTTCGACCTCGAGCTCGGCGAGCGTCGTGCCGGCGCCGATGCGCGAGCCGTCGATCCCGCGCGGGATCAGATCCCGGACGTCGACGAGGGTGTCCGCCTGCACGAGACCGTCGCGCACGAGCGGCACGAGCTCCGTCCCGCCCACGAGCGCGCGCGAGCCGTTGCCAAGCGCGGCCGTCGCCTCCTCGAGCGAGCTAGGACGAAGCAGTTCCAACCGGCACGCGCTTCTTCGCTTCGGCCTCGCGTAGAGCCTTCAGCATCTCTTCTCGACTGATCGGCAGCGAGCGGACGTCGGCGCCCGTCGCGTCGCGAATCGCATTCGCGACCGCCGCGGCGACTGGGATGATCGGCGGCTCGCCGAGGCCTTTGGCGCCGAGGTTGGTCAGATGCGGATCGGGCACGTCGACGAGGTCGGTGACGATCTCGGGCACGTCGGCGATCGTCGGCAGCTTGTACGCGTCGAGCGACTGGGTCAGGACACGGCCGGTGTGAGGATCGACGAGGCGCTCCTCGGAAAGCGTGTGGCCGAGCCCCTGAATGATCCCGCCCTCGACCTGGCTGGACGCGCCGAGCGCGTTGATCACACGGCCCACGTCGTGGATCGCCACGATCTTGTCGACCCGGACCTCTCCGGTCTCGACGTCGACGGCGACCTCGGCGACCTGCACGCCGAAGGTGAGCACGCGCATCCCCGTCGGGTTTGGGCCGCGTGCCCCATTGCCGAGGATCTGGGCGTCCTCGAGGAGGCCGGTGATCTCGGTCAGTTCCCAGGCGCCGCCGTCCGCCGAGACGATCTTCCCGCCCTTCAGGTCGAGCACGCGCTCCTCGAGGTTGAAGCGCTGCGCGGCGATCTCGAGGATCTGGCGTTTCGCGTCCGCGGCCGCCGAGCGCGTGGCCGGCCCCATCGACGGAATCGTGGAGGAGCCGGCGGAGAGGGTCGCGTACGGCCCGCGTGCGGAATCGCCGAGCGAGACGTGGACGTGGTCGACCGGGATTCCGAGCTCCTCCGCCGCAATCTGCGCCATCGCCGTGCGCGACCCGGTGCCGATGTCCTGCATCGCAGTGACGACCTGCGCGTGGCCGTTCGACCCGACGCGAACCCACGCATAGGACGGAGGGCCGCCGCCGCCGTACCAGATCTGGCTCGCCAGTCCGACACCGCGCTTCCACGGGCCGGAGGAGCTCGCGCGTACCTCGTTGCGCCGCTGCCAGTGCGGCTCCGCGCGGCGGTAGCACTCCGCGAGCTGCTTCGAGGAGAACGGCCGCTCGTCCATCCGGTCGGAGTCGGCGTAATTCCGCCGCCGCAGCTCGAGCGGGTCGATGTCGAGCTTGGCCGCCAGCTCGTCCAGCAAGCACTCGAGGCCGAACGTCCCTTCGACGAAGCCAGGCGCGCGGAAGGCCGCCATCGGCGGGAGGTTCAGCTTCGCGCTGTGCTTGACCGTCCGCATGTTCTCGCACGCATAGAGCATCTGCATGGGGCCCTCGGTGGAGGACGACCAGCCGCTGAAGCCGATCGCATTCACGAACTCGCCGCCGAGCGCGGTGAGGGTGCCGTCCGCGCGCGCCGCGGCCGTGATCCGCTGGATCGTCGCGTTCCGGTTGCCGGCGGCGACGTTCTCCTCGCGCCGCGTCAGCGCGCAGCGGACCGGCTGGCCTGTCCGCTTCGCCAGCTCGATCGCGATCGGCGTGTAGTCGCCCGGGCTGTTCTTCGAGCCGAAGCCACCGCCCATTGCGAGGCAGATGACACGCACCTTGTCCTCCGGCAGGCCTGTCTGCTTGGCGACTGCGGCCCGGACGCCCCAGATGTACTGGGTCGAGATGTAGATCGTGAGCCCGCCGTCCTCCCAGTGCGCTATCGACTGGTGCGTCTCCAATGAGTTGTGCAGGACGACCTGCGTGCGGTACTCAGCCTCGACGACGGCGTCCGCCTCCGCCAATCCGCGCTCGAAGTCGCCGCGCTCGTACGTCACCGACTCGTCGAGGAGCGAGCCCTGCTTGACCGCCTCGTCGGGGTCGAGCAGCGGTTCCAGCTCCTCCCATTCGACGTCAATCAAATCGATGGCCGCGCGGGCCGCGCCGAACGTGTCGGCGGCGACCGCGGCAACGGCAGCGCCCATGTAGGCCGGCTCATCTGTGAGGCCTTCGATGTCGTCCGGCCCGACCGCGGCCCGGACGCCGTCGGCGGCGAGGGCGGGCGAGAGATCGATGCTCTTGACGCGCGCGCGTGCGTGCGGGCTGCGGAGCACGGCTGCCTGGAGAAGTCCGGGCAGGCGCACGTCGGCGGTGTAGCCCGCGAGGCCGCGAGCGCGGTCGTGCCCGTCGATCCGAGGCACCTCGCGCCCCACCACTTCGAGCGGCCCTTCCGGCCACTGGTCGAGCGCATCCTCGTCGACGACGATCCACTGCTCGGTGTAGCGGCCCTCGACTTCTTTCTCGGTCTTGATCAGCCTTGCCATGACGAGATGGCCTCCTCGATCTTCGGATAGGTGCCGCAGCGGCAGAGATTCCCGGCCATCGCATGCCGGATCTCGTCCTTCGACGGGCTCGGGTTCGCTGCCACGAGCGCGCTCGCAGTGACGATCTGGCCCGGCGTGCAGAAGCCGCACTGCAGGGCGTCCGCGGCGACGAAAGCATCCACCAGCGGATGATCGCGCAGCCCTTCGATCGTCGTGACCCGGCGCGGGCCGACGGTGTGAACGAGCGTGATGCACGACAGCACCGGGACGCCGTCGAGCTGCACGGTGCACGCCCCGCAATGGCCCTCCCCGCAAGCGACCTTCGTCCCGATCAGCCCGAGGTCGTCGCGCAGCACGTCGGCGAGCGAGCGCCCGACCTGCGCCTCGAGCTCGTACCGCTGGCCGTTGACTTCGAGCTCGATCACGGAGTCGTCACCGCGAGGATGTCCGCGAGATGGATGAGCCGGAACGTGACGCGATTCGTGCGCCACCGCTCCGCCTCGTCCTCGATCTGCTGCGAGTCCGCCCAGAGCTTCTGCGCGGTGGCGATCAGCTCGCGGATTCGGTCGAGCTCCTCGGGCCGGCCGTTGCGGTCGTCAGTTGCGTTCAGCGCGAGGCCGAGCACGCCGACGGTGTCGGCCTGACGCGTCCAGAGGAGCGGCGTCGCCATCGACAGGTATTGGTGGATCCGGGCGAAGACCATCGGCTGCGAGAGGATGTCCGAACCGATCGGCTGCGTCGGCTGCTTCGGCTCCTCGCCGTCCGCGATCCGCCTCGCGTTCCCGGCCAGCATGTCCCGCACCTGCGTGTCGTCGAGGCCCGAAAGCCGCGCTGTCCGCAGCGAGATCAGAAGCGACGACGGCTGCTGGCCATACGGGAAGTCGGAGGCGTAGACGGCCTGCTCGGGCGGGACGAGGCGATAGAACTCGAGCAGGTCGACCGGGCTCCACACGGACGTGTCGAAGAAGACGCCCGCACGGCCCGCGAAGCAATCCGCCAGCGACGCCATGTCGGCGATACCGGCGTGCGCGATGATCAGCTGCGCGCCCGGAGCGTCCTCGAAGACACGCCGTAGGCCCGCGGCGATCGGCGGCAGCCCGCGGCCTCCGTGGATGAGGATCGGAACGCGCCGCTCGGCTGCGAGCTCGAAGACGGGACGAAGGCGGCCGTCCGTCGCGTCGAACTTCTGGGCCCGTGGATGGAGCTTGATCCCGCAGGCCCCAAGGTCGAGGCAGCGGATCGCCTCCTCGACCGGCTTCTCGTTCAGGTCGAGCCGCACGAACGGGATGACACGGCCTTCCGAGCGAGCCGCAAAAGCGAGCGTGCGGTCGTTTGCGGCCCGGAAGGCCGGGTGCCGGTCGGGCTCGTCGAGGCAGAACATGAAGCAGCGAGACATCCCGTACCGGTCCATC
>DHWI01000098.1:14409-15390 GCA_002413095.1 Thermoleophilia bacterium UBA5186
GTGGTCTTCCCGAACATGACCGTCACGCTGACGGTCGACGTCGCCGGCGAGGAGCGCGTGCTGCTCGTCCCGCGGCACGAAAACGAATACGGAAAGGTCGGCACGGTCGTGAACGTGCTCGACTCCGTGCGACTTCCCGGCGGCGCCCGTGCCGTCACCCTCGAGGGCTTGCACCGCGCTGTTGCAGGCGCCGCGACGACCGACTCTGCCGGCCGCCTGCGCGTCGAGATCGACGAGCGGCCCGACGAGGATCCGCCGCGCGCGAAGACCCACGCGCTCGAGACCGAGTACCGTGCGATCGTCGAGGAGATCCTCGAGCTACGCGACGCCGACGAGCGAATCTCTTCGTTCCTGCGCTCGATTACCGAGCCCGGCGCGCTCGCAGACACGGTCGGCTACTCCCCCGACCTGAGCTTCGAGCAGAAGGTCGAGTTGCTGGAGACCCTCGACATCGTCGAGCGGCTCGAGCTCGCCGTGCGTCTGCAGCGCGAACGGCTCGCTGAGCTGCAGGTGCGCAAGCGCATCCGCGAGGACGTCGAGTCGGGCGCCCAGCAGCAGCAGCGCGAATACATCCTGCGCAAGCAGATGGAGTCGATCCGCAAGGAGCTCGGCGAGGACGACGGCACCGTCGCGGACGACTACCGGACGAAGATCGCCGAAGCGCGGATGCCCGACGAGGTCCGCGAGCAGGCCGAGCGCGAGCTCGCCCGGCTCGAGCGGATGGGCGACCAGTCCGGCGAGTCCTCGATGATCCGCACCTACCTCGACTGGCTCCTCGCCGTCCCGTGGGGCAAGCGCTCCGAGGAGACGCTCGAGCCGATCCAGGCACGCGAGGTCCTCGACTCCGACCACGAAGGGCTCGAGGACGTGAAGGACCGCATCGTCGAGTACCTGGCCGTGCGCAAGCTGCGCCAGGAGTGGGGGATCGAGGAGGACAAGCGCTCGGGCGCCATCCTGACCCTGATCGGGCATCCCGGCACC
>DHWI01000226.1:0-5545 GCA_002413095.1 Thermoleophilia bacterium UBA5186
ATGCTCGGCGCGGGCGAGTTCGTCGTCTCCGTGCAGCTCGACCCGCCGCTCGGGGGCAACCATCAGGCAATGCTGAAGGCATCGCGCGAGCTGCAGGCCTCGGAGCACGTCCACATCGTCGACGTGAACGACAACCCGCGCGCGCGCGCGCGCATGAGCGGGATGATGGCGTCGATCGCGATCGAGCGGCTCTGCGGGATCGAGACCATCCCGCACCAGACCTCGCGCGACACGACGATCGCCGGGCTGGAGTCGATCCTGCTCGGCGCGCACGCGGAGGGGATCCGAAACGTCCTCGCGGTGACTGGAGACCCGCCCGAGGTCGGCGACTACCCGGGCTCGCAGGGCGTCTACGAGGTGGACGCGATCGGGCTCGTCGACGTGATCGCGCGCCTGAACAGCGGCGAGGACTACTACGGGCGGGCGATCGACGCGCCGACGTCCTTCTTCCCCGGCGTGGCGGTCAACCCGTCCGCGGACGACCTCGACACCGAACTGGAGCGCTTTGAGCGGAAGCTCGAAGCGGGCGCACGCTTTGCGATGACGCAGATCCTGTTCGACCTGTCGTACCTGGAGCGCTTTCTAGCCCACTACGGCGGGACCTCGCCGGTCCCGCTCCTCGTCGGGCTCTGGCCGATCCGCAGCTTCGAGTTGGCTCAGCGCGTGCANNAACGAGGTGCCGGGGATCGTCGTGCCGGAGGAGGTCCAGGAGCGGCTGCGCACCGCGGGAGCCGATTCGCCCCGCGTCGGCCTTGCCTTGACGCGCGACCTGCTCGCCCAGGCGCGCGACCTGGCCGACGGCGTCTACGTCGTGGCGCCGTTCCGCCGGCCCCTCGGCGTGCTCGAGCTCTTCGGCTGAGTTGCGGGGAGGCGTGAGGCGGCTTGTCGAGAGCCGCCCCACGCCTGGCAGGAGGGGGAGTGGAAGCCCTGCAGTGCTCCGTGGCCGCGTAATGCGGTACGCGGGTTTCCGCCTAGTCCCTGCGTGCCTCGATCATCGGCTCGGTAGGAGTTTCTATATCCCCCCGTCCGAGGGTTCCTCGCTACGAACAGCTCCCGGTCGAGACTGGCCGCATGGCGCGCGCGAGAGCGCTGCGGACGAGGTCGGACGGGATGCCAAAGCCGCTCTTGCCGTCGAGACGCGACGCGAAGACGGTCGCCTCGACGGCGCCGTTTGCGTCGACCGCGGGGCCGCCGGAGTTCCCGTGCCGGACCTTGCCGCGGACGCTCGTAATCGTCCGTTCGACCGGCCCGTGTCCGTATGCGTCGCGGCTCAGGACGGTGGCCGTCCGTCCGATCCGTCCGGCGATCGAGGTGAACGAGCGGTTGCCGGGAAAGCCGAGGATCGCCACCGCGTGGCCGGGCTTCGGGTCGGTGACCGCGAGCGCCGGGGCGCGAAGGCCCGGCACGGCCAAGATCGCGAGGTCGTTCTTGCGGTCGAAGACCACGGCGCGAGCGGGGAGGTGCGGCCCGATCCCGGCCGGCTGCACCGTCGTGTCGTTTTGCCCGGCGACGACGTGCGCCGCGGTGACCACCAGGCCGCGGCGGACGACCCAGCCGCTTCCGGCGACACCGAGGCCGCAGGCCGTTCCAAGGACGCGAACAACGCTCGGCGCCGCACTCCGCACCGCCGGATCGCGCAGTACGCGCGGGTCGGGAGCCGCGACCGGACCGGACGGCGCGGCGATCTGCGGGAACGGGTCCACGCGCGCGAGCACGGCCAGCAGCCGTCCGGGCGGAACGACGCCGTTCAGGCTGCGGAGGACGTAGGAAGCCTGCGCGCCCTTCCGCAAGGCGTTCTGCCCTGGGACCAGGAGCGCGCCCGCGCCGACGATCCAGACCAGCGCGAGCCCTGCGAGCCCGCCGAGCAGCGCACCCCCGAGGGTGTCGAGCGCACGAAGCGGCGGCACGACGAGCGCCCCGCGCACGGCCCGGCCGGCCATCGTCCCGACGGTCTCGAGCGCGATCGCGCCGACGCACGCGCCGCCGAGCGCGATGAGCGGCGTCCAGGGCGACCGCGACCCGCCCGAGAGGAGCGCAGGCGCAAGGCGAGCGCCGAGCATCGCGCCGGCGACGATCCCCACCAGAGAGAGCGCGCTGCCGACGAGTCCTTTCCGCAGCCCGACGAGCGCGGCCAACGCGACGACGCCGAGCGCGATCCAATCGACCTTCGTCACGCGCCCAGGCTAGCGGCGACACCGCCCGGCTACACTCTTCGCTCTACGTCTGGGGGCGTAGTTCAGTTGGTTAGAACGCCGGCCTGTCACGCCGGAGGTCGCGGGTTCGAGTCCCGTCGCTCCCGCTTCTTACCCTGCGCGCTTCATGCCAGGTTCATGTTCCGGCCACTAGCCTGGCGGTGATCTGAGCACCGGCCCTCCGAGCACCCGCACCGCCCGCCGCGCAGAGCGAAGACGTCGAACGGCTCGACGCCGCCTCGCCGGGCTCGCGGCGGTGGTCGCGCTCGCTGCAGCGATATCCGGCGCGTACCTCTGGCGCTCAACCCATCACGGGACGAACTCCGTCGCGACGAAGAAGAAGCCGGCCGTAACGCGCCTGCATCCGCCCGGCCCGATCCCTGGCTACCTCCTGATCGCCGACCGCGGGAACAACCGGATACTGCTCGTCAACAGTTCGAAGCACCTGTTCTGGTCATACCCCTCACCCGGCGCACACACGGCGATGCCGTTCCGGTTCGACGACGACACGTTCTTCGGGCCGAAGCTCAACCGGATCATCTCCAACCAGGAAGACCAGAACACGATCCAGATCATCTCGTTCCCGGGCAGACGCATCCTCTGGCGGTACGGGCACGTCAACGTCAAGAGCTCGGCGACGGGCTACCTCAACACGCCGGACGACGCCTATCTGCTGCCGAACGGTCTCGTAACGGTGGCCGACGCGTACAACTGCCGCATCCTCTTCCTCGACCACGCTCACCGCATCGTGCGCCAGTACGGGACGACGGGCGTGTGCAAACACAATCCGCCGACCGGGCTCGGCGCGGTCAACGGCGCCACCCCGCTGCCCGACGGCGGCACGCTCATCAGCGAGATCAACGGCTCGTGGGTCGACGACATCGCCGCGAATGGCAAGTTGCGTTGGGCGCTACAGGCGCCCGTGTCGTATCCGTCCGACCCGCAGCTGCTCGCGCCCAACCGGATCCTGCTCGCCGACTACGCGCGTCCTGGACACGCGATCATCATGACCCGCACCGGTCACGTGCTCTGGCGCTACGGACCGTCGTCTGGACCCGGCGCGCTCGACCATCCCTCTCTCGCGCTCCGCATAGGTCCGGGGCTGATCGCCATTAACGACGACTTCCGGCATCGCGTCGTGATTGTCAGCATCAAGACCCGGCACATCGTCTGGCAGTACGGACACACGGACGTTCCTGGAACGAGCCCCGGGTATCTTCATACCCCGGACGGAATGGATCTGCTCAGGACAGCGGACGCCCGGCGCATGCCCGCCCTGCGCGCCCTGCTTTCGCCTACTCGACGTGGGGCCCACACCGCGACGCCGTCACCTGCGACGGGCGCGCCGGTGCGCGTGCGCGCGGCCGGCTATCGGCTCGCCGCACCCGTGCAGCGCGAAGTCGCCGCCGCCTACGGGTCGGCGGCGCTCGTCGCAGGCGGTCTCGACGCCGCGGGCTCGTCGACGAACGGCGTGTTTCGGCTCGACCCGGCCTCGGGCGCACTCAAGGCGCTCGGGTCAGTGCCGGAACCGTTCCACGACGCCGCGGGAGCATTCATCGGCAAACGGCTCTTCGTGTTCGGCGGCGGCGCCGGACACAGCAGCTCGAGTATTCAGGCATTCGACCTCGCGACCCGGCGTGGCGCGGTCGTCGGCCACCTCCCGCACGCGCTCTCCGACGTCGCCTCAGCGGCAAGCGGGGGAACGGTGTACCTCGTCGGCGGCTTCGACGACCACACGCCGCGCGGGGAGATCTACGCCACGACGGACGGGACGCGCGTCCGGCTCGCCGGACGCCTCCCGCACGGTCTCCGGTACGCGGCCGTGGCCGCACAAGCCGGGAGGCTCGTCATCGCCGGCGGAATCGTCGGGACCGCGCCGAGCCCGAACGTGTACGCCTTCGATCCGGCTTCGGGTCGTGTGAGCCTGATCGCTCGGCTGCCCGTCGCAATCGCCCACGCGAGCGCGGTGGCGCTCGGCGGAGCGGTCTACGTCCTGGGCGGAATCGACGCGAGTGGACAGACGGTCTCGACGGTCACCCGCGTCGACGTCGGGGCTGGCACGGCCAGTCCCGTCGCAGCGACCGCACCGGTCGCCGACGCAGCAGTCGCCTACCTGCCGCAGGAAGCGCTGCTGATCGGCGGCCGCCGATCGGGCCGTGCCGTACGCGACATCCGCGTGATCCGAGCCCGCTAGCCGAGGCGTCTGGGCACGTAGATGAAGACAGCCCCGGCGCGGAGGACGCCATGACGGACGTCGAAGGCAAACGGGCGGAACCACTCTTCGTCGGGCAGGTTGTACTCGCTCACGTCGAACGCACCGTTCAGGTCGACGCGCGTGACGTACGCGACGTGCCCGAACCGTGTTTCGCGCGGCCAGACGGCGACCGCGCTGACGCGCGGCGTCGTGCCGACGCGAAGCTTCGCGAGACGCGCGACGTGCGCCCAGTTGTTCGCATCCATCGCGCCGGGAACGAACCAGTTGATCCGCTGGCGGTTCGCTGTGAGGGCCCAGGCGACGTACGACGTACAGTTGCACATGTACATCCCCCACCGGTCCACCTGCTCCGCGATTCCAGCGCCCGGGCACTGAGCCGCATAGGGATAGCCATAGGCGATCACACCCGGCGCGCTTCGAGTGGCGATCGACGCGTGAGCCGAGACGGCGACGTACCCCGACGCGAACGTCGCGACGAACACGACGAAGATCCGACCTAGCGCACGCGCCCCCACGGTCGAAGTATCGCCCCGCATGGTGTGCAGGGACGCTTTGGGCTCGAGAGTGAATTCATCTCCTCCCTGGGCTCGAGGGGCCGCCGCCAGGGACGACCCCTCGGATGCCGCTGAGCACGAGCCCGACGAAGGCGAGCACGAGCACGACGGCCACGAGTCCAGCGAGAAGAAGTCGCTCGTAGCCGCACCTGCGCGGCGATCTCGTTTCCCACGAACCCCGCGATTCCAGCTAACGCGAGCGCCCAGAGGTGCGAAAGGTGCTGTGGGTGGACCAACCGTTGGATCGTTTCGTACAGGGCGACACACGCGCTGACGAAGATCGCCAGGACCACCGCTAGACCGGCAAGCTTTTCGCCACGAGCGGAGCGTAGAAAGAAGGCGATCCCGAGCGGCACCGCCGTGAGCGCATCACCGAAATTGTGGATCAGGTCGGCAAGAAGGGCGACGCTGCCCGACAACCCGAATATCGCGACCTGAACTGCAGTCGCGACCATGAGAACTACGAGGCTCACTGACACGGCTTTGACCCCCTCGCGCGAGCGAATGATCGAGCGATCTACGAGCCCGTGAGAATGGCCGTGGCCGTCGTGCGTATCCCGCTTCCCGCGCAAGACGGCGGACGA
>DHWI01000226.1:5619-8087 GCA_002413095.1 Thermoleophilia bacterium UBA5186
GCTCGGCGAGGCGGTCGCGGGCCTCGGTCTGCGGATGGCCCGGCGATGCGACGTGCGGGACGAACGCGTACTCGAGCAGGCCGAGCCCGTCCCAGATCGGCGGGACGCCGTAGGCCTCCTGCGCGCGAACGGTGGGCTCAACGCGGCCTACCGCCTCCGCGACGTGCGGGCGAAGAAGCTCGCGAACGGCACGATCCTGGTCACCGGCCGCGCGACCTTCGCGCGCGGAACCCCGCCGCCGCCCGTCGTCCTCTTCACGTACAGGCTGTCCGGCAGGATCACCGACGCGGGTGGGCAGCCGGTCGCAGGCGCGAGCGTCGTCACGCGCACGCTCGACCGAAACTTCTGGACGTTCTCGCAGCCGAGCGACTCGCAGGGCAACTACACGTCGTTCTTCACCGCCTCCGACCAGCTCGAGGCAGATCCAGTGCCGATGAACGTCCAGGTCGCCCTCGGGGACACCTCGTACGCCTTCGCCACGGGCAAGAGCGTCACGTTCAAGCGGCTGCGCAGCGCGACTATGGACATCCGCCTCCCGGCGTCGGGACCGATGGCGGTGCCCGAAACGACGTCGTACGTGGGCGGCGTCTACGACGGACTGCTCATCGGCGTGGCTCGCGCGGATCACACGGTGCGCCCAGTGTCCGCCACGTGGCCCGACGGTCAGGGCCGGTTCCGACTCGTCCTGCCCTCCTCGGTCCGCGGTAAGACCGTGTCGTTCTGGATGGATCAGCGGCAGACGTTCTCGCGCGCCGTCGCCGGGCCGGGTCTCCCCGTGACGCCGGGAATCTTCCCCTCGACGCCGCGCCCGCAGGCGCCGCAGGGCCTGCTCCGCATCCGCCTACCTCGGTAGGACGTTCGGGGACAGTAAGGCGGGGTTCGCCCTCGCCAAGAACGGGCTACTCTGGTAACAATCGCGCGGCGGCGTTTGGGTGCCGCTGCCTACCTACAAGTCTCCGACGAGAGGGTCAACACATGAAGGCTCGTTCGCTCACGCTTGCGCTGGTCGCCGTGGTGGTCGCGCTCCTCTACGCGCCGATCGCCTCGCCGAAGGCAAACTCGCAGCAGTCCACGACTGTCACCGTGACGATGAAGGAATTCAAGTTCACGCTCTCCAAGAAGATCGTTCCTCACGGCACGGTCGTCTTCAAGCTCGTGAACAAGGGCGCCCTCAGCCATGACTTCAAGATCGCAGGCAAGAAGTCGAAGCTGATCGGCAAGGGCAAGACGGGCATGCTGACGGTCACGCTGACCAAGGGCACGAAGGCGTACCTGTGCACCGTCCCCGGTCATGCGGCCGCCGGGATGAAGGGCACGATCAAGGCCACCTAGGACGTCGGAGTCGGAGGCGCGGACCCGGGCGGCTCAGGCCGCACGGGCCCGCGCACTCCATGCAGCATGGGGTGCGGTGCGCCGTCTCCTCCTGCCCATCGCGTCGCTCGCCGCGGCCGGGGTGCTCGCCCCACAGGCGTTCGCCCACGCGAAGCTCGTCTNNGTCCGCTTCGACGACGCGATCCACGCCGGGCCCGGGAACGAGGTCGTCTCGAACAGCGGCGGGTCCGTGCTGGCCGGGCCGCCGCGCGTGTCGGCGGGCGGCCGGGAGCTCGTCCTCCCGTTGAGGCACCTCGGCCGCGGCGACTACAGCGCCCGCTGGTGGATCGTTTCGGACGACGGCCATCTCGAGGAGGGCGTCGTCGCGTTCCGCGTCGGCTCGCGTACCGGCGCGGGCGCGCCGCGGTCGGTGCTCCGCGCCGAGGGCACGCGGCCTTCGGTGGGAGACGCGGTCTCACGCTGGCTCTTCCTCGGGGGAATCCTCGTCGCCGGCGGCAACGCGATGTTCCGGCTCCTCGTCTCGGGAGCGGGACGACGCGTCTCGGCGGCGACGCTCACGTTCGCGCTCGTGGCGGTGTTCCTCGGCGGATCGTCGCTCCTGCACACGACGCATGCTGGGGGGACGCGCTTCGGCCACGTGACGGAGATCGCCGTGCTGATCGCGGCCGCTGGAGCCGCAGCGGCAGGCGTCTCGACGGTCTATCCCCGCCTGCTCACCCTCGCGGCAGCCGCGTCCCTCGCGCTGCTCGTCGTGCCGTCCCTGGCAGGACATGCGCTCGACCCCGGCCGCCCTCAACCGCTGTCGTTCGGCGCGGATCTCGTCCACGTCGTCACTGCCGCCTTCTGGGTCGGCGGACTTCTCCAGCTCGCCTTGCTCCTGCGCAATCGGCAGGAGGGCGACGCAGCTCCGCGCTGGTCGAAGCTCGTCCTGCCCGCGGTCGCGGCGCTCGCGCTGACGGGCGTCGCGCGGGCGCTGGTCGAGCTGTCCGCGGTCTCGCAGCTGTGGTCGACCGGCTACGGGAGGGCGATCCTGGTGAAGAGCGGCCTGTTCGTCGTCCTCGTGGCTCTCGGATGGCTCAGCCGCGGGAGGCTCGACTCCGCGGCTCGGCTGCTCCGGAGCGTGTCCGCAGAGCTCG
>DHWI01000226.1:8181-16431 GCA_002413095.1 Thermoleophilia bacterium UBA5186
ACGGCCACGATCGTCGGCCAGTCGGGCCGTGGCGTCGACGGCCTCGAAGTGGAGCTCACGGCGAGGAGCCAGAGCAGTCGCGCGACACGATCCGCCCGACCCTGCGGCCACGGCTGCTACGCCGCGACGCTTCCCGTCACCGCGCCGACGGAGTTCGCGGTGAAGGTGATCGGCGTCGGCTCGCCTCGAACCGTTCTCTTTCCCGTTGCCGGACGATGGCCGCCCGCGCAGGGCGAGCAGTTTCTTGCGCGGGCCTCGCGCGTGTTCCGCCGGCTACGGACCGTCGTTTTCTCCGAACGCCTCGCGTCCGACCCGAGCCACTCGATCCTCACGACCTGGAAGCTCGTCGCACCCGACCGTTTCGAGTACGAGATCCACGGCGGTCCGGCCGGCATCATCATCGGCACCCGGCGCTGGGACCGGCCGAAGCCTGGCGCTCCCTGGACGCCTTCCGCGACGACGCTGCTGCCACAGCCAACCGCACCCTGGGGCACGAGGATCGCCGATGCTCACGTGCTGGCCGAGACGCCCCATACGCTCACCGCGTCATGGCTCGACCCGGTCGTCCCAGCGTGGTTCACCGCAACGTTCGACCGCCGAAGCGCCCTTCCGATCGAGCTGCGCATGACCTCCCCGGCGCACTTCATGCGACATCGTTACCTCGCGTTCAACCGCAAGGTGCGAATCGAGCCGCCTGCGGCTAAGTAGACGCGGCGGTGAGAGAGTCCGCGGCGATCAGAGCCCGGGTTAGGGTCTCCGGATGGCCTCGCCGTCCATCCCGGAGCGGTACGTCCTGCTCGGGCTTCGGCTTGGCAAGCACCTGGACGGGCTCATCGACGGCTACTTCGGTCCGCCGGAGCTGAAGGACGCGGTCGACGCCGAGGAGCCGGCCGCTCCGGAGGCGCTCGGCGAGGAGGCTGCGGCGTTGCTCGCCGACGTCGAGGGCTGGAACGAGGATCCGCAGCGGCGACGCTGGCTCGCGGGCCAGGGCGAAGGGCTCGTCTGCGTCGCGGAGCTCGTCGCCGGAACGCAGGTCGGTTGGCGAGACGCCGTCCGGCGCTGCTACGGCCTCGACGTCGAGCCGATTCCCGAGGAGCGATTCGCCGCGGCGCACGAGCAGCTCGAGGCCGCGCTGCCGGGCGATGGGGACCTCGCCGAGCGCCTGCAGGCCTGGAACCGGTCGCAGGAGCTGCCCGCCGAGAAGGTCGTGCCCGCGTTCGACGCGCTGGTAGAGCGGCTCCGGGCCGAGACCTCGAAGCTCGTCGAGCTCCCGGCAGGCGAGCGAATCGACGCCGAGACCGTCACGGACCAGCCCTGGTCGGCCTACAACTGGTACCTCGGCGACCGCAAGAGCCGGATCGAGATCAACACGGATCTTCCGACCCGCTCGTACTTCTTTGCTCAGCTGGTCGCGCACGAGGGCTATCCCGGTCACCACACCGAGCACTCGTGCAAGGAGGCGCGACTCGTCCAGGAGCTCGGGCACATCGAGGCCTCGATCCTCCTGATCCACACGCCCGAGTGCCTCGTCTCGGAGGGCATCGCGCAGAACGCGATCGTGCAGGCGCTCGGCGAGGACTGGCCTGCGCAGGCCGCCGAGACCCTTCGACCTCTCGGCATCCCCTTCGACGCGGACACCGCCCGCGCGGTCGTCCACGCGTACCACGAGCTCGACGACGTCCCCGTCAACGTCGCCTACTTCGTGGGCGAGGAGGGTTGGAGCGAGGAGCGGGCCGTCGCCTACCACCAGCGCTGGACGCTCTCCGAGGAGGATCGGGCTCGCAAGTCCGTCGAATTCGCCACGCACCCGGTGTGGGGCATCTACGTCCCGACGTACGCGCACGGCTATCGCCTCGTGAAGTCGTCGCCACTGCCGTTCCGCACCCTCCTCACCGAGGAGATCACGACGGCGGATTTGCTCGTCTAAACGGCGGTCTGCAGCAGCGCCTTGGCCCGCGCGCGTGTACGAGTGCGCGTCGGCAGAGAAGAAATCGACGCCGCCGAAGCCGTTCACCTGCAGGTCGACGAAGCCCGGAGCGGCGATTCCCTTGCCGGGATGACCGTTCAGGCCCACGGCGGAGATCCGTCCATCCGTGATCTCGACGTCGCCACGGACGAGGTCGCCCTCGACGAGCGCGCACTCGACGCCGAGCCTCAACGCTCCTCCGCCGCGCCGGTCGGGATGCGCTTCATCTCGCCCAGAAGGTACGCCGCGAAGGCTCGACATGCGCGAAGCTGCGGCTAAAGTGCGAGTCCGCAGCCAATCGGTGCCGCGATCCCTCGATTCATGAACTTCTTACGCCGCTCTTATCCGCATCTTAGGGCCCTCTGTCAGCGTTCTCCCATGGCCGTATCGGGACAGGACATCAACCCCACCCTCCTGTCCGACTCCGGCCGGCGCGCGGAATGCCTGCCTGCCTTCCGCGTGTTGCTCAACCGCGCCGCACGGCCCTCCGGGCCGCGCGCGCTCGGCCGCCTGCTCGTCGTCGCTGCCGCTGCCCTAGCGGCGGCGGCGACCGCGGCCGAGGCCACCCCGGCCACAACCCGCCTCCAGAGCCCTCGCCTCTCGGAGATCGCCCGCGCAGGGACGATCACGGACTCGACGCTCACCCGCGCCGGTGCGGCGCGGGTGGCCAGAAGCGCCTCCTGGGGCGGCGTCTACACGACTCCCTCGGGCGAGATGGTGAAGGTCTATGCCTCCAGTACATACCCGCAGGATCCGGCACTCGGCCAGCGCTGGGCGAACTTCCTCGCGACACTGGTCCACGGCACCGAGATCGGGACGATCACCGCCTATCTCGCGCCCCTCAACGAAGTGCAGGGTCTCTGCGGGGCCCAGGCTCTGGCGTGCTACAGCCCGAGCGACTCGATGCTCGTCGCCCCGGGGGACGATCCGTACGCCGACACCTCGGCCGAAGCGGTCGTGACCCACGAGTACGGCCACCACGTCGCGAACAACCGCCGAAATCCGCCGTGGTCGGCCGAGGACTGGGGCGCAAAGCGCTGGGCGTCCTACATGCAAGTCTGCGCGAAGACGAGGGCAGGCGCCTACTTCCCCGGGGCCGAGACGCTGCCGAACTACACGGTCAATCCGGGCGAGGGCTGGGCGGAGGCCTACCGCGTCCTGAACCAGCGCAAGGCCGGCGTCGCCGAATCGCCGTGGGAGGTCGTCGACCATACGTTCTATCCGGACGACAAGGCGCTCACCCAGCTCGAGCAGGACGTTGTGGCGCCGTGGACCGCCCCGAGCACCGAGAGCCGCAGCGGCTCGGTCACGCGGAAGACGTCCGTTCGCTCGTACACGGTGGCGACGCCGCTCGACGGGACGCTGCGGATCAGCCTAAGGGGCCCGCGCGCCGCCAGGCTCACGTTCGACCTCTTCTCCGGCACGACGCGCATCGGACACGCCGTCAAGGCGGCCAACGCGACCTCCACGTCGACGTCGCTGACGATTTGCGGACAGCGAAGCGTCGGGATCCGGCTGACGCGCACCGCCGGCGCCGGCGCCTTCGCGTTCGCGATCTCCAAGCCTTAGGGCAATGGCTCTGCGGATCCTCGTCGTCGACGACGAGCCCGCCGTACGCGAGTCGCTGCGGCGTGCTCTCCAACTCGAGGGGTACGGCGTCGAGCTCGCCGGTGACGGCTCCGAGGCGCTCTACCGCTTGGAGTCGCGCGAGCTCGAGCCCGACGGGATCGTCCTCGACGTGCTCATGCCCGAGGTGGACGGATTGGAGGTAGCACGCCGGCTGCGGCGGACGGGGAGTCGCGTGCCGATCCTGATGCTGACCGCGCGGGACGAGATCGCCGACCGTGTCGCCGGGCTCGACGCGGGGGCCGACGACTACCTTGTGAAGCCGTTCGCGCTCGAGGAGCTGTTCGCGCGGCTGCGCGCGATCCTCCGCCGCTCCGCCGACGGCGCGGTGGAGGTCCTCCGCTTCGCCGACCTCGAGCTCGATCCCGCGACGCGCGAGGTGCGGCGGGGCGGCGACTTGATCGAGCTGACGCGGACGGAGTTCTCGCTGCTCGAGCTGTTCATGCTGAATCCGCGCCAGGTGCTGACGCGCTCGGTGATCTTCGAGCGTGTGTGGGGCTACGATTTCGGCCCCGGCTCGAACTCGCTCGACGTGTACATCGGGTACCTGCGCCGCAAGACGGAGGGCGGCGGAAAGCCCCGCCTGATCCAGACCGTGCGCGGCGTCGGCTACGCGCTCCGCGAGGCATGAGCTTCCGCGCGCGACTGACGCTCGCGGCGGCCCTCGCCGTCGCGCTTGCGATCGCGCTGGCGGCTCCCGCCGTGTACGCGATCGTACGCGGCGAGCTGCGCGGTGAGGTCGACAACGCGCTTCGCGCCCGGGCCGCGGCGATCGCGCAGCACCCCCTCAGTCAGTTCACGGACGAGAACGGCTACGTCCATGTACAGCTGCCGCACGAGACGCCGGGTGGATCCGCGGGCTACGTCCAGTACGTGTCGAACACGGGCGCCGTCGGCCGTCCGGAGGGCGAGCCATACGCGCTGCCCGTTGGCCGGGCGCGGGACGTCGCGGCGGGCAAGCTCACCCATGAGTTCCTCGACACGCGGCTCGCAGGCAAGCACGTCCGTGTCCTGACCGTGCCGACCGTCTCGTCAGGCGTGGCGGTGCAGGTCGCGCGTGACCTGTCCGAGGTAGATGCGGCCCTCCGTCGCATCCGCACGCTGCTCCTCGTCCTCGTCCTCGGCGGGATCGGGCTTGCGACCATCCTCGGCCTGGTCGTCGCGCGCGCGGCGCTAGCGCCGGTCCGGCGCCTCACCGCGGCGAGCGAGTACGTCGCGACGACCCGCGACCTCACGAGCCGGATCGAGGATCGCGGCGGCAGCGACGAGCTTGCGCGACTTGCCTCCAGCTTCAACACGATGCTGGCCGCGCTAGAGGAGTCCTCGCTCGCCCAGCGCCAGCTCGTCTCCGACGCCTCGCACGAGCTGCGGACGCCGCTGACGAGCCTGCGGACGAACATCGAGGTGCTCGCGCGCGACGACTCGATAGCTCCGGTGGAGCGCGAGGCGCTGCTGCGAGACGTGACCGAGCAGCTGACCGAGATGACAGCGCTGATCACCGAGCTCGTGGAGCTCGCCCGCGGGGACCGCCACCCGGACGAGCCCGAGGACGTGCGCCTGGATCTCGTGACCGCAGACGCAATCGAACGCGCCGAACGGAATCGACCGGGCGTCTCGATCAAGCCCGAGCTCCAGGAGACGATCGTCCACGGCGCTCCCCACACGATCGAGCGAGCGGTCTCGAACCTGCTCGACAATGCGGCCAAATGGAGCCCGCCGGGCGGGGAGATCGAGGTCTCGGTGAAGGACGGCGAAGTGACCGTGCGCGACCACGGCCCGGGCATCGCCGAGTCGGATCTTCCATACGTCTTCGACCGCTTCTACCGCGCGCCGAGCGCGCGCGGGAAGCCGGGGTCGGGCCTCGGGCTCGCGATCGTGCGGCAGGTCGCGGAGGCGCACGGCGGCAAGGTCGCGGCAGAGCGGGCAGAGGGCGGCGGCACGCTCCTGCGGCTCTCGTTCTCGCGCGACGGTGCCTGAGCTTCGGCTTCGAGACGGACGCAGGCTCGCGTACCGCGACTGCGGCGCCGGAGAGCCTCTGCTCTTCTTTCACGGTCGCTGGGCGCCTGAGCTCGTCCCGCCCGTGACCCCGGGCGTCCGTCTCGTCGCCTCGTCGCGGCCCGGGTACGAAGGCTCCGATCCGCGGCCGAACCGGCGCGTGGTGGACTGCGCGGACGACCTGCGCGAGCTCGCCGACGCGCTCAAGCTGGAGCGGTTCGGCTTGGTGGGGTTCTCGGACGGCGGCGCTCATGCGCTCGCGTGTGCGGCGCGGCTCGGCGAGCGTGTGACCGCAGTCGTCTCCGCGGGAGGGCGCGCACCGGGCATCGAGACGGCAGCCTTCACCGAGGACGACGAGGACGATCCAGCTCAGCGGGAAGGCGCCCTGGCGGACTGGAGTGCGATCTTCACCCGCCCGTGGGGGTTCGAGCCGGCCGAGATCCGCGTCCCGACACTGCTCTGCCGCGGCGACCTCGACCACGTGCCCGCTGCCCACGCAGAGCACCTCGCGCGCGCAATCCCCGGCGTGGAGCTACGCGTCTGGCCGGGACTCGGCCACGACGCTGTCTTTGCGCGGTGGGCCGAGGTCGTCGCGTTCGTGCTTCAGTAAACGCGCCAGCTCGACCGCGAAAGGAAGAGCCCGTGGCCGTTGCGCCGCGTGCAGCGCAGCCCGATGCGCTGTGAGAGGCACGTGTATCCGCCTCGCGTCCACCGCCCGCCGTACGGGATGACTCGAGCACGCGAATCGATCGCGGTGTCGCCTGCGCACTCCGGCTTCGGCTTCGACGCCGTCGGGAACACGATTCCCGTCCAGTCCTGCTCGCACCGCGCGCGTGGCACGGGCTTCAGCCCGAAGCGGACGTCGCAGCGCAGCGAGGCACGTCCCGTAACGGAAGCGTCCGAGTAGATGCAGCCGATGTTTCCCGAGGGGAGGCGGAAGCTGTTTGGCGACGCCGCCGACGCCGCCGGGACGAGGAGGAGCGCGCTTGCGAGCGCGACGAACGAGAAGCTCAACCGCACCGGCGCAGCTTGACGCATGCGCGGGCGATCGGCACGACGAAGTTGATGTTCTCGCCGGCTCCGGAGACGAGGACTCCGACGATGCGCCCCTGCTTGTCGAGCGCGGGCCCACCGGAGTTCCCGGGATTCGCGGCCGCGTCCGTCTGAATCGCCTTCTTCGTCACGCGGCTGACGATCCCGGTGGTGACCGTTCCTTCGAGACCGAACGGACTGCCCACGAGGAGCAGCTCGTCGCCGGCGCGCGGGGCGGGCGGCGGCACGTTCGAGTTCCAGAGCGCCGCCGCGTTCGCCGGACGGCCCTGGATGCGCACGAGTGCGATGTCGTTCGCCTTGTCCGTTTCCACGATCGACCCGTCCCACGTTCCGCCCTTGCGCGCGAGCGTCACGTGCGGGTCGGTCGCGTGAGCGACGACGTGGTTCGCGGTGAGGAGATACGTACCGGTGTCGTCGGACCACGCCACGAACCCGGCGCCGAACCAGCCCTCATCGGTCTTGACCGTGAAGACGCTCTTCAGTACGCGCGCCGCCAGGGGCGCGATCCCGGCGTCCTTGCGCTTCAGCTGCCGGTCGGTCTGCTTGACGCGGGTCGCCAGCGCGGAGTTGCGGTTCGAAAGCGTCGACATGCGCTGCTCGAGGCCGGAGACCTGACCGCGCAGATCGCGCACTTCGGCGGCGCGCTGCCGCGAGCTGCCGTAGGCGAGCACGGCGAGCGCGAGCGCGGCCAGGCCGAGGCAGGCGGCTAGTGCGCCCAACACAGGGATGAGCCGCGAGGGGCGGCTGCCGTACTCGTCTTCGATGCTCATGCGGTTGCCCTACCCGCGCAATAGCGGCGTGTCCAGCCGTGCGCCTCCCCCTAAAAGAGGGCTTGACGGAACGCCAAACCTCTAACGGACTACGCCGATCAACGCGCCTCCTGCCACGATCAGCGCTGCGCCGGCGATCAGGCGCGGACCGACGAGCTCGCTGCGGCGCAGCACGAGCGCCGCGAGCAGCACGCCCCACAGCGACTCGGTCGCGACGAGCGGCGAGACGATGCTGACCCGGCCGCGGAAGTACGCCTCGAAGAGCGACACGTACGAGAGCCCGAAGAGCAGCCCCGCCGGCACGAACGCGGCCGCGCGCAGGGGTCGCTGCCGCCGCCGGCGCCGGCCGGAGAGCAGGGCGAACACGCCGATCGCGAGCGTTCCGGCCACGAGCGCGGTCGCGGCTCCCGCGGCCGAGCTCGCGCGCGCGTCGCCCGAGTACCAGCGCACGAGGTTGTCGCGCGTCGAGAAGAGCAGCGCGGTCGCGGCGGCGAACGCAAGCCCGCGAGCGCGGAAATCCGTCGGCCGGATCCGCTCCCCGGCGAGCGCGAGGCCGCCGAGCACGATCAGGAGCGCGCCCGCGACGAGGCCGACCTCCACCGGCTCGCCGAGCAACGCGATCGCCATCGCAACGGCGACGAGCGGCGCCCCGCCGACGACGACCGACGTCCTCGAAGCGCCCGCATCGCGGATGGCGAGCGTGTAGAAGAGCTGCGAGGCGCCCGGCGCGATCAACCCGGCCAAGGCGAAAAACGCGAGGTCGCGCGGCCGGGCCGAGCGCGTGGCGGGCTCGAGCGCAGCCGCGACGAGCGCAACTACGGCCGCCACTCCGACGGTGAC
>DHWI01000226.1:16477-17975 GCA_002413095.1 Thermoleophilia bacterium UBA5186
TGTGCGGCCGGTGCACGTCTCAGCCGTGCGGGCTACGCCCGCGCGGCGTCTGCGCTCCCTTACCGACACGCGGGAGCGGTCACCCATCGGTCCGAACCAAGAGGGCCACCGGCAGGAAAGTACGCGTCCCGGCGGAACTGGACCCGCCCATGCGCCGGTTCACCGTTCTCGTCGTCCTCGCGGGCGGGCTGCTGCTTGCTGCGCCTGCTGCCGCGTACAACCCGCAGATCGCGGGACTCCAGGTCGCGTTGCGCGCACACGGGCTCTACAAGGGCCCGATCGACGGGATCCAGGGCGTCGGGACGCGCAAGGCGGTGCGCACGTTCCAGCGGCACGCGAAGCTGAAGCCTGACGGCCTCGCCGGCCCTGCTACGCGCACCGCGCTCGGGAGGCTCGGGCGGCCGCTCTACGGCACGCGCGTCCTCCACCGCGGGCTGGCCGGCTGGGACGTGTCTGTCCTGCAGTTCCTCCTTCAGCGCCACGGCTTCGTCCCCGGACGCGTCGACGGTCACTTCGGCCGCGCGACGGAGAAGGCCGTCAAGCGCTACCAGCACTTCGCGCGCCTGACACGGGACGGTGTCGTCGGGAGACGGACCGCCTCGGCGCTCTGCTCGGTGCGAGCGTGCGCCTTCGCGAAGTTCAGCGCGGCGCGCCGCGCGAAGCCCTCGCCGACGATCCATCGCGTCAAACCGGGCGAGACACTGACGGGGATCGCGGCTCGCTACCACACGACCCTGGGCGCGCTCGCCCGCGCCAACCGCCTCGATCCCAGCCGCTTCCTCCTCGCCGGCGCCCGCCTGAAGGTCCCGGTTGCCCGCACCGTCGCCGGCAGCGGGACCACGTCGCTCGTGATCCGGCAGCCCACGCACGTCGGCCACGCGATCGAGCAGTGGTCACGGCACTACGGCGTCGATCCCCGCCTCGTCCGCGCGATCGGCTGGATGGAGTCGGGCTACAACAACGGCCTCACGTCGTCCTACGGAGCTGCCGGGATCATGCAGGTCACCGCCGAGACCTGGAGCTACGTCGAGACGTTCCTGATCGGACGCACGGTCCCCCACGACGCGTCGGGCAACGTCCGGGTCGGCACCGCCTACCTTGCGCAGCTGTTCAAGGAGTTCGGCGGAAACGAGCGGCTCGCCCTCGCCGCGTACGCGCAGGGCCCTTACTCCGTACGGAAGCGCGGACTGCTCAACGAGACGAAGCAGTACGTCGCGAACGTGCTCGCGCTGAAGCAGCGCGTCTACACCTCGCGGTAGCCCCGAGTCGTTCCATGCGTCTACGGTATCCGGGTGCAAGGCGTCCGAACCGCGGCAGCATCCCCCGGGCGCGCAGCCGACCGAGTCTCACGCGAACGGCGCTCGTTTCGCCGTCGCGCGGAGCTGCTGCTCGCGCTGACCCAGTCCGACCTCCGGGCCAGGTACGGCCGCGGCGGGATACGCCTGTTCAAGTGGTTGGTGGATCCGTTCGCGCTGGTCGGCGTCTACCTGCTGCTCGT
>DHWI01000119.1:0-6607 GCA_002413095.1 Thermoleophilia bacterium UBA5186
ACGTTGTCGTAGATCGACTTCGGAAACGGATTCGGCTTCTGGAAGACCATGCCGATCCAGCGCCGCACCTCGACCGGATCGACGTCGCGGTCGTACAGGTTCTTCCCGAGGTAGACGACCTCGCCCTCGACCTTCGCGCTCGGCACGAGGTCGTTCATCCGGTTCAGCGAGCGGATGAACGTGGACTTGCCGCAGCCCGACGGGCCGATGACGGCCGTGACCAGGTTGCGGTAGATCTCGAAGCTGACGTCGCGAATCGCCGTCGTGCGCCCGTAGCGGACGGTCAGGTTCCGGATGTCGAAGACGACCTCCTGCCGAGTCGGCGCGGGGGTTTCGTCGCGCTGCGCGATCTCCACCCGGCCCACGCGCGTGATCGTATCGGTCATCCGACCTGCCCCAGCTTCCGGCGGCTCCGGGCCAGCAGCGCCCGCGAGAGCAGGCTCGCGAACAGCACAAAGGCGATCAGCGCCAGCGCCGCGGCCCAGGCCCGCGCGTGATCGAGCGGGTCGGGCGACTCCGACAGCTCGAAGATCGTCAGCGGCACCGACTGGAGCGGCTGGCGCGGATCCCACGTGATGAACGGCGCGGTGAGCGACGAAGTGAAGAGAAGCGGCGCGGTCTCCCCAGCGGCTCGCGCGATCGCGAGCATCGTCCCAGTCAGGATGCCGCCGATCGACGCGGGCAGGATGATCCCGACGACCGTCCGCCAGCGGCTGATCCCGAGGGCGTAGCTCGCCTCGCGCAGCGTCTCCGGGACGACGCGCAGCACCTCCTGCGTCGAGCGTGCGATCAGCGGCAGCATGATGATCGCGAGCGCGAACGAGCCTGCGAGACCGCTCTGCTGGTGCGAGAGCACGAGGATCCCGAAGACGAAGATCCCGATCACGATCGAGGGGATCCCGTTCAAGACGTCGAGCGCGAGGCGGATCGTCTGCTCCAGGCGCTTGGGCGCGAACTCCGACAGGTAGAGCGCGGTCAGCACGCCCACCGGGAGCGCCATGAGCGCCGCGACCGCGACGATCACGAGACTCCCCGCGAACGCGTTCGCGAGGCCGCCGCCGGTCGCGCCGAAGCCCGCCGGCGGCTTCGTGAAGAAGTCGAGGCTGATTGCCGGCAGGCCACGCCGGAGCACGGAGACGACGACCGTCCCGAGGAGCGCGACCGCGATGAGCGCCGCCACGGTCGCGAGCGCCTCCATCAGGAGGTTGACGGCCTTGCGGCGGCGCAGGCGCGGGCTCGGCCGGCCCCAGGGAGCGGCCGCGCTCAAGTCCCGCCCGTCCGCTGGAACTCGAAGCGCCTGACGATTACCTGCGCGAGCAGGTTCACGACGAGCGAGATCGCGAGGAGGATCGCGGCCAGGTACACGAGCGCCGAGACCTGCAGGTCGGTCGCCGCGCCCTGGTACTGGCTGGCGATCCGGCTCGCGAGCGTGTCCCCCGGCTTGAAGAGCGACAGGCTGAACCCGGAGAAGCCGCCTATGACCTGCGTGACTGCGATCGCCTCGCCCACGGCGCGTCCGAGCCCGAGGATGACGGCCGCCGCGATGCCGGGCCGCGCCGACGGCACCACGACGCCCCGCACCATCTCCCAGCGCGTCAGCCCGAGGGCGAGCGCGCCTTCCTCGAGCTCGCGCGGGACGCTCTGGAAGAGCTCGCGGCTGATGCTCGCCACGATCGGGACGACCATGATCGTCAGCACGACGGCGGCGGTCAGCATCCCCGTCCCGGCCGACGGGATGTCGCCCTTGAAGAACGGCGTCCAGCCGAGGGCGCCGTGCAGCACCGGGTCGAGGTGCCTCGCGAGGAACGGCCCGAGCACGAGGATCCCCCACAGACCCACCACCACGCTCGGGATTGCCGCGAGCAACTCGACGAGCGCACCGATCACGTCGCGAACGCCGCGCGGCGCCAGCTCGCTCAGGAAGAGGCCGATGGCGATCGCGATCGGCGTCGCGAGTACGAGCGCGATCACGGACGTGAACGCGGTGCCGAGGATGAAGTCGCGCGCGCCGAAGACGCCCTTGACCGGGTCCCAGGCCGCCGAGGTGACGAAACCGAGCCCGAACTTGTGAAACGCGAGGCGCGAGCCGTCCGCAACCTTCCACGCGATCGCGAGGACTAGCGCGAGCGCAGCGAGTGCCGGAACCAGCGTCGCGCCATGGAAGAGGACGTCGGCGATGCGATCGCCCGCGCGTCTGGGCGCGCGGGCAGGAAGCGCGGAGGGCGCGGCGCTCATCGACCGCGAGGCTAACCCGTCGGAACGCCGGTTTCGGAGCCGTTCACCAGGTCGTCACCAGTCCGCCACCTTCTTTCAGCCCACGTCCGGACCGGCGGCCGGCACCCTCGTCGCATCACGCAGACAAAGCCGAGAGGAGACTGAGTTGAAGCGAAGGTTCGCACTTGCCGCAGCACTGGTAACAGCACTCGTGGTCGCCGCGGCCGCCAGCGCATCAGTGACGCGGAGCAGCGACAACAACCTGAAGGGCGCGGGGAGCTCGTTCGTGTTCCCGCTCGTCTCGACCTGGATCCCCATAGTCAAGTCCGACCTGGGCTACTCGGTCTCGTACAACCCGGTCGGCAGCGGAGCCGGCATCGCGGCGATAACGAACCGGCAGGTCGACTTCGGCGCGAGTGACGCTCCGATGACCGCTGACCAGTTCGGCGCGTGCAAGGGCTGCGTCCAGATCCCGTGGGCCCTCTCGGCGACGTCGGTCGCGTACAACCTCGACGGCGCGCCCGTCCACCTGAAGATCTCCGGCAAGGTGCTCGCGGACATCTACCTCGGCAAGATCACCCGCTGGAACGACTCGCGTCTGGCGAAGCTGAACAAGGGCGTCAAGCTGCCGAACGAGAAGATCACGCCGATCTACCGCAGCGACGCCTCCGGGACGACCTACAACTTCACCGACTACCTCTCGTCGGCGAGCTCCGACTTCAAGTCGAAGGTCGGCAGGGGCACCCAGGTCAACTTCCCGACCGGGGTCGGCGGCCGCGGCAGCTCCGGCGTCTCCGCTGTACTGAAGCAGACGAACGGCGGGATCATGTACGCCGACGTCGCCTACGCGATCACTAACCACTTCAAGTTCTTCTCGGTCCAGAACCGCGCCGGGAAGTACATCCTGCCGGGCATCGTCGGGATCAAGGGTGCCGCGGCGAGCGTGACCAAGGTCGGCTCGAGCAACGAGATCTCGATCGTCAACCCGGCCAAGAAGTTCAGGGCCGCCTATCCGATCTCGACCTACACCTACGTGATCCTCCCGCTGCAGACGGGCAGCGCGTCCGAGCTGCGCAAGTTCGTCTTCTGGGCCCTGACGAAGGGGCAGCCGATGGGCCTGAAGCTGCGGTTCGCCCCGGTGCCGAAGACGGTGCTCGTCGCCTCGGAGAAGACGCTCAAGCGGATCCACACGTAGCGGCTGGGCTACGCTCCGGCGCGGTGAGCGCTCGGGAGACAGCACCTGGCGGACGGCGGCTGGTCTACGGACTGGCCGCCGTCCTCTTTGCCGTCGCGGTCGTCCTCGCCGTGGCGCGCGTCGGGGAGCAGGCTGGGCGCCTTTCCGACTGGCAGGCGCTCGCGCTCGGAATAACACAAGGCCTGACGGAGCTCCTGCCGATCTCGTCGTCCGGTCACCTGATCCTCGTGCCGTGGATCGGGAACTGGCACTACCTGGAAACGCACCAGAGCTTCAACAAGACCTTCGACGTCGCCCTTCACCTCGGGACGCTCGTCGCGGTGATCCTCTACTTCTGGGCCGACGTGGTGCGGTATGTCGGCGCGTGGTTCCGCTCCGTGGGCCACCGCGCGATCCGGGACAACGATGAGCGGCTGGCCTGGTACATCCTCGCGGGGACGGTCCCAGCCGCGCTCGCCGGCGCGCTCGGCGAGTCGACGATCGAGTCGCGGCTGGGCCAGCCCTGGCAGATCGCGATCTTCCTCTCCGTGTTCGGCCTCCTCCTCTGGATCGCCGACCGGCAACCGGAGGAGCGGAGCATCGAGCGGCTGCGCTTCGGGACGGTCTTCCTCATTGGGATCTCGCAGATCCTCGCCCTGATGCCCGGTGTCTCGCGCTCGGGGATCACCATCACGACCGGGCGGTTCGCGAAGCTCGACCGCGACTCCGCCGCGCGCTTCTCGTTCCTGCTCCTGATCCCGATCGTGTTCGGGGCCGTGCTCTACAAGGGCGTGAAGCACATGGTGCTCCACAGCCTCCCGGCCGGCTCGACCGGGCCGTTCGTGGTCGGGACACTCGCCGCCGCCGCGGTCGGGCTCGTCGCGATCGACTTCCTGCTCGGCTACGTGCGCCGGCACGATTACACCCCGTTCGTGGTCTACCGCTTGATCGCCGCCGCCGTGATCGTCCTGATCGTCGTCAGCGGCTGGCGGCACGCCACCTTCTAGAAGACTGCGCGAATCTCGAGGCCGCCGGACTCTGGCCGGATCGCCTCGACGGTCCCGCCGGCCGCGGTGATGACGTGCTTGACGATCGCGAGGCCGAGCCCGGTCCCGCGGGACGTGCGTGCGCGGTCGCCGCGGTAGAAGCGCTCGAAGAGCCGCGGCAGCTCGTCCTCGCTCACGCCCACCCCGTTGTCGATCGCGCGCAGAACCGGGCGGCCGCCCTCGCGTCGCACGCTCAGCGTGAACGTCGCGCGCGGCCCCGCATAACGGAGCGCGTTGTCCACCAGGTTCTCGGCGACCATGCGCAGCATCCGCGGGCGCAGCGGAAGCTGGATCTTTTCCTCGACCTCCATGCGGACCGTGACGTCGGCGCGCGCGGCGCGCTCGCGGACGCGTTCCGCCAGCTCCTCGAGCACCGGGCCCGCCTCAGTCGAGCCGAGCGCGACCACCTCGCGGCCGGTCTCGAGCTCGGAGAGGAAGAGCACGTCGTCGACGAGCTGCCGCGTTGCCTCGACCTCTTCGCGGGCCTGCTCGATCAGCGCGTCCCTGTCGGCGCCCGGCAGCTGCGCGGTCTCGAGCAGCGCGAGGATGCGCGCGAGCGGCGTGCGCAGCTCATGCGAGACCGCGGCCGTGAACGCAGTGCGAAGCTCGTCGTAGGACGACACGCCTGCATCATGATTGCCCGGAATGGCGAAAGTCCTGATCGTCGAGGACGACGAGGTGATCGCCCAGGCAATGGCGCAGCACCTCTCGGCCGCCGGGTTCGATGCGCTGCGCGTCGCGCGCGGCGACCAAGGGCTCGCGCGGCTTCGCTACGAGCAACCTGACGTCTGCGTCCTCGACCTGATGCTCCCCGGGGTCGACGGGTGGCACATGATCGAGGCGATCCGCGCGGAGGGAATCGGCACGCCGATCGTCGTCGTCAGCGCCCGCGGGACCGAGCACGACCGGGTCCACGCACTCGAGATCGGCGCCGACGACTACCTGGTCAAGCCGTTCTCCATGAAGGAGCTCGTGGCGCGCGTCCAGGCCGCAGCCCGCCGCGGGGTCAGATCACAGGACCCCACGCGCGGCGACCCGATCGAGATCGAGGAGCTCCGCATCGACCCGCGCGAGGTTCAGGCCTACGTGGACGGCGAAAGCGCCGATCTGACGCCAACGGAGTTCCGCCTGCTCTACCAGCTCGCCCTGGAGCAGGGCCGCGTGACGACTCGCGACGAGTTGCTGCAGAAGCTTTGGGGACGCCGCGAGACGCATCGCGACCGGACCGTGGACGTCTTCGTCCGGAGGCTGCGCGAGAAGATCGACCGCCGCGCCTCGAAGCACACGTTCATCCAGACCCGGTACGGCGTCGGCTACAAGCTCGAGGCCTTGCCTAAGTAGGAAGCCGTTCGAAACGCAAGCCGGTCTCGACGAGCTTACGGCCGCCCGATTCGTAGGCGATGTCCACCTTGTCGTTCTTGCGGTAGGTGCCCGCGACCCCGAGCGCCATCGAGAGCCAGCGGATGAAGCCGAGGTGGCCCTCCTCCTCCAGCGGTCGGTCGAACACGAGCGCGTTCCCCTCATGCCGAAAATCGCGACCTTCCTGCTGCTGAACGCCGTTCAGGTAGACCTGAAACGGACGCGCCACATGGCCCGGCACCTCTACCCGCGAACGCTCGATCATGACTCGTAGAATGCCAGCGCCGGTGGCGACGAGAACCGAAACCGTGACGCAGTACCGTTCGGACTGGAAGCGCGGGAAGGTCGCCGCCTGGGTCACGTCCGCAGACCACAAGCGTGTCGGCGCGCTCGCCGTTTGCACGGCAGTCGGCTTTCTGGGCCTTGACTGCGTTCTGGCCCTCCTGTTGCGAAACCGCTTTGACAACCCCAGTCACGCTGCGCTCGCACGGAGCTATGACGACCTCGCGTCGATGCAAGGCATCGTGCTGACGTTCTGCGTCCTCGTCCCGTTGCTGCTCGGCCTCGGCACGGCGATCGTGCCGCTGCAAGTCGGGGCCAAGAAGAACGCGCTGCCGCGGCTCGCAGCGACCGGCTATTGGCTGTACGCGCTCGGCGGCCTCACACTCATCCTCGGCTGGGACGGCGCGAGCTATGCGCCGCTCCCAGAGACGCTCGACGGCAGCCGCAAGGACGTCTGGATCGTCGGCCTCCTCGTCGTCGTCGTCGGTCTGGCGGCTATGGCGGCGGACGTCGTCGCCACGATCGCGGCCAG
>DHWI01000119.1:6638-7551 GCA_002413095.1 Thermoleophilia bacterium UBA5186
GCCGTCCTTCTGCTCGTGTCGTTCGCGCTGCTCGCCGCACTGCTCGTCGTTCTGCTCGTGGATCGGAAGACCCGGTCGCACGTGCTCGTCGACGCAGGTTCGCCCCCGAATCGATACGTGTTCTGGGTGCTCGGCCATCCGGAGCTCTACCTCTCGCTCCTGCCGATCGTGGGGATCGCTGCCGAGCTGCTCTCGCTTCCGAGGCGCCGCCGCCCGGGCACGGCGTCGCTGTACCTGGCCGGCGCCGCCGCTGTGCTCGCCGCCGGCACGACCGTCGTCGTGGTGCTCGCGCTGGGCCCCGGGGACTGGCGCGTCAGTCACCACCCGTTTGTCGTCTCACTGCTCCACCACGTCCTGCTGGGCACCATCGTGCTGGGAGCGCTCGCCGGACTGTTCTACTGGTGGCCCAAGCTCTTCGGGCGATTGCTCGGGAAGCGTCTCGGCGTGACGGGGCTCGTGCTGCTCGTCTGCGGTTTCGCTCTGACGCTGTTCGGGTTGCTCGAAGCGCCCGGGCGGACGCTCACGTACGACCGCGGCGGCTTCTTCGAGACGTACGGGACGTTGCCCCGAATCGGGTCGGCGTTGTTGGGGCTCGGCCTCGTCGCGTTCATCGCGAACACGTTTAGAAGCGCGCGCAGCGGTCGGCGCAGTGGGAACGACCCGTGGCACGGCGACACGCTCGAGTGGTACACGACCTCGCCGCCGCCACCTCACAACTTCGACGCCGTGCCGGACGTGGAGAGCCGACGGCCCCTGCGCGATCTGCGCAGGCGGCTCGGGGAGGGGCGCAGTGCCTAGACCCGGCCCCTGGCTCAAGCTGACCGCCTTTGTGGGCGCGGGCGCGACGCTCGTCGCTGTCGTCAGCGGCGCCGCGGCCCTGGGGACCGCTCATCGCGTGCTGGCTGCGCTCGCC
>DHWI01000126.1 GCA_002413095.1 Thermoleophilia bacterium UBA5186
ATCAGGGACATCTCGCCGCGGACGACGTTCCAGAGCTGCGGCAGCTCGTCCAGCGAGAGGCGGCGCAGGACGCGACCGACGCGCGTGATGCGCGCGTCGCCGCGGTTGACCGCCAGGCCGGCGCCCTGATGCTCTGCGCCGACGACCATCGTCCTGAGCTTGAGCAGGTCGAAGTCCCGCCCGCCCAGCCCGACGCGGCGCTGGCGATAGAGCACCGGCCCACCGTCCTCGAGCTTGATCGCAACTGCCGCCGCGGCAAGCACAGGGCTCGCGAGCGCCAGCCCGAGCGCGGCGCCGACGACGTCGACCGGGCGGTTCATCGCGTGCCCTCCGCCTTCTCCCAGACGGCCGGCACGCCGTTTCGCAGGTAGTTCGCGAGCGCCTCGACGGTCGCCCACGTGACGAGCGTGTAGTAGCGGGGTAGCCCCGGGCGCGCGGCCGCCATGGAGAGGAACGCGAGCTGGGCCGCGAGCGCGGCGGCGTAGATCCGGCCTTCCCGCGCCAGGGCGGCGCTCGTCGCAAAGAGCGCGACGTGCAGGAGCCCGCTGCCGTAGCGAAGGAGCCGGTGCGACAGCACTTCGGCGAGGTAGACCGGATCCAGGTCGCCGAACATCTGTCCGCGCAGGACGATCAGCCAGCAGTGCTCGAACATCCGCACCTTGCGCCGGTACTCGTCCTCCACGTCGCGCGACGGCTTCTCGTACGCGACCGCCTCGGGCTCGAAGACCGCGCGCCGCCCGCGCTGCACCATCCGGTACGGGAAGGAGAGGTCGTGGCCAAAGCGGGGGTCGACCTCCAGGTAGTCGTTCCGCCGCACCGCGTAGATCGAGCCGTTCCCGCCGGTGATCGAGCCGAGCGCCGACTCGGCTGCGCGGACGAGCAGCTCGTAGCGCCAGTACGCGCCCTCACGGTTCGTCCCATCCGGCTGCTGCAGCTGGAGCTCGCCGCAGACGTAGGCAACGTCGCTGTCGGCGAAGCTGCGGACGAGCTTCGCGAGCGCATCGGGAGCCCACGTCGCGTTGGCGTCGGAGAAGGCCAGGACGTCGCCGGACGTCTGCGGAACGGTGAAGTTCTGCGCGGCGACCTTCCCCCCGCGCGGGCAGCGCACGAGCCGCACGCGCGGCTCGCGGGCCGAAACCGCCTGGACGAGCTCGTCGGTGCGGTCGCTCGAGGCGTCTGAGGCGACGACGATCTCGACGAGCTCAGGCGGGTAATCCAGCTCGAGCAGGTTCTCGAGCCGCCGTTCGATCACGTCCTCCTCGTTCCACGCGGCTACGATCACGCTCACGCGCGGCTGCACGTCGCCCTTGCGCACGGGACGAGGCCGCAGCCGCGAAGCGACGGTCGCAGCGACGGGATAGCCGACGTGGGTCCATGCCAGCGCGCCGAGTGAGCCCCAGAAAAGTCCCTTCAGCAACACGGCCAGCGATGATAGTTCCGTGTCGGACTTCGACCGCTACGGCGACAGCTACGAGCAGGCCGTCGGCGACGCGATCGGCTTCGGCGGCAAGGAGCACGCCTTCTACCTCGAGGCGAAGGCACGAGCCCTGCTCGAGCTCGTCCGCCGGGAGCTCGGCGACCCAGCGCACCTGCATGCCCTGGACGTCGGCTCCGGTCCGGGGTCGCTGCACCCGTACCTCACGGAGATCGGTGCTCTGGAGGGCGTGGACGTCTCGCAGCCGCTCGTCGAGCGCGCGGCCGCTGCGAACCCCAACGTCCACTACCAACCCTACGACGGACGAACGCTGCCGTTCCCCGACGCGAGGTTCGACCTTGCCTTCGCGGTCAACGTCTTCCACCACGTCGAGCCGCCCGATCGTGCCGGCCTCGCAGCCGAGCTGGCCCGCGTCGTGCGCCCCGGCGGAATCGTGGCCGTCTTCGAGCACAACCCGTTGAACCCCCTCACACGACTCGTCGTCGCCCGCTGCGAGTTCGACGAGGGCGTGCTGCTCCTCTCCACCCGCAAGGTCCGCGAACTGCTCGCCCACGCGGGCCTCCACCCGCTCGAACGCCGCTACATCCTCTTCTTCCCCTGGCGAGCCGCATTCCTCCAGCGCCTGGAGGCGCGTCTGGGCCCGGTTCCGCTGGGCGCGCAGCACCTGACCGCCGCACGGCGCTCCGACTGAGCGCCTACCATCGCGGCATGCCGCGCTACTCGTTCGTCCTGCCGGTGCACAACGAGCAGGAGACGCTGGCGGAGCTCTATCGCCGCCTGGCCGCGACCGCCGAGGGCCTCGACGGGGACGTGGAGCTCATCTTCGTCGACGACGGTTCGACCGACGACAGCTTCCGGATCCTGAACGACCTGCACGCGCAGGATCCGCGCGTCAAGGTGATCCGGCTGAGCCGGAACTTCGGCCATCAGCTCGCGATCACCGCCGGCACCGACCGGGCGACCGGAGACGCCGTGGTGATCATGGACGCCGACCTACAGGATCCGCCGGAGCTCGTGCCGGAGCTGATCGACCGCTGGCGCGAGGGCTTCGAGGTCGTCTACGCGGTGCGCGAAGCGCGGGAGGGCGACGGGCGGGTCAAGCGCCGCGTGCGCGAGCTCGCCTACCGCGTTCTGCGCCGCCTGGCCGCGATCGACGTGCCCGTCGATGCGGGAGACTTCCGCCTCGTCGACCGCAAGGCGTTGGACGCCTTCCGGTCGCTGCGCGAGAACAACCGCTATATCCGCGGGATGTTCGCCTGGGTCGGCTTCGACCAGACTGGCGTCGTGCACCGGCGCCCCGACCGGTTCGCTGGGAAGACGAAGTACAGCTGGGGACGGCTCGTCAAGCTCGGAGTGGACGGCGTGATCAGCTTCTCGGACGTGCCGCTGCGCCTGACGCTCGCCGCGGGCTTCCTCGTCTCGCTGAGCGCCTTCGTGTTCGGGATCGTCACCGTGATCCTGCGGGTCGCGGGGGTCGGAATCGTTCCGGGCTGGGCTTCGCTCGTCGTCCTGATCAGCTTCCTTGGCGGCGTCCAGCTGATCGTGCTCGGGACGATGGGCCTGTACGTCGCGCGGATCCACGAGGAGGTCAAGGCCCGGCCGCTCTACGTGACGCGGGAGGCCGTCGGCTTCGACGCGGTGGCGCCGCCGGGCGCCGTCGAGCACGAAGGCCGGCCTTTCCTCGAGCGTGCTCCGTAGCGTTCGGTTCAGCGCTGCGGTCGTCGTCCTCTCGCTGCTCGCCGCGCTCCAGGGACTCGTCTACGTCCCGTACGTCGGCCCGTATCTCGGTGACTCCGACACCTACATGGCTCCTGCGCGGGCGTTGCTCGACGGCGGGTACTCGACGCGACTCGGGGCCGTCGACGTCACGGGGCTGCGGATCCCAACGCCTGCGCGGAGGGCCGTCGAGCGGCAGACGTACCGCACGCCCGGCTACCCGCTTCTGATCGCCGCCAGCGGGGGCGGCAACCTCGGCTGGGAGCTCGACGTGCTTATTGGCGCGCAGGCCGTTTTGATCGGCCTTGCGACCGCGCTCGTGATGCTGACGCTTCGCCGCATCTGGGACGAGCGGCTCGCGCTGCTCGGCGGAGTCCTAGTCGCGCTCGATCCGTTCACCAAACACTACGTCCCACGCGTGCTGAGCGAGGTCCTGGCGATCTTCCTCGTCGCGGCAGGCGCGTACTGCTTCGCCCGCGCTTGGCAGGAACGCTCGTGGCCGTGGTGGGGCGCCTTCGGGCTGGCCGTGGCGGCCCTCACGCTGACGCGACCGCTGTTCCTGTTTGCGATCCCCCTCGGTGTGATCGCGGCGATCGCCCGGCAGAATCTGCCCCGGCGGCGACTCGGAGCAGCAGCTGCGACGGCGGTATGCGCGGGAATCCTGCTCGCTCCGTGGCTCGCCTGGACGCACGCCGCGACCGGCCGCTTCGCGGTCAGCAGCTTCGGCGAGGGCTGGAACCTGCTCATCGCCGCCCATGGCGAAGGCCTGCACCGGACCGCGGTGCAGGTCGAGAACGATCCCGCCTACGCGCACGACTTCAACGCAGTGCACCGGTTCGCGCCGACCGCAGCGGAGCTCAGGCGCGACCCGACCGCCCATCCGCGCTACCTGGCGCGCGCCGAGAGCGAGCAGCGCCGGCTGGCGCTCGACCTCTACCGGAGCCGCTTCCAGGACGAGCCGGTCACCGTTCTGGGCGAGATCGGCTACCGGGCGTACTTCCTCTGGATGGTTCACGAGGACTGGATCCAGCCGTCCTGGCTCGTGCCG
>DHWI01000165.1:0-2120 GCA_002413095.1 Thermoleophilia bacterium UBA5186
TGGCACTGGATCTTCTGGCTCAACGTTCCGATCGGCATCGTCCTGATCCCGCTCGCATTCCGCCGCCTCGACGAATCGCACGGGCCTGCGGCCAAGCTCGACCTGCCGGGCGTGGCGCTCGCAAGCGCCGGCCTGACCGGGATCGTTTGGGGCCTCGTGCGCGGCAACGGACAGGGCTGGGCATCGACCGAGATCGTCACGGCACTGGTCGCCGGTGCGATCGTGTTCGCGCTGTTCATCGTCTGGGAGCTCCGCGTGAAGGAGCCGATGCTGCCGATGCGCTTCTTCAAGAACCGCGCCTTCGCGCTCGCAAACGTTGCCTCCCTGTTCATGTTCTTCGGGATGTTCGGCTCGATCTTTCTGCTCAGCCAGTTCTTTCAGATCATCCAGGGCTACAGCCCGCTCGCGAGCGGCGTTCGCATCCTGCCGTGGACGATCATGCCCCTCTTCGTGGCGCCGATCGCCGGGGCTCTGTCCGACCGGATCGGCGGGCACCGGCTCATGGGCGTCGGGTTGATCTTGCAGGCGTCAGGGCTCGGGTCGATCGCGGCCATCTCTACGCCGACCACGCCTTACTGGCAGTTGGTCGCACCCTTCGCAATCTCGGGCGTCGGCATGGCGATGTTCTGGGCGCCGGTCGCGAACGTGGTTCTCTCGGCGGTGAAGCCTGAGGAGCAAGGTCAGGCGTCTGGCACGAACAACGCGATCCGTGAGCTCGGAGGAGTGTTTGGCATAGCGGTTCTCGCCTCGGTCTTCTCGGCCTACGGTGGCTATCGCACGCCTGACACGTTCGTCAACGGCATGAACGCCGCCGTCTGGATCGGCGCCGGTGTGGTCGCCCTCGGGGCGGTCGCAGCGTTCGCGATCGGCAAGAGTCGCGTGCACGCCGCCGAGCAACCCGTCCACGCGGAACCGATCGCAGAGGCCGCCTAAGTCAGTTGGACCCGGGTGTCGCCACGGACGCCCGGGTCAGCTGCTCGACAACGTGGTGGTTGCGCTGGATCAGCTTCGCGGCGTAGAGACGATCGTCGGCCTTGCGGAACAGCTCGAGCGGGCCCATGCCGTCCTCCGGCAGTGCCGCCCAGCCGAACGTCATCCGAATGTCTTCGGCGGCAAGCTCGGCTCGCAGCCGCGCGCAGAGCCCGCCCGCTTCCGCCACGCTCGCCCCGGTGAGGATCGCGAACTCATCGCCGCCGACGCGGGCGAGCTCGTCGCCGGGCTCGACCGCCTGTGACAGCGTGTCCGCGAGCCGTCGCAGCTCGCCGTTTCCGGCGGTGTGGCCGTGCGTGTCGTTGACCTGCTTGAGGTTGTCCATGTCCCCGAGCAGCAGCAGGAACGGGCGGCCTGCGCTGCAACGAAGTGCCAGGGCCTCGTCGAACATGCGCGTGTTCAGAATGCCGGTGAGGAAGTCGCGTTCCGCGAGCTCGCGAAGCTGTTCGAGGTGGCGCCGGTGCTCGTTTGCGAACCAGCCGACCAGGACGCCGCACGAGGAGTAGGTGACGAAGCGGATTGCAGTCGAAGCAGTGAGGACGTCGCGGGTCGGCAGGCGCGGAGTCACGATGATCGCGAGCGTGTAGAGCGCGGCGGCGATGCCGCCGCCCAGCAGGCCGAGTCTCGTTCCGCCCGCCAGCGCGAGCAGCGCCACGGGGATGTAAAAGAAGTGACCGAGCCCGAGGCCGGGGACCTCGAAGACGACGAAGCTCATGAAGACGAGCGCGTAGGACCCGAACCCGGTCACGATGAGCAAACGTCGATGGCGCGATGCCGCAGACATGCCAGTGTCAGCTTCGTCGCGGGTCGCCGACCCTGCGTCCCTCGAAAGAGGGATCGCCAGCGCACTATCCTTTATTCCATGGCCGGAACCAAAGCGCTCGAGACTGGACGCGTCACCGACGCCGATCTCCCGGCGCCCGACATCTCGATCGTGGTGACCGTCTTCAACGAGGTCGCTTCGGTGGAGGAGCTCTACCGGCGGACGATCGCGGCGCTCGATCCTGGCCCTCGCACGTTCGAGCTGATCTTCATCGACGACGGTTCGACTGACGGCACGTTCGCAGCGCTGGAGCGCCTGCACGCCGGCGACCCGCGTGTGCGTGCGGTGCGGTTCAAGCGCAACTTCG
>DHWI01000165.1:2223-5806 GCA_002413095.1 Thermoleophilia bacterium UBA5186
CAGAACCAGCCGGAGGACATCCCGCGGCTGGTCGAGGCCGTCGAGGCCGGCAACGACGTCGCGAGCGGCCGGCGCCGCGCACGGAAGGACCCGGTCGGTCGTTCAGTCCCGTCCCGCGTGATCAACGGCATGCTCCGCCGGTTCACGGGCGTAGCGATCTCAGACTTCGGGTGCGCCTTCAACGCGTACCGTCGCGACGCCGTCGAGCCGATGCTCGGCTCGATCGGCAAGCAGAAGTTCACGAAGGCGCTGATCCTCTCGGGCGGCGCGAGCGTGCAGGAGGTCGAGGTCTCGCATCGAGCCCGCGAAGGGCGGTCGCGCTACTCGCCGCTGCGGCTCCTCCGCCTGGCGCTGCATGTCCTCGCCGGGTTCTGGCCGCAGCCGATCCAGTGGATCGGGGTCGCGCTGGGGATCCTGTGCACGCTCGTCGCGACGGGGCTGCTCGTCTACGCGATCGGCTTCTGGATCGAGAACTCGAACTTCCCGGGCCCGCTGCTCCTCGGCGTCCTGGTCCTCTTCGTGCTCGGCATCCAGGGCTTCATCCTGGCCCTCGTCGGCGAGTACCTCGGCCGCATCCAGCGCGACGTCGAGGGCCGGCCGCTCTACACCGTCGAGCGCGAGCTCTAGGGACGGGCGCCTCAGGACTTTGTGGCTCAGAGCCACAAAGTCCGGGAAAGCGCATTGCTCCACCCTTGAGGCTCGCCGAAACGGCTTGAACTCGTGTTAGTAACAAAGAGCCACTAAGTCGGCGGCGCAAGTAGAGTGCCGCAGCCATGGCCAAGCGCGTTCTCGTCACGGGCGGAGCGGGGTTCATCCCCTCGAACTTCATCCGCCATCTGCTCGCAAAGACCCCCTACGAGGTCGTTTCGCTCGACGCGCTCACCTACGCGGGGAACCCGGAAAACCTCGCCGACGTGATGGCGCACGAGCGCCTCTCGTTCGTCCACGGAGACATCCGCGACGAGCGGCTCGTGCGGGAGGTCGTCGCCGAGGTGGACGTGATCGTCAACGCCGCGGCCGAATCGCATGTGGAGAAGTCGATCGCCGAGGGCGGCTCCGAGTTCGTGACGACGAACGTCGAGGGCACTCAGATCTTGCTCGACGCGATCCGCGCCACGCCCGTCGAGCGCTTCATCCTCATCTCGTCGAGCGAGGTCTACGGAACCGCCGAGCGCGATCCCATGGACGAGGAGCATCCGCTCAACCCGCGCAGCCCGTATGCCGGGACGAAAGCGGGCGCCGACCGGCTTGCGTACAGCTACTGGGCCACGTACGACCTCCCGATCGTGATCGTGCGCCCGTTCAACAACTACGGGCCACGGCAGCACCCCGAGAAGGTCATCCCCCGCTTCATCACGCAGGCGTTGCGCGATCAGCCGGTGACGATCCACGGGGACGGCCGCGCGAGCCGCGACTGGCTGTACGTGGACGACGACGCCGAGGCGATCGAGGCGATCATCGAGGCGCCGATCGAGCGCGTGTCCGGCGAGGTGCTGAACGTCGCCACGGGCCTGGACATCTCCGTGCTGGACATCGCCGAGCTCGTCCTCTCGCTGCTCGGCAAGCCGGCCTCGCTGCGGGTCCACGTGGACGAGCGGCCGGGCCAGGTGCGTCGCCACATCGGCTCGACGGACAAGATCGCCGAGCTCTGCGGCTGGCGCGCGCGCACGTCGTTCGAGGAAGGTCTCGCCCGGACCGTCGCGTGGTATCGCGACAATGAGCCCTGGTGGAGGGGGATCCTGGCGAACCGAGAAACGCGGCCGGTTCGCGGCGCCTCCTCGTCCTAGGCGCCGGCTCGGCGCAGCTCGGGCTGCTCGAAGCCGCGCGCGACACCGACGTGTACGTGATCGCGGCCGACCGCGATCCGGCTGCACCCGGGTTCGCGCTCGCCGACCGTCGCGCGATCGTGTCCACTGAGGACGAGTCGGGAATCGCCCAGCTCGCCGAAGCCGAGAGCGTCCACGGGATCGTGTCACCGGGCAGCGACTGGCCGGTCGGAATCGCAGCGCGGATCGCGGCACGGCTCGGGCTCCCGCACCCGATCTCGCCCGAGGCCGGGGTCCTCGCCACTTCGAAGGTCAGGCAGCGCCAGCGCTTCACGGAAGCCGGCGTCCCGCAGCCCCGCTGGAAGCTCGTGACCGCGCCGGACGATGAGCTCGGCTTCCCGGTGGTGGTCAAAGCGCCAGACCGACAGGGCCAGCGGGGCCTCTCGCTCGTGCACACGGCCGAGGAGCTCGAGCAGGCCGTCGCGGCGGCGCTAGGCGCCTCGCGCGCGCAGCGCTGCATGATCGAGGAGCTCGTCGACGGGCCCGAGGTGACCGTGGTCGGGTTCTCGTCGCGCGGCACCTTCCGCGCGGTCGTCGTCACAGACCGCGTCGTCGCCGACCCCCCAGCCTTCGGGGTTGCGCTCGCCCACGTGTTCCCGTCCACCGCGCTCGGCCTCGATCGCGTCGTCGAGACGGCGCGGCACGCGGCCGAGGCTTTGGGGATCGAGAACGGGCCGACGTACACACAGCTTCGCGTCGGGGCCAACGGCCCGCAGGTCGTCGAGCTCGCCGCGCGCCTCGGCGGCGGTCACGATGCCGAGCTCGCGGAGTGCGTGACCGGGTTCCCGCTCAACCGTGCGACGATCGCGGCCGCGCTGGGCGAGGATCCACCGTCCGCGGTCGAAGCTCGGCGTGCCGCGGCCGCAGTCACGCGCTTTCTCATTGCGCCGCCCGGCGAGCTCCGGTCGGTGTCGGGCCTCGAGGAGGCCGAAGCGGCCGACGGGGTGGAGTATGTACGCGTCTACCGCCGCCCCGGCCAGCGGATCGAGCCGCTCAGGCACGGCCCCGACCGGGCCGGCGCGATCCTCGCGGTGGGCGATACGAGGGAGGAGGCGCTCGACCGCGCCGAGCGCGCCGCGGCGCTCGTCCGCTTCGAGACGGGCAATGGGTAGGGTCGGCGCCATGCGCGAGACGATGCTCGGCTTCCAGCCGCCCGCGGTGGGCGAGGAGGAGATCGCGGCCGTCGCGGAGACCCTGCGCTCGGGCTGGCTGACGACAGGGCCGCGCACCGCGGAGCTCGAACGCCGCTGCGCCGAGTACCTCCAGGCGGAGCACGTCCTCGCGGTCGCGTCGGGCACGGCCGCGCTCCACCTCTCTCTCGTCGCGCTCGGCGTCGGCCCCGGCGACGAAGTGATCACGACTCCGATCACCTGGCCCGCGACCGCGAACGTGATCGTCCACACGGGGGCGACGCCTGTGTTCGCCGACGTGCGCGAGTCGGATCTCAACATCGACCCGGCACTCGCCGCCGAGCTCGTGACCGAGCGGACGAAGGCGATCATGCCCGTCCACCTCGCCGGGCAGGCGTGCGACCTCGACCCGCTCTGGGCGCTCGGTCTGCCGGTGATCGAGGATGCCGCGCACGCTTTCGAGACGAGGTATCGCGGGCGGAAGATCGGCGGGCTCTCCGCGGCGTCCTGCTTCTCGCTCTACGCCACGAAGAACGTGGCCGCTGGGGAAGGCGGTCTCATCGCGACGAACGACGGCGCCGCCGCGGACGCAATCCGCGATCTTCGCCTGATGCGGCGCGGCGACGG
>DHWI01000165.1:5889-7242 GCA_002413095.1 Thermoleophilia bacterium UBA5186
AGATCCGTGCGCGGCAGTTCGAGCTCTACGACGCCGCGGTCGCTGACCTGGACGGGATCGAGCCGCTCGCGCGGGACGAGCGCGACACGCACGCGCTGCACCTGTACGTCGTGCGCATCGACCCCGAGGGCGCGGGCGCGAGCCGAGACGAGTACCAGCGCGCGCTCAAAGCGGAGAACGTCGCCACGAGCATCCACTTCCTGCCGGTGCACACACTGAGCTGGTATCGCGAGCGGTTCCCGGACCAACCGTCGCTCCCCGTCGCGGAGCGGGCCGGCGCGGAGATCCTCTCGCTGCCGCTTTCGCCCGCGCACTCCGATGCGGACATCGGCGACGCGATCGACGCGCTGCGCCGCGTGCACGATCGCTTCCGCGCGTGACCCGCCGCCGGACTCTTCGCGTTGTCGGGACGCTCGTCGTCACCGGCCTCGGCGCCGCCTACCTGCTCTCGAAGATCGACCTCGGCGAGACCGGGCACGTGATCGCCAACGCGAAGCTCGGCTACGTCTTCGGCTCGCTTGGGATCATGGCCGCGAGCGTCCTGCCGATGGCCTGGCGTTGGCAGCTTCTGCTCACCGCGCGCGGGATTCGTGAGCGGCTCGGCTGGCTCGTGCGCGCGTATTTCGTCAGCTACACGGTGGGTCAGGTGCTGCCGACCTCGATCGGCGGGGACGCGTCCCGGATCTACGAGACGACGCGTCGCCATTCCGGCGCCGGCGGGCCGATCGCCGGCGCCGTGCTGCTCGAACGGGCGCTCGGCGGAGCTGCGACGCTCGTCCTCGCCGCGATCGGCTTCGCCCTCGCGATCGGCCGCTACGACGTCGGGGCCTACCTCTGGGTCGAGGGCGCGTTCGTCGTCGCGACGATCGTCGCCGCCGTCGTGCTGTTCTCGCGGAGCGTCCGGCGGCCGCTCGCCCGGATCGCGCCGCTGCTGGACAAGCTGCGCGTCGGCAAGCCGATCCGGGCGGTGTACGAGGGGATCCACGGCTACCGCGCGACCCCGCGCCTGCTCGTGGGCGTCTTCGCACTCACGCTGTTCGTCCAGGCGTTCCGCGTCCTTGCGATCTGGCTCGCCGGGAAAGCCGTCGGGGTCGACCTGTCGCCGCGCCCGTACTACGTGATGGGGCCGATGCTCTTCCTGGTGATCCTCGTGCCGTTCACGATCAACGGGCTCGCCGTGCGCGAGTCCTTCTTCGTCAGCTTCCTGGGTCAGCTCGGCGTGGCCCCCGACCCCGCTTTCGCCTGCGGGTTCCTCTTCTTCCTCGTGACCGTGCTGCTCGCGCTGCCCGGCGCGGCGATCCTCGCGCTGGAAGGCGTGCGCCCGGCGGCGATGCGCGCCCGCGACGCGTAGCT
>DHWI01000044.1:0-2023 GCA_002413095.1 Thermoleophilia bacterium UBA5186
CCGTTGCTAGATTTCAGCGCAGGATGCAGCAGGTTCTCGTTCTGAACGCCAGTTACGAGCCGCTGAACGTGTGCACGGTTCGGCGGGCGCACGTGCTCGTCTTCAAAGGGAAGGCGGAGGTGATCGAGCGCCTCGATCAGCCTCTGCGCTCTTCGTCCACGAGCTTCCCGTGGCCGCACGTGATCAGGCTCGTCAAGTACGTGCGTGTGCCGCGAGCGGTGCAGCGGAAGATCTCCAGGCGGGCGCTCTTCGCGCGTGACGGCTGGCGCTGCGTCTACTGCGGGAGCACCTCCGGCCGGCTGACGCTCGACCACGTCGTCCCTCGCTCGCGAGGCGGCGACTCCGTGTGGGAGAACGTCGTGACGTCCTGCGCGCCGTGCAACCACAAGAAGGGGAACCGGCTCCTCGAGGAGGCCTCGATGACGCTGTCGACGCCCCCGCGCCCGCCCGCGCCCGTCCTCTTCATCCAGCTGGCAGCGCCGAAGATCCCAGACCGCTGGCAGCCCTACCTGGGCCGTTTTTCGAAAGCCGGGGCGGCCGCCTGAGCTCGACCTGGACCTGCAGCCGCTGCGGAGAAGAGCACGCAGGGCTGCCCGACCTCAGTTTCGATGCGCCCTGGCATTGGGACGGGCCGCACGGCGAACCCGATCGGCTGACCGAGGATCTGTGCCGCTGGACCGATGCCGACGGCAACCCCGCCTTCTTCATCCGCGGCGTCCTGCACATCCCTTTGGTCGACGGCGACGACACATTCGGCTACGGCGCCTGGTCCTCGTTGAGCGAGCAGTCCTTCGAGCGTGTCGTCGACCTGTGGACCGATCCGGCCCGCGTGCACGAGGATCCGTATTTCGGTTGGCTCTCGAACCGCCTGCCCGGCTATCCCGACACGCTGAACCTGCCACTCGACGTGATCACGGCCGAGCTCGATCTACGTCCGGCGTTCGTGCTGCACGACGGCGAGCATCCGATCATTGCCGCGCAGAGACAGGGCATTACGGTGGCGCGCGCCCGCGAGCTCGTCGAGCGCGACCTTCACCCGAGCTGAGTCAGCCGCGCTCGACCGGCAGTTCCGGGCGCTGCTCCCACTCGCTCCACGAGCCGGGATANNCAGCCGCGCGGCGAGCTCGTCCGCCTCGATCGTGTCGCCCGTGCGTGGGCGCGGGACGAAGCCGCCCGGCGCCACCGTTTCTTCCCCGGCTCGGAGTGGGCCGTGCCACCCGGCGAGGTCGAGCACCGCGCAGTCGTCGTGGCCGAAGTGCCGGAGCAGCCACCAGAGCCGCTCGGCGCCTCCCATCGAGCCGTAGGCGACGACGAAAACGCCGTCCTCGATGCCTGCGCTTGATGCCGCCGAGACGAACTGCTCCTGTGAGGGGAGCGGATGCCGCCCGCGCTCGCCGGGCGGTGCAGAGAGATCGCGGTCGACGTCGAGGAATGCCGCGCCGGGAATGTGACCCGCGAGGTACAGCTCTCGTCCGCGGTCCGGGTTTCCGAGCTCCCAGCGGCAATCGACGAACTGGTAACGCATAACTACCGCGGTTTCTGCATACGATGCGTTCGCATGGCCTATGCCGTGACTCGGCTAGCGCGGCCGCCAGTAGTCAGGCAGGTCTGCAAAGCGGTCGGGTTTCGCTAGCGCTCCCTCATCCCGGTCGTCGCGCCGTCGCTTGAGGTAGGACAAGATCGCGAGTTGGCCGCCAATCAGGGCGAAGGGGCCGGCCGCGGCGGCGATCCACGCCATTCCGTTGAACTTCGTTCGGGCGACCCACACCGCGATCCCGATGAGACCGATACTCAAGAACGTCCAGAGCAGAGCGCTGAGGGTCACGCCTTCCTCCGCGCGCAGGTCTCGAAGGGACGCGGCAAGGCCTATGGCTCCGAGAACTCCGGCGCAGGCCACAATCGCCCCCCAGTGATGTCCGTCGTACAGCCACGCGAACGTCCCGAGGAGGCCGGGCACCTCGAGCAGCGCGGCCCCCAGCGATTTCCACCCTTTCCGGCTCACCCGGAAACTATGACAATCGTG
>DHWI01000044.1:2052-2805 GCA_002413095.1 Thermoleophilia bacterium UBA5186
TCGCGCACGCCGACGATCCGGAATCCGCACCGCTGGTGCACTGCGATGCTCGCTCCGTTCTCGGGGAAGATCCCGGCCTCGATCGTCCAGATCCCGGCGGCTTCCGCACCTGCGACGAGCGCCGAGAGGAGTGCCCCGCCGACCCCGCGACCTTGCGCGTCGGCCGTGACGTAGACGCTGTCCTCCGCCACTCCCGCATAGACGCGCCGCGACGACAGGGGCGCGAGCGCCGCCCAGCCCACGATGCGATCGCCCATTTCTGCGACGAGCCGATGCTCACGGTGATGAGCCGCGTCCCACTCGTCCCAAGTAGGCGCTTCCACCTCGAACGTCGCGAGGCCCGAGCGGATCCCTTCGCGGTGGATGTCGTGAACAGCCGGCCAGTCGTCAGCCTCGAGCTGCCGGAGCTCAGCGCCCACGCCGCCAAGAAGCGCGGAGGGGGAGATTGTGGCGCTGAGCTCCAACATGGTGGTACCTCTAGGCGTCGTAATACAGAGCGAACTCGGCGGGATGCGGGCGGAGCCGCACGACGTCGACCTCGTTCTCGCGCTTGTAGTCGATCCAGGTCCGGATCAGCTCCTCGCTGAACACGCCGCCCTTCGTCAGGAAGGCGTGATCCGCCTCGAGCGCGTCGAGCGCCTCGGCCAGCGAGCCCGGCACCTGCGGCACGTCCACGCCCGCCTCTTCGAAGAGGTCGTAGTCGGCCGGTGCGCCCGGGTCGAGCCCGCGCTCGATCCCGTCGATGCCGGCCAT
>DHWI01000044.1:2897-3847 GCA_002413095.1 Thermoleophilia bacterium UBA5186
CGCTTCGCCTTGGGCGACTCGGAGTACATCGGGATCCGGATGCAAGCCGAGCGGTTCCGCTGCGAGTAGACGAGGTTGACCGGCGCCTCGTAGCCCGGCACGAGCCGGCGGTACGAGTTCGTGGTCGGGGCGCAGAAGGCGAGCAGCGCGGGCGCGTGCGCGAGCAGGCCGCCCACGTACGAGCGCGCGAGCTGCGAGAGCCCGGCGTAGCCCGACTTGTCCGCCATCAGCGGCGTGCCCTCCTTCCAGAGGGACTGGTGGCAGTGCATCCCGGAGCCGTTGTCGCCGAAGATCGGCTTCGGCATGAACGTGACCGACTTGCCGGCGCGGCGCGCGACGTTCTTGACCACGTACTTGTAAGTCATGACCTGATCGGCCATCCGCGTCAGCGACTGGAAGCGCAGGTCGATCTCGCACTGGCCGCCCGAGGCGACCTCGTGGTGGTGGAACTCGCACGGGATGCCGAGCCGCTCGAGCGTCAGCACCATCTCCGAGCGCAGGTCGTGCAGCATGTCGTGCGGCGCCGGCGGGAAGTAGCCCTCCTTCTGGCGCACGGTGTAGCCGAGCCCGGGCTTACCGGAGTTCCAGAAGCCCTCCGCCGAGTCGACGCTGTAGTGCGCGGCATTGGGGCCGAGGTCGTAGTGCACCTCGTCGAAGACGAAGAACTCGCACTCCGGGCCGACGTAAGCCGTGTCGGCGATCCCGGTCGAGCGGAGGTACTCCTCGGCCGCGCGCGCGATCCGGCGCGGGTCGCGGCCGTAGCCCTCGCCCGTCGTCGGGTCGGCGATCTCGCACACGAGCGAGAGCGTCGGCGCTTCCGTGAACGGATCGAGGATCGCGCTCTCGGCCTGCGGCATGAGCAGCATGTCCGACTCCGAGATGCCCTGCCAGCCGCGGATCGAGGAGCCGTCGAAGCCGAGGCCCTCGTCGAACGCGGACTCGTCGAAGGC
>DHWI01000044.1:3938-7734 GCA_002413095.1 Thermoleophilia bacterium UBA5186
GCGCGCGTCTCGCCCGCCCATTCGAGCGCCTCGCGGGCTTCCGGCTTGGTCTCGCCGCCGTTCGCGAGGTAGTGCTTGGACTCCAGCTCCGACATGAACGCCTCCAGTGCGCGTTGGACCACGAAAAAAGCCCCAGGACTCGAACTCAGTCCTGAGGCTCCATTGCCTCGGCCGCCGACTGCTGCGCCGACTGCCTGCTAGCACTATAGGCGAGCCACCGGACGCGTTGTCAAGTCGTGGCCAACGACGCTTCGGCCGCATCGGTTTGCGGACATGTGTCGCAGGGGGATCTTCCGGTTGCAGATGTGTAGGTCGTCGGTTGTCGTGTCCTTGACGGTGCTCTTATTGGCTGTCGGGTGCGGCGCTGGCTCTAACCTGCCGGGGTCGTCGATCCAAACGTGCGTGCCTCCGCGGGGACCAGGGGATAGCTCCGTGCACAGCCAGAATCTCCGCGTCAAGAACATCAGTTGTAGCGTTGGCCGAAAGGTTGCGCTGTCGTGTACTCGGTTTACGTACGGTCATCCGGGGCTCTGCTCGGCGGTCGGCTACCGGTGGCGTTGCACATCGACGAACCCGCCCGGGTTGGAATCGGCCCAAAGCTGCGTGGCGGGTCGAAAGTCGATGAGCATTCTCTGGACCGATTGAGGCGCTCGCTCAGGAGACGAGAAGCGCTAATGACGCGTCTTGCATCCATCCGCGCGTGCCGGTACCGTGGTCACGCGATGTTGCTCCTCGGCTGATTCACGTCTGCGCGCGCGCCCCCGCGGGAGGGGTGCGCTGTCTCACCGTGCCGGCCGGCCCCGCGATCCAAGGAGCAACAGATGTTCGCCATCGAAGTCGACAACCTGCGCAAGGAGTTCGTCCGTAAGGAGAAGCGCGGCCGCGGCCTGCCCAAGCGGCGCCGGCGCGTGGCCGCGATCAAGGGCGTGACGTTTGCGATCGAGCGCGGCGAATGCGTCGCGATCCTGGGGCAGAACGGCTCGGGGAAGTCGACGCTGGTCCGGCTCCTCTCGACGTTGCTGCTCCACGACGGCGGCGGCGCTCGCATCTTCGGGCACGACGTGTTCCGGGAGCAGCGCGCGGTCCAGCGGCTGGTCAACCGCGTCTCGGTCGAGGCGAGCTTCTTCAAGAAGATGTCCGCTGCGGAGAATCTCGGCTACGCCGCGCGCTTCTACGGGATGACCCCGAGGATGACGCGCGATCGCATCCCCGAGATCCTCACGCGGGTCGGGTTCCCCGCCGAGCGCCGGAATGAGGCGATGGAGCACCTCTCGCGCGGAATGCAGCAGAAGGTGGCGCTGGCCCGCGCGCTGCTGACGAGTCCCGTCGTGCTGCTGCTGGACGAGCCCACGACCGGGCTCGACCCGCGCTCCAAGCAGGAGGTGCAGAGGTTCATCCGCGAGATGCGGACGACGCACGACTCGACGATCCTGCTCTGCACGCACGACATGGCCGAGGCCGAGATCCTCGCCGACCGCGTCGGGATCCTCGATCGCGGCGAGCTGCTCTTCCTCGAGCCGGTCGACGACGTCAAGGACCGCTACGGCGTCGACACGCTCGAGGAGGCGTTCTTCGCGGCGACCGGCCGCACCTTCGAGGACGAGACCGAAGAGGACAAGGAGAGGGAGGTGTTCGCGTAATGGCCACTGTCGCCCCGCCGCGCAGCAAGGTCGTCAAGCACGAGCTGATCGGGCTCTCCGGCGTCGTCGAGCGCAACCTCTATCTCGTCAAGCGCTACATCTGGTGGGACGTCGCGTTCCTGCTCTGGACGATCGCGAACACGCTCACGATCGTCTTCATCGCGCGGGGCGTGAACGTCTCGGTAGCCGAGCAGAACGCGCTCGCGACGAAGTTCCTCGTCGGCGGCGTGATCTGGGCGTTCCTCGGGATCATCTTCGAGATCGTCACCGAGACGGTCGCCTGGGAGCGCTGGGAGGGGACGATCGAGTACACGTTCATGGCGCCGGTCTCGCGCCCCGTGCACCTGATCGGGATGGGGCTCTTCGCCGTCCTGTACGGGATCGTGCGCGCGGCGATCCTCTTCGCGGCGATCGTCGCTTTCATCGGCATCTCGGTGCCGCACGCGAACTACGGGGCGGCCCTCGCGTTGCTCGCGATCGCGTCGATCTCGTTCATCGGGATCGGGATGATGACCGCCGTCCTGCCGCTGATCTCGCCCGAGAAGGGCACTCAGCTCGGCTTCGTCGCGCAGGGCCTCATGCTCGTCGTCTCGGGCGTCTACTACGACGTCTCCGTTCTCCCCAACTGGATGCAGTGGATCGCGAAGATCTCGCCCGCGACCTACGCGTTGCGTGGCAACCGCGACCAGATCATCAACGGCGGCGGGCTGGCCTGGGCGGACGTCTGGCCGCTGCTCGTGATCGGCCTTGTCTCGGTGCCGCTCGGGCTTTGGGTCTTCCGCACGGGCGAGCGGTATGCGAAGCGCCATGGGAAATTGAAGCGCTCCGGATGATCCGTCGCACGTGAGACGGCTGCCGGCGACGAGCGTCTTCTACGCGCTCGAGCTCCTTCTCCGCTTGCCGACGTGGGTCGCGGCCGCCGTGTATCTCGTCCGCGAGCTGCACTTCTCGCCGCTCCAGCTCGTCCTGGTGGGGACGGCGATGGAAGCGGCTGTCTTCCTGTTCGAGGTCCCGACCGGCGTCGTGGCCGACACCTACAGCCGGCGGTTGTCCCTGATCGTCGGTTACCTCGGGATGGGCGTCGCGTGGATGCTGCTCGGCGTGTTCTCGGCGCCGTGGGCGATCATCGCGGTCTGGGCGTTCTGGGGAGTCTCCTACACATTCACGAGTGGCGCGTACCAGGCGTGGATCACCGACGAGGTCGGTGTCGAGAACGTTGGCCGCGTCTTCCTGAAAGGCGCGCGGATCGGGTACGCAGGGGCCGTTGTCGGCTTGATCGGGCAGGTCGCGCTCGCGCTCGTCTCGCTGCGGGCAGCGGTGATCGCGGGCGGGGTTCCGACCGTCGCGTGCGGGCTGCTCTGCATCTTCCTCATGCCCGAGACGGGCTTTCGACGGCGGCCGCGCGCCGAACGCGGCTCCGCGCTAGCCGAGACGCGCGCCACGGCGCTGGGTGGCGCTCGCTATGCGGCGGCCGCCCCGGTCATCCTGCTTCTCGTCGGCGTCGAGGTCTTCACGGGCATGTCGAGCGAGGCATTCGACCGGTTGAAGGAGGCGCACTTCCTCCGCGATGTCGGCCTGCCGACCGTGGGCCAGCTGGACGCCGTTGTCTGGTTCGGGATCTTCTGGCTCGTGGGGATGGTGCTCGGGTTCGTCGCGACCGGCCGTCTGATCAAGCGATTCGAGCGCGGCGGCAGCACGGTCGTCGCGAGCTCGCTGTTCGCGGTCACCGTGATGGAGATGGCGGCGATGTTCGTGTTCGCGGTCACGGGCTCGACCTGGGTCGCGATCGTCGGGCTGCTCGGCGTCTTCCTCGCCCGGAACCTCGCCGGTCCGCTCTACACGATCTGGCTGAACGAGCAGATCCGCGATTCGAGCGTCCGCGCGACCGTGCTCTCGATCTCGGGCCAGGCGAACGCGATCGGCCAGGCCGCTGGCGGCCCCGGGCTAGGTGTGATCGGGAACGTTTGGGGGATCCGCGCAGCGCTCTGCGCAGGCGCCGCGGTGATCGCGCCCACTCTCGGCCTCTACGGCCGCGCGCTACGCCACGGTGGGCGCGAGCCCGAGCTAAGGGAGCTGCCACAGCCTTCCCAGGTGTAGAATCGCGCGGTCATTCGAGGCGACGACGCCTCAGGCGCCGGTGCGCCTGGGGCTTTTTG
>DHWI01000044.1:7939-8864 GCA_002413095.1 Thermoleophilia bacterium UBA5186
TCGAGGAGTCGGACATGGTCGCGATCCCCGATCCAGAGACCTTTCAGTTGATGCCGTGGAAAGAAGGCGAGACGAAGGTCGGCCGGATGATCTGCGACGTCGTGACGCCCGACGGCAAGCCTTACGAGGGCGACCCCCGCTATGTGCTGCGGAAGGCGCTCGAGCGGATGACGTCGATGGGCTTCGACACGTTCAACGTCGGCCCCGAGCTCGAGTACTTCCTTTTCAAGGACAACAAGGGCTGCGAGACACTCGACGAGGGCGGCTACTTCGCGATGACGACGCTCGATGCGGCGACCGAGCTGCGGCAGGAGACCATCCACGCGCTCGAGGCGATGGGCATCCCGGTCGAGTACTCGCACCACGAGGTCGGTCCGTCGCAGCACGAGATCGACGTCCGTTTCGCGCCGGCGCTCGAGATGGCCGACCACACGATCACGTACCGGCTGATCGTCAAGGAGATCGCGGCGAAGAACGGCGTCTACGCGACGTTCATGCCGAAGCCGATCTTCGGCGAGAACGGCTCGGGGATGCACACGCACATGTCGGTCTTCAAGGACGGCCGGAACTCATTCTTCGACGGCGACGACAAGTGGCACCTGTCAGACACGGGCAAGGCCTTCATCGCCGGGCAGCTGCGCCATGCGCGCGAGATCTCCGCGGTGTTCGCGCAATGGGTCAACTCGTACAAGCGGCTCGTCCCCGGCTACGAAGCGCCGGTCTACGTCGCCTGGTCGCAGCGGAACCGCTCGGCGCTGATCCGGATCCCGCTCTACAAGCCTGGCTCCGAGCAGGCGACGCGTGCGGAGATCCGCTGTCCCGATCCGTCGTGCAACCCGTACCTCACCTTCGCGGCGCTCCTCCATGCCGGGCTCGAGGGGATCGAGCGCGGCTACGAGCTACCGGATCCGATGGAGACGAACCT
>DHWI01000044.1:9002-10251 GCA_002413095.1 Thermoleophilia bacterium UBA5186
AAGGCGCTCGGCCCGCACATCTTCGACCGCTACGTCGAGCTGAAGCGGAAGGAGTGGGACGAGTACCGGGTCCAGCTCTCCGAGTGGGAGATGCAGCGGTACTTGCCGGTGCTGTGAATTTCAGCGGGCCGGTAAGGGAGCGCAGACGGCACCCGGGCTAAGCCCGTGTGCCTGAGGCGGCATCGGCAAGCGACGCCGCGGTGCCGGTCCTCTAACGACCACGAGCTGCCCACAGAGCAGCTCGCGATCGGCCGTCAGACGAGCCCGATCACCGACGCCGCGGCGCTCGGGCTCGTCGCGGATTCTCTCCTAGCACGCAGCCGAGTACAAGGGGCAACTCGCGCTAGAGAACGCGCCCGAACGGGTCCGTGCCAGGAGGCGCGTCCCGGCCCCTCCGGTTTGCGCGGTCCTGGCTTCTTAGAGAAAGCGCCGGATCGACTCGCGGTCGACCCGCAGGCCGATGACGCCGCTGGCGCCGTCGATCTGCTCGATTGCGCTCGCCGGCACGAGGCGGCGGTGGCGCGACAGGAATCCCGCGCGCACAGAGAGTGCGTCAGGGACGTCTGGAGCGGTTCCGTACATGGGACCTTCGACCTTGCCGACCACGCGGCCACGCTTGTCCGCCACGATGAAACCGGCGGTTCTGCGGAGGTCGAGGGCTACTGCGCTCATCTGACGAGAACTTATTCCTCGAATGCAAAGGAAAACCCTTCTCGGCCGTTAGAAGTTTGTTAAGCGAACTCAGCCCTACAATCGGATGCGTGGACACCTCCGAGCGGCACCTCCGGCTCCTGACGGAGACGATCGCCGCGGTCAACTCGACACTCGATCTCGAAGAGGTGCTCGGCCTGGTCGCGACCAAGGTCGCCGACGCGCTCGGCGCGGACGCCTGTTTCGTCTACCTCTACGACGAGCGCGGCAACGAGCTGATCCTGCGCGCGACGCACGGAACGCGGGCCGAGGACCTGACGCGACGCCCACGCATGCGGCCCGGCGAGGGGATCACCGGCACCGCGGCCGCCGAGCGCGCCCCGATCATGATCGCGCAAGGCGCCGATCTCGACCCGCGCTTCAAGTCCTTCCCGAACCTGCCGGAGGACGAGTACGAGTCGATCCTGGCGGTGCCGATCCTCGCGCGGGAGAAGCTCGCCGGCGCCCTCAACGTCCGCACGCGGAAGCCGCGCGAGTTCACCGCGGACGAGGTGGAGCTCCTGCTCGCGATCGCGGCGCAGGTCGCACAGTCGATCGA
>DHWI01000044.1:10302-11197 GCA_002413095.1 Thermoleophilia bacterium UBA5186
ATCTCGGAGGCGGTCTCGGAGTCGCTCTACCTCGAGGAGTCGCTCGAGGCGATCGTGAAGACGACGATGGGGGCCGTGGGCGCGACCGGCGCCGCGCTCGTGCTCGAGGACGGCAACATCGCCTGGCCGGAGGGCCGTCCCGGCAAGCATGCGGTGCGCCTCCCGCTCAGGTGGAAGCGACGCCAGATCGGCGAGCTCGTCTGCGACCGCGACACCCCGTTCACCGACGAGGATCGCGCGCTCCTCGCGTCGATCGCCCACCACGCGGCCGTCGCGCTCGAGCATGGGCGTGCGGTCATGCGCGGCGTGCTCGCCCAGGAGATCCACCACCGCGTCAAGAACAACCTGCAGACCGTCGCCTCGCTGCTGCGCCTGCAGGCGCACGCGCCCGACGTCGACGCACGCAAGGCGCTCGAGGACTCGGTCAACCGGATCCTCGCCATCGCCGCCGTCCACGAAGTGCTCACCGAGCAGCGCGAGGAGGAGGTCGAGCTCAAGGACCTCGTCGACCGCTTGCGCGCGATGCTCGTCCAGGGGCTCGCGGCCGGGAAGAGCGTCGAGGCCTCGCTCGAGCCCGTCTCGCTCGGAGGCAACCGCGCCACCGCCCTCGCGCTCGTGTTCTCCGAGCTGCTCCAGAACGCGCTCGAGCACGGCGGTGACCGCGTGCGGATCGAGCTGGGGCGCCGAAACGGCGACGTCGTGCTCGCGATCGCCGACGACGGCGCGGGCGTGGACGGCTCCGGCGCCGGGACGGGCCTCTCGATCGTGCGTGCGCTCGTCCGCGACGAGCTCCGCGGCAGCTTCGACCTCGTCAGCGACGGAGGCACGCGCGCCGAGGTTGTGTTCCCGGCGTGACCACGCGCGTCCTGATCGCCGAGGACGAGACGATCATCCG
>DHWI01000044.1:11227-11379 GCA_002413095.1 Thermoleophilia bacterium UBA5186
GTCTTCGGCTACCTCGTCAAGCCGTTCCGCGAGCAGGATCTCCTGCCGGCGATCGAGACGGCACGGGCGCGGCACGACGAGCTGACGGCCCTTCGTGAGGAGGCCGAATCGCTTACCGAGGCGCTTGCAGCGCGCAAGTCAATCGAACGTGC
>DHWI01000044.1:11494-22118 GCA_002413095.1 Thermoleophilia bacterium UBA5186
AGCCAGGTCTCGGGCCGGCCGCTGCGCGTGGTCGCCGAGGCGGTCGTCGCAACGCTCGCGCCCGACGACTGACTAGTGCTTGATCAGCGCGTCGTCGCTGCCGGGCCACCAGGGGTCCTTGCGCGACATGGCGCCCTGGAGCTCCCCGACGTAGCGCTGGAGCTCCTCTTCCTTGCGGTCGAGCCGAACCTCGAGGTCGCCCAGCTCGGCCCGCCAGCGCTCGATTCGATCCTCGCGGAGTAGGACGTCGGCTTCGAACTCGGCCTCGCGCGCGTCGAGCGCGGCCTCGCGGTGCTCGAGATCCGCGCCGCGGTCGTCGAGTTCTCCCTCGGCGTCGGCGACCCGCTTCGCGCGATGCGCCAGACGGATCTTCTCGGACGCGGTCACCTCGACCTGCTCAAGCTCGTGCTCGCGGTCTTCGAGCTCCTTCGCCCGGGCTTGCAGCTCGGCCTCGCGCTCGGCGAGCCGGGCACGCTCGGCGATCATGTCGGGCGTCGGACCGGTCGGCGCGGGAGCGGCCGCCGGCTCAGCCGGGGCGGCCTCGGGCGCGAGCAGCGGGCCGAGGGCGTGAGCCTGGTCGGCGGAGATCTCGACGCGAAGGACGAGCGGCTGTGAGGGCTTGGCTTTCGGGGGCATGCGGTTCCCAGTCCCATCGTGCGCCCGGAACCCGCCCGGCGCCATCACTCGACTGAGCGTTTCGCCGGAGTTTGTGGCTCAGAGCCACAAACCGTCCAGACTGGACGATCGACCCTGCGATTTGCAGGGAAAGTCGCGCGGCTAGGCAGTAAGTAACAAAGAGCCACTAAGTCCGGGCACGCTGCTGCGCCCGGCTACGCCTGCGAGCGCTCGAAGAGCTGTTCCCAGCGCTCCAGGAGGGCCTGAAGCTCGTCGCGGGCCTTGCGGTGCGCGGACAGCTTCGCCATGTCGCTCCAGTCGTCCGCNNCGCGGCTTGGCCTTCTTCGGCTCGGGGTCTGGCGAGGGCGCCGGCGCGTCGACCTGCTCGCGCCTGCGGGTGTACTCCGCCCAGCCTCCGTCGTACGAGTCCAACGTGCCGTGCTCGATCGCCAACGTCCGCTCGGCGATGCCGTCGAGCAGTGCGCGATCGTGCGAGACGAGCAGCACGGTCCCGGGGAACGCGTCGAGTGCAGCCTCCAGCGCCTCGCGGCTCTCCAGGTCGAGGTGGTTCGTCGGCTCGTCGAGCACGAGGAAGTTCGCGCCGGATGCGACGACGAGGGCGAGGGCGAGCCGCCGCCGCTCCCCGCCGGACAGCGCGGCAACAGGCTTCTCGTGCTCGTCCCAGCCGGAGAAGAGGAAGCGCCCGAGGAGATTCTGCGCGTCTGGCCGCTGCAAGCCGGTCGCGCCCTGCGTCGCCTGGAGCACCGAGCCGCGCTCGTCCAGCTCGACCTCGTGCTGCGAGAAGTACGCGGCCTCGACGCCATGGCCGAGCCGCACTGTCCCGGAGACCGGCGGCCGCCGGCCGAGCAACGTCTCGAGCAGGGTCGTTTTCCCGGATCCGTTCGGCCCGATCAGGCCGACGTGCTCCCCGCGCTCGAGCGCGAAGGACGCGTCGGCGAGCAGCGGCTTGTCGCCGGCCCGGATCACGAGGTCGCGCGCCTCGACCACGGTTCGCCCGCTGCGCGCGGGCTTGAGGAACTCGAAGCCAAGCGTACGGCGGCGTGAGCTCGGGACGACCACGCGGTTCGCCTGCAGGCGCTCGATCCGCTTCACGCGCGACTGTGCCTGCTTGGCCTTCCGTGCGTTGTAGCGGAATCTCTCGACGAAGCGCTCGAGTCGGGCGAGCTCCTCGGCCTGCCGCGCCGACGTCTTGACCGCGTCCGCGAGCCGCGCCGCCTTCTCGCGCCGCCAGACGTGCCAGGCGCCCGGGAAGTACGTCGAGCGGCCGTGGTCGAGCTCGAGCACCGCGTTCGTGACCGCCTCGAGGAACCAGCGGTCGTGTGCGACCAGGATGATCGCGGCGTCGAGTGTCTGCAGCTCGCGCTCCAGCCATTCGAGGCTCTCGACGTCCAGGTGGTTCGTCGGCTCGTCGAGGAGGAGCAGATCGGGATCGCCGCCGAGGGCGCGCGCGAGCGAGGCGCGGGTCAGCTCTCCGCCGGAGAACGTCTCGAGCGGGCGCTGGAGGTCGTCGTCCGAGAAGCCGAGCCCGCGCACGACCGAGGCCGTCCGCTCGCGCCACGCGTACCCGCCTGCGTGCTCGAGCCGAGCCTGGGCCTCCGAGTAGCGGCGCAGCGTCGCCTGGTCGTGCTCGCCGCTCGCCATGGCAGTCTCGAGCCTCCGGAGATCCGCCTCCGCCGCCACAAGATCGGCCGCGCCGCCGAGGACATACTCGTCCAGCGTCAGGACGCGCTCGAGCGGCGGGCGCTGGTCGTGCAGCGCGGCGCGAGTCCCTTTCTGGAACGCGAGCTCGCCGCCCTGGAGCTCCGTCTGCCCGACGAGCGCGCGCAGGAGCGTTGTCTTGCCGGCGCCGTTCGGCCCGGCGAGGGCGACGCGGTCCTTGCGCTCGACCTTGAAGGAGACGCCGTCGAAGAGCGGCGTCCCGGCGAACTCCTTGCGTAGATTCGATGCGATCAGCACTGCCACGCCCTACAGGGTAGGGCCAGGAGGGCTCGACGAAACGACGCTGTGTCGCCGGGCCGCGCTGCTCCCGACAACGAGCGACGTTCCACCGAGACCTCCTAGCGCGCAGCCGAGAGAGCCTCCGCGACGGTTTCGATTCGAAGTCGATCCTCGGTGCCGGGCGCGATCCGCAGGAACGAGTCCGGGCCGGGCGCGGTCACGTACACGCGCGTGTGGTCGAAGCCGAAGCTCGTCCCGGCGACGACCTGGACGTTCCGCCGCCTCGCCTGCTCGAGAGCGCGGGCCACCCACACTTGCGGCTCGGCGACGTTCAGCTGGACGAGTGGCCCCACGCCTGGGTAGAAGCCGTCCAGCCCCTCCGCGAGGATCGCGGCGTTCCGCTCCAGCCGCGCCAGGCGGCGCCCGAGGCGTGCTTGATCTGGCATCGGCAGCGACAGGATCGACGTGTCCGGGACGTTCGTGCCGAGGTGCTCGCGGAGAGAGTCCAGGCGGTCGACGCCCGGACCGCGCGCCAGCAGGATTCCCGCGTTCGCCCGGTCGAGGCCGAACTGCGCCAGCTTGAGCAGGCTCTCCCAGACGAGCAGGCGCGGAGCAGCTGACTCGAACGGGCGGCAGGCGGGCCCGAGGCACGTGTTGTCGACGACCACCCAGCAGTCCGCAGCGGCCAGGATCGGGCCAAGGTCTGGGACGGCGAGGCCGCGCGAGTTGCAGAGCGAGTCGACGAAGAGCGCCTTGGGTCGGAACCGCTCGAGCGCGTCGAGGAGATCGGCCTCGTCGACCTGAACGACCCGCCCCGCGAAGGCCGCAAGCACGAGCTCCTTGGTCTCGTGGTAGCTCGATCTGCCCAGGACGACGGGGCGCTCGACGTCGAGGAAGGCGAGGATCGTCGTGAGCGCCGACATGCCGCAGCTCGTTGCAAACGCGCGAGCGCCCGGTGCGCGGACGTACTCCCGCAGGTACGCCGCCTCGTACGCGGCCGCGTCGGCGTGCCGGTCGCGCTTGTAATCGTCGATGTACGGGCGGATCCGGCCCTCGTGCCGCCCGGCTTGAGAACGGAGGGAATGACCGAACGCGGGCGACTGCCAGTCGTCCGCGGTCGCCAGCGCGGCCGCGAGGCCGTACTCCCTGCGGACGAGCACCGCGTAGAGGTCGCGGCCGCGCGCCGTCGGGTGCAGCGTCTCCAGCTCCCGGCTCCACGTCTGGAGCCGCAATGACGCCGTCGGCGCCGCGTCGCAGAGGAAGCGCAGCTCGTCGAAGTCGTCCCGCAGGTCCGCGAGCGCCTCCGCCCGCAGCGAGTCCCGGCCGATTGCCACTGCCATGGCACCTCTACGCGTGCGGGTGCCGCAACGGTCCCGCGAGCGATCGCTCTACGACGCGGCGACCTGAGCTTCGACGAGCTTTCTCGCCGCCGCGGCGATGTGCTCGGCGTCGATCCCGTAGGCGTTCATCAGCTCGGCGGGCTTGCCGGAACGCGGCATATCCGTCACGGCCAGCTTCTGGACCTGAGGGTGCGCGTCCGCCTCGGCGAGCGCTGCGAGCACCGCGTCGCCGAGGCCACCCTCCGGCCAGTGGTCTTCGACCGTGACGAGCCTTCCCGTCGCTTCCGCCGCGGCGGCAAGCGTCTCCGTGTCGATGGGCTTGATCGAGTAGAGGTCGATCACCCGCGCCGTGATCCCGTCCTCGGCGAGCGCATCGGCTGCCTCGAGCGCCTCGTGCAGCGTGATTCCCGCACCGACGAGCGTCACGTCGTCGTCGTCGGAGGAACGCAGGACGCGGCTGCCGCCGATCTCGAACTCTTCGTCCGGGTCATAGATCACCGGGGTGTTCGGTCGCAACGTGCGGAGGTAGACGATTCCGTCCGTTTCGGCCATCGCGGCGACCAGCTTTGCCGTCTGGTTCGCATCGCAGGGATGAAGGACGGTGCTGGAGTGGACGGCGCGGAGCGCGGCGATGTCCTCGAGCGCCATCTGCGACGGGCCGTCCTCGCCGATCGAGACGCCGGCGTGTGAGCCGCTTAGACGGATGTTCGCCTGCGAGATCGCGGCCATGCGGATGAAGTCGTATGCGCGAGACAGGAACGCGGCGAAGGTCGAGGCAAACGGCTTCCAGTCGAGCACCTGCAATCCGACCGCCGCGGCGACGAGCTGCTGCTCGGCGATGTACATCTCGAAGAAGCGGTCGGGGTGGGCCTTGGCGAAGATGTCGGCGAAGGTCGAGTTCGAGACCTCGCCGTCGAGCGCGACGACGCGGCCGTCCGCGGCGCCCACCGCGGCGAGCGCCTCGCCGTAGGCCTTCCGCGTCGCGACCTCGTCGCCGAGCTCGTATCGCGGCAGCTCGAGCTTGCCCGTCTCGAACTGGTGTGACTCGCCCGGCGCGGGCTTCGCCACCTGGACGGAGATGTTGCGGATACCGCCGAGCTCCTCGATCGCCTCGTCCGGGTTGTCCAGCGCCTTCCCGTGCCAGCCGTTCTTGTTCTCGACTGCCTTGACGCCCTTGCCCTTGATCGTCCGGGCGATGATCGCCGTCGGCCGGCCTTTCGTCTCCGCCGCCTCGCTGTAGGCCGCATCGATCGCGTTCACGTCGTGACCGTCGATCTCGATCGTGTGCCAGCCGAACGCTTTCGCCCGCGCTGCGTACTTCTCGACCTCCCAGCCCCACATCGTCTCGCCTCGCTGGCCGAGCCGGTTCACGTCGAGGATCGCCGTCAGGTTGTCGAGCTCGTAGTAGGCCCCGTGCTCGAACGCCTCCCATTGCGATCCTTCTGCGAGCTCGCTATCTCCGGTCAGCACCCAGACGCGAAACGGCAGCCGATCGAGCTTCTTGCCGGCGAGCGCGACGCCGACGCCGTCCGGCAAGCCCTGTCCGAGAGAGCCGGTCGCGACGTCGACCCACGGAATCCGAGGGGTTGGGTGCCCTTCGAAGATGCTCCCGAACTGGCGGTAGGTCAGCAGCTCGGCGTCGTCGATCACACCGGCGGCGCGGAACATCGCATAGAGCAGCGTGGAGGCATGTCCCTTGGAGAAGATCAGCCGGTCGTTCGCCGGGTTCTTCGGGCTGTCGAAGTCGTAGCGGAGATGGTTCGCGAGCAGCACGGCCATCAGGTCGGCGGCCGACATGCCCGACGTCGGGTGGCCCGACTTCGCCGCCGCCGCAGGCCGGATCGCGTCCACCCGCAGCTGCTGGCCGAGTTCGCGAAGCTCCTGCTCGTTCATGCGGACCGCCTTCCCTCGGCTCGATACCGAAAACTCGAGGCCATTCTAGGCTCGGCGTAAGGGGTGGGTGGTTGGGGTACGGTCCGAAGCGTGAAGGTCAAGTGAAGCGCCAAGCGGACCTCATCCGCGAGTTCTTCGCGCTGCTCGCGCCCGGCTTTATCCAGGACGGCGAGCTGCCCGACGTGAAGCTCGAGGGCGTCGAGGAGCGCCACGACGGCCATGCGATCGCAAGTGTGCGCGCAGGTGACCGCATCCTGCCGGTGCGCTTCACCTTCGATGAGGGCAAGATCGCCCGGGTCGAGGTGCTCTGACCATGCACCTCCTAACAACGTTAGTAACAGTCTGTTACTTGGAGGGTTCAGAGGCGTGAGGGTCGCTGTGGCGTTCGATCACCGGGGCGTGCGCCTGCGCGAGGAAGTCCTTGGGACACTCGCCGAGCTCGGACACGAGGCCGTCGACCTCGGGACCGACACCGACGCCGTTCGGATCGACTACCCCGACAAGGCGCGCGAGACCGGTGAGGCGATCCGCTCCGGCGAGGCCGAGCGCGGGATCCTCGTCTGCGGCTCCGGGGTCGGCGCTTCAATCGCGGCCTGCAAGATCGCCGGAATCCGCGCCGCGATCTGCCACGACGTCTACTCCGCACACCAGGGCGTCGAACACGACGACATGAACGTCATCTGCCTCGGCTCCGAGGTGATTGGCCCGTCGCTGGCGCGTGATCTCGTCCGCACCTTCCTTGGGGCACGGTTCGACGGCGGCGAGCGTTATGTACGGAGACTCAAAAAGATCGAGGCAATCGAAAGCGAGATGAGCAATGCCTGATTCGAACCTCCACAAACTCGCCGCGCTCGGTCAGAGCATCTGGCTCGACTTCCTGTCGCGGCAGCTGATCCAGTCCGGGAAGCTCGAACAGATGATGCGCGACGATGCCGTCGTCGGTGTCACCTCGAACCCGACCATCTTCCAGAAGGCGATTTCCGAGGGCGACGCGTACGACGAACAGCTGAAAGCCTGCCTCGACGAGCTGACCGACCCGAAGGAGATCTTCCTCCACCTCTCGGCGGAGGACGTCCTCGAGGCCTGCGACCTGTTGCGCAAGGTCAGGGACGAGGGCCAGGGGATGGACGGCTATGTCTCCTGGGAGGTCGATCCGACGCTTGCGTACGACCGCGATGGAACGACCGCCGAGGCGACCCGGCTGCACGAGTGGATCGACAAGCCGAACCTCTACGTGAAGATCCCGGCAACCGAGCCCGGCATCGGCTCGATCGAGGACATGGTCGCGGCCGGCAAGAACATCAACATCACGCTGATCTTCTCGCTCGAGCGCTACCGGCAGGTTGTCGAGGCCTACATCCGCGGTCTCGAGCGATTCGTTGAGGGGGGCGGCGATCCGTCGACTGTCCACTCGGTGGCGAGCTTCTTCGTCTCGCGCGTCGACACGGAGGTCGATAAGCGGCTCGACGCGACCGGCGGCGACTCAGGCGCGCTGAAGGGCAAGCTCGCGATCGCGAACGCGCGGCTCGCGTACCAGCACTACAAGGCGGAGTTTTCGACACCGCGCTGGCAAGCACTCGAGACCAAGGGCGCGACGAAGCAGCGCTGCCTCTGGGCGTCGACGTCAGTGAAGAACCCGGACTACCGCGACACGATGTACGTCGAGGAGCTCATCGGGCCCGACACCGTGAACACGATGCCCGAGGAGACGATCCTCGCCTTCCAGGATCACGGCAAGGTGGAGCCGGACACGATCGAGCACGACATCGTTGGCGCGCGCCGGCTGTTCGACGAGCTGACCGACGCGGGGATCGACCTCGACGACGTCTGGGAGACGCTCGAGCGCGAGGGCGTGCAGAAGTTCATCGACTCGTTCGACGAGCTGCTCGAAGGCATCCGCTCCAAGCGCGCCCAGCTCGCTCCCGCATGAGGCACCGCTCGCGCCGCGAGGAACGGCCCTGAGCTCGAACTCGGATCTCGTCCGCGGGATCTGGGCGCGCGACAAGGGCGTATGGACAAACGCGGACGAGGACCGCTGGCTCGGCTGGCTCGACGCGCCGCTGAAAGGCGAGCACGTCCTCGAGGCAGAGTTCGCCGAAGGCGCGCGCGAGGACGGGCTCGAGACCTGCGTCCTGCTCGGGATGGGCGGCTCGAGCCTCGCGCCGGAGGTGCTGAAGCGGACGTTCGGCGCCAAGGGCTTCCACGTCCTCGACACGACGCATCCCGCGATGATCCGCCACGTCCTCGAGCTCCTCGATTTCGAGAAGACGCTCTTCATCGCCTCCTCGAAGTCCGGCTCGACGCTCGAGACTCGCTCCCACCTCGATTTCTTCTGGGAGAAGAGCGGTCGCGACGGGAGCAAGTTTGCCGCGATCACCGATCCTGGGTCTTCGCTCGAAAATCAAGCGCGTCAGCGCGAGTTCCGGGCGCTATTCGCGGGCGACCCGGAGATCGGCGGGCGCTACTCGGCGCTGTCGGCGTTCGGGCTGGTGCCGGCCGCGGTGATGGGGATCGACATCGGGCGCCTGCTCGAGCGCACGCGCGAGATGGTCGAGGCGTGCCGCCTCGACGAGGGCAACCCGGGCCTGGAGCTCGGGTTGCAATTCGGAGACGGCTGGCGGGAGGGCCGGGACAAGATCTGCATCGATCCCGTCGAAGGCGACTTCGGGCTCTGGGCCGAGCAGCTGATCGCCGAGTCGACTGGCAAGCAGGGCAAGGGGCTCGTCCCGGCGCCGGGCGAGTCTCCCGACGGCTCCGACCGGCAGCGCGGCGAGGTGCGGCTCTCCGACCCGTACGAGCTCGGTCAGGAGTTCTTCCGCTGGGAGTTCGCCGTCGCCGTGGCCGGCTCGATCCTCGGGATCAATCCGTTCGACCAGCCGGACGTGCAGGCGGCCAAGGACCGGACGAAGCAGGTGCTCGACTCGGGCGAGGAGCCCTCGCTCGAGCCGGAAGGCTCGGTCGACGAGCTGCTCGCGCAGGCGCGCGAGGGCGACTACGTCTGCATCCAGGCGTTCATCGACCCGCTGCGCGAGGGCGAGCTGAAGCCGCTGATCGAGCGCGCGCGCGCGACCGGATGCGTGGTCACGCACGGGCTCGGCCCGCGCTACCTGCACTCGACGGGGCAGCTCCACAAGGGAGGCCCGAACACCGGCTTGTTCATCCAGGTCGTGGACGATCCGGGCGACGAGATCCCGATCCCGAACCAGCCGTTCGGCTTTGGCAAGCTCATCCGCGCGCAGGCCGCGGGAGACTACGAGTCGTTGCGGGAACGTGGACGCCGAATCGCACGCGTCAGATTGGAGGACCTCTAGATGCAACTCGGGATGATCGGCCTCGGCCGGATGGGCAGCGGGATGACCGAGCGCCTGCGCAAGCTCGGCAACCACGACGTCAAGACCTACGACCCGCAGGTGGAGTCGACCGCGGAGTCGCTGCACGAGCTCGCCGAGCAGCTGGAGAAGCCGCGCGCGTTCTGGATGATGGTCCCGTCGGGCGAGATCACCGAGAAGACGTTCCTCGAGCTGCTCGACATCGCCGACGCGGGCGACACGATCGTCGACGGGGGCAACTCCAATTTCCGCGACTCGCAGCGGCGCTACGCGGAGGCGCGCGAGCGCGGTGTCCACTTCGCCGACGTCGGCGTCTCGGGCGGGATCTGGGGCCTGGAGGTGGGCTTTTGCCTCATGGCCGGGGGCGACGATGAGCCCGTCGAGCGGCTGCGCCCGATTTTCGAGACGCTCGCACCGGAAGACGGCTACGCACACGTCGGCAAGCCGGGCGCGGGGCACTTCGTGAAGATGGTNNTGATGCAGGCGTACGCCGAGGGGTTCGAGGTGATGAAGGCTCATCCGGAGTACAACCTCGACCTGCACGAGATCGCGGGCATCTGGCGGTACGGCTCCGTCGTCCGCTCGTGGCTGCTCGAGCTGCTCCACGCCGCGTTCGAGAAGGACGGGTCGCAGCTGGAGAAGATCCACGGCTACGTCGAGGACTCGGGCGAGGGGCGCTGGACGATCGCCGAGGCGATCGCCGAAAACGTCCCGGTGCCGGTGATCAGCGCCGCGCTGTACGCCCGCTTCGCCTCCCGGCAGGACGAGTCATTCGCAGCCAAGGTCACCGCGGCGTTGCGTAATCAGTTCGGCGGCCACGCGGTCAAGGCGGTCGAGGCGGCGAAGGCGACGCCGCAGGATCCGCGCTAATGGCTGCGACCAAGGAGGAGCAGCAGCAGAACCCGCTCCTCGAGGGCTTGCGCATGGTGCGGACGCCCGAGCCGTGCGTGCTCGTCATCTTCGGCGCCTCGGGCGACCTGACGCAGCGCAAGCTCTTCCCGGCGCTTTACTCGCTGGCCTTCCGCCGCCTCCTGCCGCCGGAGTTCGCGATCGTCGGCGTCGCGCGCAGCGAGCAGGCGACCGAGGCCTGGATCGCGGAGATGAAGAAGGCGGTGCAGGAGCACGGGCGCGACGAGTTCCGGGACGACGTGTGGGAGTCGCTCGCCGACGGGATGCGCTACCTGGCGATGGACTTCGCGGACGACTCGAAGGAAGACGAGCTCGCAAAGACGCTGAACGAGCTCGACCAAGAGCGCGGGACGAAGGAGAACCGCGTCTACTACTTCGCGGTTCCGCCCAATGCGATCGGCACTCTTGTCGACGCACTCGGGCGACGCCGGGGAGCGAGCGGCTGGGTGCGGCTGATCATCGAGAAGCCGTTCGGGCACGACGTCGACTCCGCCCGCGCGCTGAACGCGAAGCTCGCGGAGCACTTCGACGAGAGCGAGGTCTTCCGGATCGACCATTACCTGGGCAAGGAGACCGTCC
>DHWI01000044.1:22181-22646 GCA_002413095.1 Thermoleophilia bacterium UBA5186
CGTCCAGATCACGGTCGCCGAGTCGATCGGCATCGAAGGCCGCGCCGCCTACTACGAGCAGGCGGGCGTGATCCGCGACATCTTCCAAAACCACCTGCTGCAGCTCGTCGCGCTGACCGCGATGGAGCCGCCGATCGACTTCACTGCCGACTCCGTCCGCGGGGAGAAGGTCAAGGTCTTGCGCTCGCTGCACACTCCCGGGCCCAAGAGCGTCGTCCGCGGCCAGTACGGACGTGGCTTCGTCGAAGGCGAGGAGGTGCCCGCCTACCGCGAGGAGCCCGGCGTCGCGCCCGATTCGATGACCGACACGTACGTTGCGGCCAAGCTCTACGTCGACAACTGGCGCTGGGCGGACACGCCGTTCTACGTCCGCGCCGGCAAGCGACTCGCGCGGCGCGAGACCACGATCGCGATCCAGTTCCACCGCGCTCCGCACCCGCCCTTCGCCGACATCGCCGGCGACGG
>DHWI01000044.1:22689-23935 GCA_002413095.1 Thermoleophilia bacterium UBA5186
TTCCGCACCGGGCTGCCGGAGGCCTACGAGCGGCTGATCCTCGACTGCCTGCTCGGGGACGCCACGCTGTTCACTCGCGCCGACGAGGTGGACGAGCAGTGGCAGCTCGTCGACACCATCGTCGCCGCCTGGCGGCGCGACCGGCCGAACTTCCCCAATTACGAAGCAGGTACCTGGGGACCTGTAGCCGCGGACGAACTGCTCCATCGAGACGGACGCTCCTGGAGGAGGCATTGAGCGCCTCCTCGATCGCCGAGCTCGAGCACGAGCTGAACGAGCTGCGCGCGGACGAGGCCGCTGCGGGGCAGCCACTCCAGCACACGAGCGTGATGACCCATATCGCCTGGGTGCCGGCGGACTGGGTCGGCGCGGCCGAGAACGTGCTCGCCGGTCTCGCGGAGCGCCATCCGTCGCGGACGATCGTGCTCGTCCCGGAGCCCGACGAGGACGACGCGCTCGAGGGCGAGGTGTCCATCGACTGCTACCCGACGGGCGGTGACCGAGAGATCTGCACCGAGACGATCCGCATCCGCCTGAGGGGCCGGCGCTGCGAAGCACCTGCGAGCGTCGTCCAGCCGCTCTTGATCTCCGACCTCCCCGTGTTCCTGCGCTGGCGCGGTGAGCCCGACTGGGAGTCGGGGCAACTCGCCCAGCTCGTGGACGTGGCCGATCGCCTGATCATCGACTCGACGGAGTGGCCGGATCTGCCGGCGGCCTATGCCCGGCTCGCGGAGCTCTTCGAGCGCGTGGCCGTGTCGGACATCGCCTGGGCGCGGACGAGCCGCTGGCGTGCGCAACTCGCGTCGCTCTGGCCGGGCATCGCGGCGGTCGATCGCATCGGCGTCAAAGGCACGGCGGCGCAGGCGCACCTCCTCGCAGGCTGGCTGCGCTCGCGTCTCGACCGCCCGGTCGAGCTCGAGCACGAGGATGCGGACAAGCTGCTCGGCGTCGACGTCGACGGAGAGCCGACGCCGTTTCCCCCGGGCGATGCCCCCGATCCGGCCGACCTGCTCTCGGACGAGCTCGACACCTTCACGCGCGACCCGATCTACGAGGCCGCGGCGCGCGCTGCTGGCTAGCGGGAAACGACAGCGTCGACGACTCGGCGTTGACGCCTCAGGACGTGCGGCTCAGCCGCGCGTCCGTCTGCGCTCCCTTACCGACCCGGTGGCCGTTAGCGGGAGACGATCTTGAACTTCGGCTTGGTCACGACCAGGCCGATCGGATTCGACCAGGCCATCTGCTG
>DHWI01000044.1:24267-24456 GCA_002413095.1 Thermoleophilia bacterium UBA5186
GTGCCACGTCCTGGTCGAAGTATTCGATCGAGCCTGCGGTGCGGACGACGAGCTCTCCGTCCTTGTGGTCTTTCGCGAGTGGACTGGCCAGCGTCAGCGATGCACCGTCGATCTTGGCGATCGTGGCGATCTCCGAAGGCGCAGCGCCGATCTTGATCTGATCGGTAACCGCGAAGCCGGCGCTGCTCG
>DHWI01000193.1 GCA_002413095.1 Thermoleophilia bacterium UBA5186
GGCGGTAGCGCTCGAAATTCCGGCCATCCGAGCGTACGGTTCAAGTCGAAAATGACTGAAGCGACCCTTGTCGGTCGAGATCAGGAATTGGTTCAGCTCGAGGCGGCTCTCGCCGCCGCTCGGATGGGCCGAGGCGGCCTTTTGCTCGTGGCAGGCGAAGCCGGTGTTGGGAAGACGCGACTGGCGACCACCTCTCTCGTCGACTCGGGCATGCGCATCCTCGACGGAGCAGCGGTCGAGGAGGCGACGGCGCCGTATGGGCCAGTGGTCGCTGCGTTCCGGGCGTACCTGCGGGCTGTACCGGATGGGCTGCGAGACTGCGGCCCGCTCTCCGACCAGCTAGCGCTGATTCTCCCGGAGCTCGGTCCGAAGCCCGAGGACGGCGATCGTCCTGCACTGTTCGAGGCCATCTGTTGTGCGTTCCAGGCGATCGCCCGGGATGGCCCGGCGGCGGTTCTCTTGGACGACCTGCAGTGGGCCGACGACGCAACGCTCGAGCTTCTGCCCGCTCTTGCGGCCATGCTCGAGCAGGAGCCCCTCCTGGTGATCGGTACCTACCGGAGCGATGAGATGCCGCGCGGCCACCCCGTCCGCCGCTTGCGGACCGAGCTTCGTCGCTCGCGGCGCCTTCGCGAGGTTGTCGTCGAGCCCTTGGACGCCGAGGATGCGGCTGCTCTCACCGCGCATGTCGTGGGTCGTCCCGTCGGGGCGGATCTGGCGGCGATGATCCACGATCGCACGCAGGGGGTTCCGTTCTTCATCGAGGAACTCGCAGATGCGTTGGGCGCGAGCGGACTGCTCCGAGATGACGGTGAGATGGTTGAGCTCGTCCGTAGCGCGGACCTCCCGTTGCCGGAGTCCGTGCGCGATGCGGTGCTCCTGCGGGCGGAGCGGCTCTCGGGAAGCGCCCGACAAGCACTCGAGGTCGCCGCGGTAGTGGGAGCCCGCTTCGACCTCTCGCTGGTCCTCCAGCTTGCCGGCGAACAGGGGCTTGCGGAGGCGATCCAGAGCGGCTTCGTGGTCGAGCATGAGCCTGGTCGTGGTGCTTTTCGACACGCGCTTACCCGGGAAGCTCTCTACGGCGCGGTAACCTGGACGCGCCGTCGATCGCTTCATGCTGAGGTCGCCGCCTGGCTCGAAGCCGGTGGTGCACCGCCGGTCGAGGTGGCCGAGCACTGGCTGGCCGGTCAGCAGCCGGCGCGGGCCCGGCCTGCCCTGCTCGCCGCCGGTGAGCTCTTCGCAGCGGTGCACGCTCACCGCGACGCTGCGCAGGCGGTGCGGCGTGCGGTCGAGCTGTGGCCCGACGGGGAAGATCGCTCAGCTCGTCTCGTGGCGCTCGACCGGTTGGGCGAGTACGCGGAGTTGAGCGGTGACTTGGTCGAGGCGGCGCGCGCGTGGCGCGAAGGTGCCGACGCTTACCGCAGGGACGGGAACCTGCTCGAGCTCGCCAGGACGCAGCGGAAGCTGGCCGCACTCTTCGAGTTGGAATGTGCGTGGGAGGCCGCGTTCGAGGCGCGTGGGATCGCCGCCGAGTGCTTCCAGGCAAGTGACAATCCCGCCGAAGCCGCCGCGGAGCGCATCGCAGCGGCCGGCAATCTCCAGTCCATGGGCAGCTTGAGCGCGGCGCTCGAGCTGGTTCTTACGGCAGCCGAGGACGCCGAGCGCGCCGAGCGCCTCGATCTGAAAGCGAGGGCGCTCGGGCTGGAAGGGCTGATCCGCGCTCGCTTGGGCGATGTCGAAGTCGGACTCGAGGCGGCTCGCGCGGGTTTATCGCTCGCGCTTGCCGAGAACCTGATCGCTCCCGCGGCGGAGACGTACGAGAAGCTCGGCATGGTCCTCGATCTCGGCGCCGACCATCGCGGCGCCATTGACGCGTTCACGACCGCCTTCGATTTTTGCCAGGCCCACGGGGTGTCGGGAAGGGCGGAAGTGTGCCTCGGCTGCCTCGCGTACGTGCTGCGAAAGACCGGCGAGTGGGACCGCGTGGTCGAGATCTGCCGTGAGGTGATCGCGGCGGACGAAGCGCCTCGTAATGCCCGCTGCGCTGCGATCGGCCAACTCGGATTGGTCCACGCGATGCGCGGGGACACGAGGCGTGCCCGAGCTCCCTTGACCGAGGCGTTTGCGCTCGCACAGCAGACCGGGTTCATGATCATGAAGCTCGAGAGCCTCTGTGGGCTCGCGCGTCTCGACGAGCAGCAGGCCGCGTACGAGTCGGCTGAAAGGCGCTGTCGGCAGCTGCTCGAGTTCGCGCGAGAAACCGAGGACGGCCAATATCCCGTCCCCGCCCTGCGCTGGGCGACGACGTTCTTCGCCCGGCGCAGGGCCGAGTCCGACGCCGCGGCCTGCACGGAGATTCTCGGCGCAATCGCAGGGCGCACCGGCAATCCCGAGGCGCTGGCGGCAACCGCCCACGCTCTGGGGGAAGTGGCGCTGCTGAACGGCGACGCCGAGCAGGCAGCACGCCACTTCCTTCGCTCGCTCGACCTCCTCCGTGAGCTCGAGCTCCCGTTCGAACGCGCCGAGACACAGCTCCGCGCCGGCGTCGCTTTGGCCGCGGCCGGCGAGCGCGAGGCGGCAATCGAGCGGCTGACCGACGCGTACAGGACGGCGCGCAAGCTCGGCGCGCGGCCGCTCGCGAGCCACGCGCGTGCGGAATTAACACAACTCGGGGAACAGGTCGATCAACGCCACAGCAGACAATCAGCGGATGAGCGCGAGCACGGCGGCCTCTCCCGGCGCGAGCTCGAGGTGGTCCGGCTCGTGGCCGTCGGCCGCACGAACAAAGAGATCGCCGGAGACCTGTTCCTCAGTCCGCGGACCATCGATATGCACGTGCGCAACATCCTTGCCAAGCTCGGCTGCCGATCGCGGACAGACGCGACCCGCAGAGCAGGCGAGCTCGGGCTGCTGGTCTAACCCCGCCGCTCCAATACGGCACCGCTGGCATGACAGGTACGGCGGTTCCGCCGATGCTCTTCCGCGGCGCGAGCCCTAGCGTCCTTCCCAAGTCCTACGAGAAAGGGGAAGTGAATGCTCACCGGCCACACAACCCATCGGATCATGGCTTTCGCCGTCGCCTTCGCTGTCTCAGTCCTGGCGGTTTCAACGGCGCAGGCGCAACAAACCAAGGCCGACAAGAATGGGCCGCTCGATCCCTGGGCCTACAACGTGATTCACCGCAGCGCCACCCAACCGCCTCCGCTGATCAGCGAGAACTCGGCGGGCCAGCACCGCGCAACTCACCGGAGCATCGGCCAATCAATTCCGCTCTTCAGCGAGAACTCTGCGTGGGCCGGGACGCACGTCCCGCTCGACCCGGCGATTGCCGCCGCGATCCTGAATCACTCGGTCGGACAGACCAGTGCACTGAAGAGTGTCGCTGCGTCCGTGCCGGCGGGTACGCGCAACGGGTTCGACTGGGGCGATGCAGGGATCGGCGCAATTGTCGCCCTGATGATCACGCTGTTCACCCTCGGTGTCAGGACGATGATGCTGCGCCGCAGCCGTCCGCGACTCGCCGGTTTCTAGGAAACCGTCAGCGGGACGACAGCAAGCGGAACCTGGGCGGGCTCGACGGCCAGCCCAGGTCCCGCAGCCTGTCTATGAATGCCCCGACCGAACATTC
>DHWI01000146.1:0-1420 GCA_002413095.1 Thermoleophilia bacterium UBA5186
AGCGGAGGCGCGTCGAGCGTCACCACAACCTCGACCCGCGCGGGCTTGGCGCCGCCGACGCGGCCGGGCGCGGCAAGCGCACTCGACGCCGCGGCGAGCGCGACGACGGCCAGAATCAGGAGACCCCTCCTCAGGGTGAGCATCGTATTCGTAAGACGCGGATTATCGGACAAAGGCTGCCACTCGGCTTACTTCTCCTCGCGGCTACAATCTCCGCCCGCGCGGATGTGGCGGATCGCCGGAGCGAATTTCGCCTAACGGCTCCCATTCGCTCCGGCTGAGACGCCGCATGTGCCTCGGTACACTTCGCGCGCCCGCGGATGTGGCGGAATTGGTAGACGCGCACGGTTCAGGTCCGTGTGGGCGCAAGCTCGTGGAGGTTCAAGTCCTCTCATCCGCATTTCTCGCGATGAAGTTGAGGCCGCAGGCCGACTTCATCGCGCTGGCGGACGGTTCAGGTCCGTGTGGGCGCAAGCTCGTGGAGGTTCAAGTCCTCTCATCCGCACTGAAGCTCGCTCGATGTTGTCTCCGGTTGTCGCGGGTGGGATACTCGAGCAACATTCAAGGAGGTGGGGATGAGTAAAAGGGCAGGTCTCCGAAAACGGCTCGTCGTGACGACGCTTGCGCTCGCCGGCGCGGCGCTCGTGGGCGCGGCGATCGCGGCCGCTGTGGGACAGACGAATCTCGTGGCGCAGCTCCGAGATCAGGCACTCCGTGCGCGAACTAGCCATGCCCAGGGACACGTCGTGATCGGCACTCGGCTGGCGGGCACTCCCGACGTGCGGCGGGTCCTCCAGATGCGCGAGGAGCGGCGAGCGCGTGTGCTCCGCGTGGGAGTTCCGAGCCGTCTTGGGCGGCCGACGGTCGGCAAGCCTGGACCTCGTGGGCCGCGTGGGCCGCGCGGGCCGGCTGGGCCGGCCGGGCCGACCGGGGGCTTCGATCCCACGAAGATCGTCGCTCGCGCCGGGCCGCAGACCGTGATCCCCGCGGCGAGTGTCATGGGCGACCTGTCCGTTGGTTGCGCTCCCGGGGAGATCGCTCTGTCTGGGGGCTACTTCAGCGATTCCGGTTTCGCGTACGCAGACAGGCCGTCGAACACCGTGACAGGGTGGATCGTGCTGATCGACAACTTCGATTCGCCGATTGCCGGCATGGGCCAGGGCTTCGTGATCTGCGGGCACGCGTAAGAGCGGACGTTCGGGTGGAGCGGGCCGCGCCCGCTCCACCCGGCTCACGCGGGGATCGCGGCCGCAAGCCACGGCCGGAGCTCTATGAGGAAAGCCGGGTCGATCGTGTGCGGGATCGGCGACTCGTGGTAGAGGACATCCGCTCCGGCAGCTTCGAGCTGTGCCCGCGCCCGGCGGCCCCAGTCGACGCCGATCACCGGGTCCATCGTCCCGTGCGCGATCGCGATCGGCGG
>DHWI01000146.1:1552-2778 GCA_002413095.1 Thermoleophilia bacterium UBA5186
GACGCGAGCGCAAAAGTGGGGAGGAAGGTCTCGGCGGGCGGTCTGCCCAGGTCGCCGAGCTCGTACCAGTGGGCGCCCCCGGGCGGCAGCGAGAGGGGGCCGCGAGGGGCGAGGCCGAGCAGGCGCCGCTCGGGGTCCAGCGCGTCCAGCAATGGGAAGAGGTCGTGCTCATCCGCGCCGCGGCCGTGGAAGAGGACGAGCGCGCCTTTGGGCTCCCCGGCAGCCGGGCGCTCCAGCGCGTGCAGCTCCACTAGCTCGGCAGCGCCTCGAGTACCTGGTCGGCGTGAAGCAGCGGGTCGACGCGGCGCAGCTCCTTCGCGACGTTGCCCTCGGCGTCGATCACGAAGGTCGAGCGCTCGAACCACGGCTTGTCGTCCTGGGTGACGCCGTAGGCCTTCCCCGCTTCGGCGTTCGGATCCGCCAGGAGCGTGAACGGGAGGTTGTACTTCTCGCGGAACGCTTGATGGGACGTCTCGTCGTCGACGCTGATCCCGAGCACCTCGGCGCCGCGGGCCTGGAACTCCGAGTAGGAGTCGCGAATCCCGCAGGCCTGCGCCGAGCAGCCCGGCGTGTCGTCCTTGGGGTAGAAGTAGAGAACGACCGGCCGGCCGCGGAAGTCGGACAGCTTCACCGTCCGTCCGTCGTCCGCATGCAGCTCGAAATCCGGGGCGGGCTTGCCTTCTTCGATCATCGTGTCCTTTCTCAGGCTCAGGCGGGAAGCGCCTCGAGCACCTTGTCCGAATGTCCGGGCACCTTGATCCCGCGCATCGTCCTGGTGACCGTGCCGTCGGGCGCGATCACGAACGTCGACCGCACGATGCCCATCGACTTGCGGCCGTACATGGACTTCTCCGCCCAGACGCCGTAGGCCTCGGCCACCATGTGGTCGGGATCGGAGAGCAGCGTGAACGGCAGGTCGTACTTCGACTTGAACTTCTGATGCGACTCCTCGCCGTCGCGGCTCACGCCGAGGATGACCGCGTCCCGGGCCAGGTAGTCGTCATACGAGTCGCGGAAGGCACAGGCCTCCTTCGTGCAACCCGGCGTGTCGTCGCGCGGATAGAAGTAGAGGACGACCGGGCGGCCGCGGAACTGCGACAGCTTCACCGTCTCGCCTGTGTCGCTCTTCAGCTCGAAATCGGGCGCCTGGCTGCCTTCCTCGACCACGGAATCCTCTCTGTAGGGTGCTCGACCATGCTAAACGCGCATCACGTCCTGGCATTCCT
>DHWI01000146.1:2923-8416 GCA_002413095.1 Thermoleophilia bacterium UBA5186
GGGCGGCCGACCGCCTCCATTACGCCTACGGGACGCTCGCGCTCTGCGCAGTGCTCGCCCCGTGGTTGTACGCGCCGTCCGACCCCCGTCGGCGCCTGCTCTGGTTTGCGGGAGCTACCCTGGCCGCTGGAGCTTTGGGCGTGCGTGCGTACCTGACTGCGTGATGAGGCGCTTCCTCGCGAACGTGAACCCGCTCGTGCGCGGCCTCGCGGTCGTCGCGCTGATTGCGCTCGCCGTGATCGTCCTGAATCTCGGGAACACGGTCGCCTCGCTGTTCCTGATCGCCCGCATCGCCTTCCCGCTCGCCATTGCCTTCTTCCTCTTCATGCTCTGGCGCGAACGCCGCGGCGAGATCGCGCTGTGGTCGACGCGGCAGCAGTTCGCCTTCTACGGCGGCGTGCTGACCGTGGTCGCCGCGTTCGTGGCGCTCGTCGTGGCCGGCTTCGCGGGTTGGAGCGTCACCGGGCTGGCCGCCCTGGCGCTCGTCCTCACCGTGCTCCTCTGCGTCTATGCGGTCTACCGCGTCTGGCGCGAGACCCATACCTACGGCGGCTAGCTCCTAGGCCTCAACGCGCGAGGACGAGCCGTCGAGCGCATTGAGCGCCGCCCGGATGTCCATGTGCTCGCCGACGAAGATGGGCGTGTCGCGCTCGGTGTACGCGCTTGCCTCGGTCTCGCGCAGCGTCTGCATCAGGTGCATGAAGTCGGCGGGCTCGTCGCACTCGAAGACGGTCATGAACTCCTGGTCGTCGATTCCGAACGAGTACGTCGTGTGGTTGTGGATCGACGCGAACTCGGCGCCGATGCGGATGTGCTCGTCCATGGCTCGCTGCCTGTCCTCGGGGGACAGCGCGTACCAGGGGCGGATCTTCACGAACGGGTAGACGACGAGGTAGGGCGAGCCCTTCGGAGCGACCTTCCGCGCGCGGCGCGCCTTCGTGTACTGCGAGGGCTTCGTCGTCGCGAGGTAGGAGTACGGCGTCTCGAGCCAGCCCGCGAGCGGCGTCCCGTTCAGCGCAGCGCCGAGCTCGCCGAGATCCTGGTAGCGGTCGGTGATCTTCCAGAGGAAGAAGTCGGCGTCAGGACGGACGCCTGTGACCGAGTAGGCCCGCAGATCCATCCGCTCGGCGAAGTCCTCGACGACGTCGGCGAACGCGTCCTTGCCCGCGGCGCGCTCCTCGACGGGCAGACGCCGCCAGGCGGGATCGACCTTGTAGAACGTGTATGCGACGTACTGGCCCTGAGACTCGGTTGCCACGTGAGGAATGCTAGTCGCGTGCCCAGGCTCGGCGTGCCCGGAGGGTTCGACGAACCTACGCCCGCTTGCGGAAGCCGGCGCGCACGCTCTTCGCGCCGTCGAGCTTCACCGCGCAAGCCTTGGTGCCGCGGCACGCCCCGCTCCAGCCGGCGAACCGGTAGCCCTTCGCGGCCTTGGCGGTCAGGCGCACGATCGAGTTCGCGACGAAGGCGCGGGAGCAGGACTTCGAGCAGGCGAGGCCGCTCGGCGAGCTCCTGACGGAGCCGCGGCCGGTCACCTTGACGGCGAGCGCGAAGGTCGTCGAGCCGAAGCCGGCCGACACGGACTTAGCGGCATCCATCGTCACGACGCAGGGGCCCTGACCGCTGCACGCTCCGCTCCAGCCCTTGAAAGTGCCCCCCGCAGCGGGCACGGGCCGCAGCGTCACGCGCGTCCCGTTCTCGAGCTGCGCCGAGCACGCCGGCGGGCACGAGACGCCGCCTGCGTCGGAGGAGACGGATCCCCCGGTGCCGTCGACCGCGACTGCCAGGGGAAAGAGCGGCAGGTGCATCAGCCACGGCGAGTCCTGCACGTCCCACCAGCTGCCCGAGTGGCCGTAGTAGTCGTCGCGGCCGATGTCGAGGACGGCGTTCGCAATCGTCGCGCCCGAGGACACGTAGGGGTAGAGCAGATCCGTCCGGTTGTCGCAGACGTGGCCGTCGAACTGCGGGTCGGCGCAGTGGTGTGGAGCCTGGCGCTGGACGGCGCCGAGGTTGTGGGTCAACTCGTGCGCAGCGACCTCGGCGGTCAGCCGTCCCGAGCCGACGTCGACCTCGCAGTCGGACGCGCGCAGCCAGACGTACGCGAAGCCGAACGCACCTCCGTCGCGGTCGGCGAGGTAGCCGGTCGTCCCGCAAACGTCGGAGTTCAGCACCTGACCGTCGTAGTAGACGATGTTCTTCACGGCGGGCGGCCCGAAGGCGCTGAGGTCGGCTGAGAGCTGGAGCAGGTTGAGGTCCGCATAGACGCTCGCGGGCCTTGGCAGGCGCGCAAAGCCGATGTCGAGCTGACCGAACTGCGACGTGCAGCCCGGGAACGGAAAGAGGTCGAAGCGCGGCGTGCGCGTCGGATCCTGGCCGCGCCACCATTCGTCGATCGCGCCGATGTCGGTGGCGATCTGGGAGGCCACGGTGCCGAAGCGATCCTGGCCGTCGGACGGGATCGCGTAGATTACGTGGACGCGGTACTGCGAGCCGGTGTCCACGTCGGGCGTCCGGTTTGCACCCAAGCGGTCCGTTCCGCACCAGGTGACCGGAGTGGCAGCCGCGGCAGGAGCAGCGCTCCAGAGCAGCGCACAGACGAAGACGGCGAGGACGGGTGCGAGGCGGCGCACGAATGTCCTGTCGGCGTTCAGCGGCGGATTCTGAAGGGGAGGCCGGCGAGGACCGTGGGCGGGCCTGGATTGACGGTCGCCCGTACGGCGGCGGTGATCCGGTAGCTCCCGGGCGCAAGCCGGAGCGGCAGGAAGACCAGGCGCGCGGGGAAGCCGCCGACCGCGGTCCCGCGCAGCACCTGGGTCGTCGAGTGTGCGGGCAGCTTCTCGACGCGCGCGTAGTAGGTGCAGTCGAGGTCGCAGCGCAGCGAGGCGCGCGCATGCAATGCGACGCGGCTGAGCCCGGTCAGCGTCGCCTTGATCGGTAGTTGAAGCCCTGCGCAGCGCGTCACGACTCCGCGCCGGGACGCGTCCGCGGCCGCCTGCAGCGCGGCGCGGCTCGTCTTCGGGGTCGTCCCGTCGGCGTAGTACACGCCGGATTGCCACTGCGGGAGCCCCGGCTCGTCGAACACGTGGAAGATGAAGATTCCGCGCACCGTCGGCTGGCAGAACGCGAGCTGGATCGCCTGGCGGTAGTACGCACCCTGTAGCGCCTCGGAGACCGGCTTCGTCGTGTCAGGCTCGGTGCCCTCGTAGAGCGTCGCCTTGTCTCCGGGGATCTGCGCCTCGACGCCGAACTCGTTGTAGACGATCGGAATCGTGGAGCCCGGCTGCGCGGTCCCGTCGAACGCGCGCCCGAGGAGCGCGACGAGCTTGTCGTAGTCGGCGATCGCAATCGTGGTCGAGTTCGTGTGCTTGGTGGTCGGCGGAACACTCGAGGTCTCCTCGTAGGGGTGGATGGCGAACCAATCCATGATCGGCTTGGTGCGGCCGCTGACGCGGTACGCGTCGCCGAGATCCGAGATGAACACCGTGGGGGAGTGCGTGTCGCGCCCGGTGTTCGGCTTGTCGCCCCCGCGCGGCGAGACGGCCCCGCCGATCACGATGTTCTGCGGGTTCACGCCCTTCAGCGCGTCGTAAGCGACAGCCAGCAGCTGCTCGTAGACCGGCGCGGCCACGTCCTCGCCGTTCGGTCCGAACTGGGGCAGCCAGAAGCGGTTCAGGTTCGGCTCGTTTCCGATCGTGAAGCGACGGACGCTCGGGAGGTCGTTCGCGAGCGTCTGGCAGAACTGCGCGAACTGGTCGCGGTGCTCGCCGGTGAGCGGCGTGTTGCGGCTGCCGAAGGTGATCGAGAGGTAGACGTCGACCGCGTCGAGCTGGGCGGCGGCCACCACGTTCCGTATCGCCTCGAGCTCGACGTCCTCCGGCTGAACGCGTCCGCGCTCCCAGGTCACGGTCATCCGCACCGCACGGAGTCCGGCGAGCTTCGCGAGGTCCAGCTTCGCCTTGGCGGCCGGGATGGTCGGCTGCTTGAACGCGTCGTCGACGCCGCCGATCGTCATCCCCGGTCCGCCCGCGCGCGCGAGCCCGGGGGCGGCCAGCGCCGCGAGCGCGCAGATGATCGATGCGAGCCGCATGGCTGAATCGTGACACGCGTCCGTGTGGGACGTGTATGGGATACAGGCCAGGGCTACATTGGACGCGTGAAGGGGAAGCTCGAGCCGACGCTGAAATCGCTCCCGGCCAAGCCGGGCGTGTACCTGTTCCTCGACGCCGCCGGCCAGGTGCTCTACGTGGGCAAGGCCAAGTCGCTGCGGTCACGCGTACGCTCGTACTTCCAGCAGTCTTCCGACACGCGCGCGACGATCCAGCAGCTCCCCGAGCGGGTCGAGGACATCGAGGTGATCGTCACCGGAACCGAGGTAGAGGCGCTGCACCTGGAGCAGAACCTCGTCAAGCGCCACCGCCCGCCGTTCAACGTGCGGCTGCGGGACGACAAGTCGTTCCCGTACATCGCCGTGACCGTTCAGGACGATTACCCGCGGGTCATGTTCACGCGGGAGCGGCACCGGCGCGGCGTCGTCTACTTCGGTCCCTACGCGAACGCGAAGAAGGTGCGCGAGACGCTCGACGTGCTCAACCGCGTCTTCCCGTACCGGCCGTGCGAAGGGCCGCAGCCCGGGCGCCACTCCGGGATCCCCTGCCTCGATTACCACATCGAGCGCTGTCTGGCGCCCTGCGTCGGCTACGTGTCCAGGGAGGACTACCAGGCGATCATCGACCAGGTGATCGAGTTCCTCGGCGGCGACTCGCGGCCGATCGTCCGGCAGCTCGAGACGAAGATGCGCGAGGCCGCGGCGGCGGAGCGCTTCGAGGAGGCCGCGCGCTATCGCAACCGGCTCCACTCGGTGCAGCACCTCGCCGAGCGCCAGGCCGCGGACCGGCGCTCCGTTGGCACGATCGACGTCCTCGGGATCGCCGCGGAGGGCGATCGAGCCGCCGTGCAGGTCTTCCCGCTGCGCGGCGGCAAGCTGATCGACCGGCACAGCTTTCACCTCGAGAACGTGGCCGAACGCGACTTGCAGACGGTGCTGGAGGCTTTCGCGCTCGAGTACTACGGCTCGTCCCCGAGCGTGCCGCCGCAGATCGTCGTCCCGCGCGGCGTGGGGGACGTGTCCGCGCTCGAGGAGTTCCTCTCGGAGCGGCGCGGCGCCCGCGTCGAGGTGCGGGCCGCCGAGCGAGGCGAGAAGCGGCGGCTGCAGGAGCTCGCGCAGCAGAACGCCGTGCTCGCGCTCGAGTCGGACACGCTGCAGAGCGAGACGAAGCGCCTGCGCCGCGTCGAGGCGCTCGAGGAGCTGCGCGAGGCGCTGAACCTCGAGTCGCTGCCGATCCGGATCGAGTGCTACGACATCTCGAACATCCAGGGCGAGTCGCCCGTCGGCTCGATGGTCGTCTTCCAGGATGCGATGCCGAAGAAGGCGCACTACCGCAAGTTCGGCGTGCGCAGCCTCGACGGGCAGGACGACTTCGCCGCAATGGCGGA
>DHWI01000190.1:0-1899 GCA_002413095.1 Thermoleophilia bacterium UBA5186
GACCTGGTGGATCCGCCAGGCGTGCCAGCGCGCGATCTCCGGGCAGTCGACGACGATCCGCGTGCCGACGCACGTGCACGAGCGGCGCCTGAAGCTCAAGCGGGCCGCGAACAAGCTCGAGATGCAGCTCGGCCGCCAGGCCACCCGCGAGGAGCTCGCGGAGGAGACGCAGCTGCCGCTCCGCCACGTCGAGGAGGCGCTCGACGCCGCCGCGGCCAACGTCTCGCTGAACCAGCAGGTCGGCGACGGCGAGGGCGAGCTCGGCGACATGTTCGCCGACACGACCGCGGCCGCTCCCGACGAGGACGCGGCCGACTCGTACCGCCGGCATGCCGTGCGGAAGGCGATCACGAAGCTGCCCGACCGCGAGCGGCGAATCGTGGAGCTCCGCTTCGGCCTCGATTCGGAGCCGCACACGCTCGACGCAATCGGCGAGGAGCTCGGCCTGACGCGCGAGCGGATCCGCCAGCTCGAGCGGACGGCGCTCGCGAAGCTCGAGCACGAGCTCGAAGGCATCGCGGACGACGACCTCGTGCACGCCGCCTAGCCCTGGGACGAGCGTCTAGGCTCGCAGACGACAACCACCCGGGAGGTCCGTATGCCGTTCATGCTCACCCGTATCGACACCGGCGACTACGACACGTGGAAGGTGGCGTTCGACCAGGACGCGCCGGGCGTGCGGAGCACCGCGAAGAGCTATCGCATCCTGCGCAGCGTCGAGAACCCTGGCGAGGTGACCATCCTCGTCGAGTTCAACTCGGAGGACGACGCGAGGGCGGGCCGCGAGAAGCTGCTCGGCTCGGGCATCCTCGACCGGTTCAGCGACAAGGATCTCCCGAAGCTCGTCGAGGAGGCGGAGAGCCACACGTACTAGCCGCCTCGGCGATTCTCGAGGCTCAGCTCGACTGAGGCTTGAGGGCGGCCTTCGGCAGCCGCACCACGATCTGGCCGTCCTGGTACGAGACGTCGGCCTGCGAGAGATCGGCCCCCTTGAGGTTGAGCCGCTCGTTGAGGTTGATCGCCGTGCCGGTGTCGGAAGTGCCGCGAGCCTTCACCACGAGCGCCGAACCCTCGACCTCCGTTTGCACGCTCTCCGGATCGAGCCCCGGAGCGTTCATCTTCAGTACGACCTCGTCGTCGGTCTGCGTCACCTCCGGCGCGCCGAAGCCCGGGGCGGCGTGTGCAGCCGGCTGCGCGGCCTCGGCGACAGGCTCGTCGCCGGCGCGGGCCCGCGCGTCGTCGAGTGCGTCGGTCGTTCCGAAGAGTCGCTTGAGGAAGCTCACGGACGGAGCTTACGACTCTCGCGCCTAGGATCGACCGAGCGCAGCCGTGGACATTCTTAGCGGCGCTGCGTGCCCGATGCGCCGACTCGGCTCGTCAGTGCCCAGATCTCGTCGCCGCCGCCCGCTGACGCGCGCGCGCCGATCGCGATGAGCAAGTCTCGCGTCTTCTCATCCGACAAGCCGACCGACCGCGCGAGCGTGCTGACGCTCCGCCACTCGTACGCCGAGTCCTCGAGCATGGCTTGAAGAATCGCCATCCGCTTCTGATCGCGCCGGAGTCCCGGCACGCCCTTTCCAGCAGCGATGAGGCGATCCAGCAAACCCAGGATGAAGCTCATATGTCCTCCGCGTTCAGCGAGGGCCGGTCGTTGTCCAAGCCTCGCGTTCCGGCGGACGAGTGTCAAGGACGCATGCCTCGTCCTAAGCTGAGCGCGCTCGGGATCGCGCTGCCCCGCCAACGCGGTCCGCGCGAGGAACTGGCGGGCGCTTCGGCGCACTGACCCCCTGCCGCCCTTGACGGGCGTGGCGCGCGACGAAATGCTCGTCCTTCCTACAGCGAGAAAGGAAGGTGCGCGCCATGTACGCACGCGTTGCGTCATTCGAGGGCGGCGACGAG
>DHWI01000190.1:1993-6651 GCA_002413095.1 Thermoleophilia bacterium UBA5186
GGCGACGAGATCTCGGAGGAGATACGCGGCCGGCGGACGTCGGTCGACGTCTACGAGGTCGTGTTCGACGAGGCGACGTGAAGTCGTCCCGGTTCCTCCTCGCCGGCGCCGTCCTGGCGCTGGCCGCGTGCGGCGGAGGCGGTGGAGGAGCCAAGTCGAGCTCGGATCTCGCGCTTGGCACCAAGGCCGTCGTCACCCACACCCAGATCGCGAGCGGAAACCAGAAGGCGGCGACAACCACCCTCGGCATCACCGTCCTCAAGGTCAGGAAAGGAACGCAGCAGGAGCTGACGCAAGGCGGGCTCACGGTCGACGCGAAGAACAAGAGCGACACGCCGTACTACGTCGACGTCCGGTACGAGAACACGGGCTCGGCGGCGATCAAGCGGTCGCTCGACGTCGGCCTCGAGGATCAGGACGGCAACCTGATCACCGCGGTGACGATCTTCAACTTCGGCGGGAAGCCGTTCGCGAAGTGCCCGGCGATCAACGAAGGCCAGCTCACCCCGGGAGCCAACTACGAGAGCTGCACGCTCTTCCTCGTCCCGAAGGGCAAGACGCCGAGCAGGGTCAGCTTCCTCCCCTACAACCCGGCCAAGGAGACCCAGTTCGTCTACTGGAAGGCCTCCTAGCGAAGCTCTAACCCGTTCAGAACCGTCCGCTTACGTGCTCGCCCTACGCTGAGCCCATACGCACTCTGATCCTCCTCGCATCGGTGGCCGTTGCGGCAGCGCACCCGGTCCCGCTTCGCTCCCAGCATGCGATCAAGCAGCGGACGAAGCTCTATGCGTATGTCCCGGCCCGCGTCCCGGTCGGCTTCCGCTACTACCGGTGGAGCTTCACGCCGAAGCCTCCGGCGCTGCGGATCGCGTTCAGGAACAAGGCGGGTTGGGAGATCGTGTTCAGCGCTTCCCCGGGCGCGGCGTGCGCCGGTGCGGGCAAGGAGAAGAGCTTCCAGCTCGACGGCAACAAGGTCTACTGGTCGCACACCGCGGCCGAGCAGCAGGCGTGGCGGTGCGTCGTGAGCCCGAACCGCGCGCTGATCCGTCTCACCGCGACGACGACCGTTCCGCCGACGAAGTTCTCCGACTCCGGCCTCGGCCAGGTCGCCGCCGCCGGGCACTACGTCCGGTAGCGACGTTTCGCGCCCGTTTTGCCGGATACATTTCCTTCCGGACAAAAACTAGACAAAGGAGATCCCGATGCCGAGCATCGAGCAATCGATCGAAGTCGAAGTCCCGGTTTCGACCGCGTACAACCAGTGGACGCAGTTCGAGGAGTTCCCGTCCTTCATGGACGGAGTCGACGAGGTGAAGCAGCTCGACGACACGCACCTCCATTGGGTCGCGTCGATCGGCGGCCACCACGAGGAGTGGGACGCCGAGATCACCGAGCAGACCCCCGACCAGCGCATCGCCTGGAAAGCCACCACCGGCAAGGGCAACGCCGGCGTCGTCACTTTCCACTCGCTCGACGCCGACCGCACGAAGATCATGCTCCAGCTCGACTGGGAGTCGGAAGGCATGGTCGAGGCCCTCGGCGCGATGCTGGGCCAGGACGACCGCAAGGTGAAAGGCGACCTCGACCGGTTCAAGGAGCTGATCGAGAGCCGCGGCGCCGAGTCGGGCGCCTGGCGCGGCGAAGTCGGGCAAAGCGCGTAACACGGACAAGAGGCCGGGTCGGCCGTCGCGGCGCCGACCCGGCCTACGACCGCTACGCGAGGAACACCGGTTGCGGGATGATGTCCTCCCGCAACCGAAGGAGACGCAGATTGGCGGCTATCACAGAAACCGTAGAGATCGCGCGACGCCCGGAAGACGTCTTCGCGTACATCGACGACCTCGAACGGCATGGCGAGTGGCAGGAGGAGATCGTGAGCGCCCATGTCGAGGGAGAGGGACCGACCAAGGTCGGGACTCGGGCGATCGAAAAGCGCCGCATGGGCCGTCGCGAGCAGGAGGTGACCTACGAGATCACCGAGCACGACCCGCCGCGGACCTTCGCCTTCCGCGGCACGGGCGGCCCCATCCGGCCGATCGGAAAGGGCACGGTCGAGCCGCTGGACGGCGGCGAGCGCTCGCGCGTCACGATCGACTTCGACTTCGAGGCGCACGGGATCGCCGGCAAGATTCTGAAGCCGATGGCGCTCATGCAGGCGCGCAAGTCGATCCCGAAGGGCCAGCAGCGCCTGAAGGAGCGGCTCGAAAGCGGCGCCGCGTAGCCGAAGGGCGGGCACCCGTGACGGGCCGCCTTTCGTAGGCTACGCGTGTGCAGATCGTGGGGGTCGTGCTCGCCCGCGACGAAGACGTGTTCGTTGAGCGGGCTGTCCGGAACGTCGCGGAGGTGTGCGACGAGTTGCTGCTGTTCGACCATCGCTCCCGTGACGACACGCCCCTGATCCTCCAAAGGCTCGCCGACGAGCTGCCGCACGCTAGGTTCGAGGCGATCAACGATCCCCGAGTCAGCCACCACCGGCTCCAGCCGTACGCCGCCACGGACACGTGGGTTTTCGGCGTCGACGGTGACGAGCTCTACCACCCTGGCAGCCTCGCCGTGATGCGCCAGCGGCTCGAGGCCGGCGAGTTCGACGCCTTCTGGACGGTGAAGGGCATCCAGCTCCACGCCCGCGCGGTCAACGACGACGGGACCGCGACCGGCTGGGTCGCGCCGCCGGCACGGTCGACGACCAAGCTGTTCAACTTCGCCGCGCTCGAGTCGTGGGATGGGAAAACGCCGGAGCGGCTCCACGGCGGCACCCCCGTTTTTTCCCGAACGGTGCGCGAGACGTACTGGCTGCGGGACGAGCAGCCATGGGAGCAAGCGCCGATGCGGTGCCTCCACGTGTGCTTCCTGCGTCGGTCTTCTCGTCAGCCGGAGCATCAGAGGACGCGGGTGAGCTATGTCGAGAGGATCGCGGACGGCGGCCGTGCAAGGTTGCGACGCGCGCTGGGCGGCATGGTGGGCCGCCCGCCGGATTCGTGGTGGAAGCTGAACAAGTACCGGCAGGGCGACGAGGTGACCCTGCCGATCGACGGGTTCTTCCCTTAGCGCTCGGGCGTAGTGGCCAGCACAGAGAGACCTGCGCTGCGGATCGTCTGCCAAGCCGTGTTGCTCGGCCGACGGGCTGCGCTATGTCCCCGCATGAAGCGACGCTAGGACCGGCCGCGGGTCAGGATCCTCAGCAGTGGAAGCTGCCGGACGCCGTTCCGTTGCTTCCGTTTATCCCCTTGACGACGAACGTGCCGCCACTGGCCGTGGCCCTGAACGAAACGCCGCGCCCGCCCCAACGCTTCGACTTGTAATAGGCGATCACGCCACCGCCGGTGGGCTTTGAGAGCGGCCCTGAAACGGTGAGGCCGAGGTAGGCGAGACCGCTGTTCGTCGCGGCGTTCTGCGAACGCGCGCCGAGGCCCAGACTGAGCAACGGGCCGCTGCTCAGGGTCTGCCGTTTGCACGTCCCATTCTTGAACGTGACGCCGCGGAAGACGCTGAGGCGTGCCGTAGCCGGCCCGCAGTATTTGACAACCCCCTGCACGATGGTCGGCTTGCAGAGCAGCGCGCGGAACGCGTCAGGCTTGGCGGCCGCTACTGAGGCCCCGGCCAGAAGCGCGAGGGAGAGAGCAGCAGCAGCACGTACGGAACCGATCAGCGTCCTTTTCATCGGTTGCAAGAGACTACACCGGCTCAGCAAGGATCTTCCCCGGGTTGAGGATCCCGTTCGGATCGAAGGTCTGCTTCAGCGCGCGCAAGTACGGAAGCAGGTCGCCGTGCTCGCGCTCGAGGTAGGCGATCTTGCCGAGGCCGATCCCATGCTCGCCCGTGCACGTGCCGCCGCGCGCGAGGGCCCACTCGACCAGCTCGGCGTTCAGCTCCTGAGCGTCGACGAGATCGGCGGGATCCTCCGGATCGATCATCAGCGCGACGTGGAAGTTGCCGTCGCCGACGTGGCCGATGATCGCCGCGTCGCGCCCGCGGGCGTCCACCCGCTCGCGCGCGAACTCGACCGCGGCGGCGAGATCCGAGAGGGGAACGGCCACGTCGGTCGCCATCGCGCCTTTCCCGGGAGAGCGCGCCGCGATCGCGAACGCGGCGTGGTGGCGTGCCTCCCACAGCTTCGTGCGCGCTTCCTGCGCGGTCTCCGACTCGAATGACGTGCACCCTTCGAGCTCCGCGAGCTCGCGCGTCGCCTCGAGGTCGCCGGCGACGCCGCTCTGCGTGCCGGCGAACTCGATGAAGAGGCTCGGCGCCTCCTCGTAGGCCGTCTCCTTGTAGGCGTTCACCGCAGCGATCGACTCCGCGTCGAGCAGCTCGACGCGCGTCACCATCACGCTCGACCCGATCATCGCGACCGCGGATCGGCAGGCCGCGCCGACGTCGGGGAAGGCCGCGCGCACGGCAACCGTGTGCTCCGGGATCCCGTACAGGCGCACCGTCACCTCGGTGATCACGCCGAGCGTCCCCTCGGAGCCGACGAACACAGCGCGAAGGTCATAGCCTGCGGACGACTTCACGGCACGGCTGCCCGGCCGGATCACCGTCCCGTCGGCGAGGACGACCTCGAGCGCAAGCACCTGCGTGCGCATCCCCCCGTAGCGGACGGTGGTCGTCCCGCTCGCGTTCGTCGCAGCCATCCCGCCAAGCGTCGCGTCGGCGCCGGG
>DHWI01000190.1:6686-9330 GCA_002413095.1 Thermoleophilia bacterium UBA5186
GTCGCCTGCAGGTCGCCGGGCCGCAGCTCGAGAATCGCATCCATCCGGGTCAGGTCGAGAACGATGCCGCCGCGCACCGGGATCGTGTGGCCCTCGAGGCTCGTTCCCGCGCCGAAGGCGATGACGGGGATGCCCGCGCCGTTCGCATACGAGAGCACGCGCGCGACCTCCTCCGTGCTACGCGGGAAGACGACCGCGTCGGGCACGCGTCCCGGGTGGTACGTCAGGTCGCGCGAGTGCGCGTCCAGAATCGACTCGCCAACGCTGACCCGCGACTCGTCGGGAATGAGTTCCAGAAGCTCCGCGTGGAGGGTCACGCGCGCAACAGCGGGCGCGTCAGGCACGTCGGCCCGCCGTCGCCCTTCCGCGAGATCTCGTCGCCGCGGTAGGTGACCACGTCGACCCCTGCAGCCTCAATCCGGCGCCTCGTCTCGTCGTTCCCTTCGAGCGCGAGCGCCTTCCGCGGGCCGAGCGCCAGGACGTTCGGACCCATCGTCTCGAACTCACCGTCCGGCACCTCGACGGTCTCGATCCCGCGCTCCTCGAGCAGCTCGAGCAGCCGCACCGGCGCCAGGCGCGGATAGACGAGCGCGAGATCCTCGTCGAGCGGCGAGATGAGACTCATGAGGTGCATGACCTCGCCGCGGCCGTTCCAGTGCGGGAGATCGTAGGAGAGCACCTCGGCGTCGGGGAAGGCGGCGGCGAGCTGCTCGACCCCGGCCGCGTTCGTGCGGTAGCCGCGCCCAGCGAGGAGCGTCCGCTCGTCGAGCCAGACCGTGTCGCCGCCTTCCACCGTCCCGGGAGCCTCGATGCGCGCCGCGACCGGGATGCCTGCCCGCTCGAGATCCGCGACGAGGGCTTCCGGCTCGCCCAGCCGACCGTCCTTGCCGGGCCGTAGCAGTACCGCGCCCTCGTCCCCGACGAGCAGCGGGTCGTAGGCGTAGATCGCGTCGGGGTTCGCAGGCTCGCCCTCGGCGACGATCACCTCCGCGCCGGCGTCGGCGAGCAGCCCGCGCAGGGCCTCGTGCTCGGCCGCCGCCCGCTCGAAATCGGGCTCGGAGCGCCACCCGTACTCGCGCCAGCGCGCGCCGTCGCCCGCCTGTGGAGGCCGGACGAGCACGCGCCGCAAGGGCGCGGTCATCGAGCGTGCGCCGTAGGTGCTCACGGGACGCCGAGCCTAGCTCGCGGCGCGACTTGACAGGGCACCGTCCGGAACCGGAGGATTCAGTGGTGAGCACCGTCGCCGAGATCCTCCAGGAGAAGAGCGGCGACGTGAAGAAGATCGACGGGGACGCGACCGTGCTCGACGCGGTGAGGACGATGGTCGACGCGAACATCGGCGCGCTGCTCGTCACCGTCGAGGGCGACATCGCCGGAATCTTCACCGAGCGCGACTATCTGCGACGCATGGCCGTCGAGGGCCGCCAGGCCGAGGACACGCTGGTTCGGGACGTCATGACCTCGCCGCTCGTCTACGTGACGCCGGAGACGAGCGTCGACGAGAGCATGGCGCTGATGACTGACCGCCGAATCCGCCATCTGCCGGTCGCCGACGGCGGCGCGATTGTCGGGATGGTCTCGATCGGCGACCTCGTCAAGTTCCAGTCGAAGCAGCAGAGCTTCCAGATTCAGTACCTGACCGACTACATCACTGCGCGCTGAGAGAAGGCGACCTGCGTGCGGCGCGGCGGAGCGTCGTCGCGTCCTTCGTCCTGCACGCGGTCATGGCGGGGACGCTCGGGCCGCGCCTGCCCGCGATCAAGGAACAGGCTCACGTGTCGTCGAGCCAGCTCGGCATCGCGCTCGCCGGCTTCGCGGTCGGGCTCTTCCTCGGCGCCCGCTTCGCGCCCATCCCGGTGCGGCGGTTCGGGACACGCGGCGTCATGCGCTACGGCGCGCCCGTGCTCGGGGCCGCCCTCGTCACGCCCGCGCTCGCGCACGGACTCATCGCGCTTACCGCCGGGCTCGTCGCCCTGGGATTCGCCGGCGGACTGCTCGACGTCGCGAACAACGCGAACGCCGTCGTCGTCGAGCGCGCCTACGGCCGACCGGTGATGTCCAGCATCCACGGCGCGTGGAGCGTCGGACTGCTGGGGAGCGCGCTGTTCTCGGCGGGCGCGGTCGCGGTCGGCGCATCCCCGGTGCTGCACTTCGGCGTGGTCGCGGCGACGATCGCGCTCTTCAGCGTTCCGCTCCTGCGCGGACTGCTCCAGTCCGGTGAGGACGCTAAGGGCGCACGCATCGAGGCCCCGCACTCCCACGCCGTTCCGCCCGTCGCCGTCCTGCTGCTCGGCGTGATCGGGTTCAGCTCGTTTCTCGGCGAGGGAGCTGCGATCGACTGGAGCGCGATCTATGCCAAGGAGTCGCTCGGCGCCTCGGCGACCGCGGCCACGTTCGCCTTCGTCGGCTTCTCGCTCGGGATGACGGCCGCCCGCTTCGTCGCCGACCGGCTCACGGTACGACTCGGCGCGGTTCGGCTCGTTCGAGCGGCAGGCTTCGCGGGCGCGTGCGGGATCGTGCTGGCGCTGGCGGTACGGGATCCCCTCGCGGCGATCGCCGGCTTCACGATGTTCGGCCTCGCCATGGCCCCGGTCGTCCCGCTCACCTTCAGCGCGGCCGGAAACCTCCACGAAGGCGCGGAGGC
>DHWI01000190.1:9396-9705 GCA_002413095.1 Thermoleophilia bacterium UBA5186
CTGCGCGGGGCGCTGCTCATCCCGGCCGCGCTCGCACTGACGATCGCCGCGCTCGCCGGCCGTCTACGCGCGTGATAGCGCGGTCGCTCCGCGTGTGCGCTCTGCGGCGCGCACCTGGAGCGAGCTCCAGAGGCCGGCGAGGACCTCCGCAAGAGCGACCGCACGTCCATCCTCCCGGCGGGGTGTCAACAGCGCCTGACCCGGACGGGTCAACCCGTTAGGAGAGTTTGGCGGAGTACCGCTCGTCGTCGGGGTGCGATGGTCGTTCCGAGGGTAGGACGCAGGGAGCGCGCGTACCCAATGGGTACG
>DHWI01000190.1:9732-15554 GCA_002413095.1 Thermoleophilia bacterium UBA5186
CAGCGCGGCCCGACGGCACAGACGGTATTTCGTCAAGCTCTCCTAAAGCAGTCCGTGGTGCCGCGCGGCGACCACGGCCTCGAGACGCGAGCTGGCTCCGAGGGCCCGCAGCACCGCCTTGATGTGATTCCGCGCCGTCTCGTCGGCGATCCCGAGCTCGGAGGCGATCTTGCCCGTGGTCCGCCCGTCGCCGAGCAGCCGCAGAACCTGGCGCTGGCGCGGCGTGAGCTCGACGGCTTGATGGGGAGGGTCGGTGAGGTCCTGGGCCCGCGCCGGTGTAACCACGCCGAACACACCGACGACGTCACCGTTCGCCCGGAGGGCTACCGAGCTGACGTCGACGGCCATCCGGCGTCCGTCTGCATCGAGAACCGACGTCGCGTACTCCGTCGCGTCCGCCTCGCCGATCACCTTGCGCGCGAACTGCTCACGCGCGTGCCGGAGCTCCTCAGGCGCCATGACGTTCGAGAACTTCCTGTTGAGAGCGTTGGGCCAGAGGGCCTGCCCGGCAGTGTTGAGCCAGCGGATCGTCCCTTCACGGTCGATCACGTACGCGGTGACGCCCATCCGGGCGAGCGCGGCAAAGATGTCGCTCCGCAACGTCTGCAGGAGCTGAGACAACTCGACGGCAGAGTCGTTCATAAGCGCTTCAATATTTGCACCATTGGCGCGGCGGTGCCGCGCGAAGAGTGCCGGAGGCTGGCTAGCGGTACCGGTAGACGATGCGGCCGCGGGTCAGGTCGTAGGGGCTGAGCTCGACCTTGACCTGGTCACCCGGATTGATGCGAATGCGGTAGCGCCGCATCTTGCCCGAGGTGTACCCGAGGGTCTCGTGCCCGTTCTCGAGCGCGATCTTGTACATCCCGCTTCGGAACGACTCCACGACCTCGCCCTCGAGCTCGATCTTCTCTTCCTTGTTTGCCAATCAACTCTCCTTTCGATTCGCCCGCCCGCGCCGGGCTCTAGGTGCCCGGCGCGGCAAGCGGGCGGACTTACCTAAACCGCGACGACGTTGGACGCCTCGGGGCCTTTTTGCCCCTCACGCGCCTCGAACTCCACCTTCGCGCCCTCGGCGAGCGTCTTGAAGCCCTCGCCGGCGATTTGCGAATGATGAACGAAGAGATCCTTCCCGCCGTCCTCCGGCTGGATGAATCCATAGCCCTTCGCGTCGTTGAACCACTTAACGGTTCCGGATGCCATATAAAAACACCTCCCTACTCATGTGCACGAACGAGTAGGGCGGGCGCGGGTTGCGCCACCGGTACACGCTCTAGTTCGTCTCGAATTGTAGCGGCTTTCGCCGGATTTAGAGGGATGCGAACAAGTCGACGGCGTTTCCGTCGGGATCGAGGAGCGTCGCGTACCGCTGGCCCCAGAAGGCGTCGAACGGCTCGGTCTTTCCCTGGAAGCCCGCTTGTGTGACGCGTGCGTAGGTCTCGTTCACGTCGTCCGGGCTCTCGCACTCGAATGCGAGCGCAATCGCGTGGCCCTGCGGCTGCTTCCATTCGGGGTCGAGCTTGCGCATCAACTCGACGGTGTCCCACATCAGTCGGAGGCCGTTCGGCAGCGTCGCCTCGTGGTGGTCCTCGGCGCTCTCCGGCTCCGCGACGTCGACGCCGAGCTCGCGGTAGAAGCTCACCGACTGACGCATGTCGTGCGTGACGATTCCGAGGGCTGCGAGCTTCGCGGTCACGCGGTGGAGAGTAGTTCCTCGCGGGCTAGCCGCGCGACTCGATCACGCCGCCTTGCAGCTCGGTTCCGGGCGCGGCGTCCCAGTGGGCGCGGATCAGCCTGCTGGTCCGATCGGGCATCCGACAGCGGGCGGAGAAACCGTAGCCGCCGACCTTGGTGACGGACCCGCGACACGTGGCGCCGCTCGCGAGGTACTCCATCTGGAACGACGTCGACACGAGCCCACGCGGATCGATGAGCAAATCCGCGCGGACGAGGACGCGCTGCGGCCCAGTCCCGGTTGCCGCGACCGAGACGATTCCTCTCGTCGGTCCGACATCGCGAAGCACCGCACCGGAGAGCCGCTCCGAGAAGCTGGCCCCGTTCCAGGGCCGTGGGTGCGAGCGAAACGGGCCGTACGCGAGCCCGAGGACGAGCGCCACTCCGGCCGCGGCGCAGAGGACAGGCGCGGGCTTCAAATGCCCCAGCGGCAACCGAAGCGCGAGCAGGAAGGCCACGACCCCAACCGCAGAGGCGTACAAGGCCAGGAGCCACGCACTGTTCGCGTCGGTTCCGCTGCCGATCCCGTGGACCGTGGCGGCGCCCCACACCGCGAAGTTGAGGTAGTGGGCGCGACGCCAGAATCTATGCGAGAGGCGGCGGTTCCGCAGACGGTTCGTGATCGCCAGCGCGACCAGGAGCTCGGCCGCCACAATCCCGAGCGCAGTTGGCAGTGTCCGGTAGCGCGACGCGAAGGGGACGACCAGCGACCCGAGCGAGAAGGGCAAGTAGGAGTCGATCGCGATCGTGACGACGTGCACGGCGATGAACGCGCCGGTCAGGAGGCCTCCGAAGCGGTGGACGTCCTCGACTGCGAACCGCGGCCACCGAGGGAGCCGCTTCCCCGACAGCGCCAGACCGAACGCGACGACAGCGCTGAGCAAGATGTACGCGACGATTCCGGCAGCCCGTGCCGCGTACCAGTCGACGGGGCTCGACGTCAGATGCACACCGGCTCCTCCACCGCCGCCTGCCAGGCGCTGTTCAGCGCGATCGTTCCGTCCGGCTCGACGAAGCGCCCTGGGATTCCTCGCTCGGCGAGGTGTTCGGGGCCGTCTTCGCCGAGCAGGAAACCGACCTTCGCGGCCGCGTCCGCAGCAACGCAGGTGTTCCCGCAGGCGGTGACCTGCTCCCACGGAGATGAGGCCGGCAGGCCGGTGCGCGCATCGATCAGGTGATGCTGGACCCGGCCATCCCGCAGCCAGCGGCGCTTGCCCCTGCCGCTCGTCGCGAGCGCGCCCGAGACGAGCCGCACCGAGCCCTCCTCGGGCAAGGCGACGGTCATGGGCCCGCGCGTCGCGACGTCGCCTCCGGCAGAGACGAAGCCGGGGCCGGACAGGAGCTCGAGCGCGTCGTCGACCGCGAGGGCCTTGACCACACCGTTCAGGTCGAGTCGGACGCCGGCAGGCACGCGGATGCACGCTCGGGTGGCGAAGATCGAGCTCCAGCAGCCCGGTGAGCCGGCGGCGGGCGGGCGAGGATCGTCCAGCGGCAGGAGCTCGAAGTCGTCGATATAGCCCGCGGACTCGAGTGCGCCGCCGAGCGTCGGATCGACGATCCCGCCGGTCTCGGCCGCAAGCTCGAGCGCGCGCTGCAGGGCGCGGCCGAACGTCTCCGAGACGCGCACGAACTCGCCCGACGCGGCATTGACGCGGTTGAGCTCGCTGCCCGGTACGAAGCGGCTGAAGATCCGGTCGCGCGACCGAAAGAGCTCCTCGATCGCCTCAAGCTCGACCCTCGTCGCGCCCCCGACGAGGACCTCGCATCCCATCGCGTCGAACCGGCTGACGGGACTCATGACTGGCTCGTAGCGGCCTCGGGCGGCGCCGTCGGCGGTGCCAGCGCGCCTGCCTGAAGCTGGTTATCGCGCACGATCTGGACGAATTGCTCGGGAGCCGAAAGCGAGCGCGGCGTCTGCTTCGGGTGTCCCGCCCCGGTCGCACGCGCGAGCGCCGCACTGGCGGCGAAGAGCAGCACGCCGAGGCAGGCAAACGCAGCCTTGGCCGACTGCGCTCGTCGGCGGGCATCGGCAACACGGGAGATCGCCTTGCTCACGGCGGCCATCGTACGGACGGTTCCTGAGAATCGGATAAGAGCTGCTAGGGCTCTGCTACTGCGGCGCGAGGTGCAGGTCGCAACCGGAGAACGTCAAGCCGCGGGATCCCTCGCGGGCTGCGCGCTGCTCGCGACCGCGCCGAGAGCGACTGGTGCGCTAAGACGCAGCGCGCGTCGCACGGGGATCCGGCAGCGGCGTCAGCAGCGGCTCGACCTCGGCGCGCAGATGCTCGAAGTTCGGGGGCAGCGAGAGACGCTCCCCGAGATGCTCGGGGTCCTCGTCGGTTGCGAAACCCGGGCCCAGCGTCGCCAGCTCGAACAGGACGCCGCTCGGCTCGCGGAAGTAGATCGACTTGAAGTAGAAGCGGTCGATCACGGGCGTCGGGTGCGCGCCCGACTCGGCGATGCGCTGCTGCCACGCATCGTGCTCCTCCGTCTTCGTCGCGAAGGCCACGTGGTGGACGGTGCCGCCGCCCGGGCGTCCATTCTCCGCGGGCGGCTCGTCGTATGCGTAGAACCCGCCGCGCGTCTCGCCGCGCACCTCCCAGGCGTCGCCCTCGGGCGCGAAGCCGAGAGGCCCTTCGAGGAACGCGCGGCTCTGCTCGGGGTCGCGTGTGTAGGCGCGAACCGCGTGGAAGCCTTGCAACGCATGCTCGCCTGGAATCTCGGGATGCTCCGCAACCAGCGGCTCGTCGCTCGTGTCGACGACCTCGAGCTCGAGGACGAGGCCCTCGGGGTCGGCGAAGCGCAGCGTGCCCTGCGTGCGTTCGACCTCGACGCCCTCCGCGCCGAGCCGCTCGGCCCAGAAGTCGAGCGCCTCCTCGGACGCGACGCGGAAGACGACGGTATGCACCATCCCGGCGCCCGCACGGCCGGGCAGCGCGCCCGGGTACTCGAAGAACGTGATGTCCGAGCCGGCACTGCCGCGCTCGTCGGCGTAGAAGAGGTGGTAGACGGTCGGGTCGTCCTGGTTGACCGTCTTCTTGACCAGCCGCAGGCCGAGCACGCGCGCGTAGAAGTCGAGGTTCCGCGGCGCGTCGCCCGTGATCGCGGTGATGTGATGGATGCCGTTCAGCTTCACGAGACTTGAAACTGTGCCAGACCCGGTGGTAATCCCGCAGGCGAGCGCGCCTCTTAACCTCAGTTCATGGAGGGATCCAGCGGCATGCGCGCGAGCAGCTCGTACTGGCCGCCGCGGCGCCGCAGAACCGCGGCCCAGAGGTCGTCGTCGGGCGAGGGAAAGACATCCCGCTCCAGCGCAGGCGCGACGATCCAGTCGTCCCCGGAGAGCTCGTCCTCGAGCTGACCAGCGCCCCAGCCGGCGAGCCCGATGTAGATCCGCGCGCGCCGGGTCGAGGCGCCGACGAGCTCGAAGTCCGCGTCGCCGGAGACGAAGCCGATGTCGCCGAGGACGACCGCCGCCGCCTCAGCGGGATCGTCGAACTCGGCGAGGATCACGACGGCCTCGTCGTCGACCGGCCCGCCGACGTACACCGTCTCGTCATCCTCGACGAGCGGGGCGAGCTCGGGCGCGACCTCGACCACCGTCGCCTCCGAGGGCTGATTCAGCACGATGCCGATCGCGCCCTCGTCGGAGTGCTGCACGACGAGCACGACCGAGCGGCGGAAGTTCGGATCGAAGAGGGACGGCGAGGCGACGAGGAGCTGACCGGTGAGCGGATCGTGATCCATCACGGCATTGTGGCCTGAGATGATCGGCTCATGAAGATTCGAGCCGCCGTGCTGGAGGAATTCGGCACGCCGCTGGAGGTTCAGGAGGTGGAGTTGGCCGAGCCGCAGGCGGGCGAGGTGCTCGTCCGGCTCGTCGCTTGCGGCGTCTGCCACACCGACTTGTACACCGCTTCCGGCGCGGATCCGTCCGGCTACGCGCCGACCGTTCTCGGCCACGAGGGCGCGGGTGTCGTCGAGCAGGTCGGGGAGCGCGTCAGCTCGCTCACGCCCGGCGATCACGTCGTCACGCTCTTCTCCCCGCAGTGCCGCGAGTGCGAGCACTGCCTCGATCCGCGCACGAACCT
>DHWI01000190.1:15608-16073 GCA_002413095.1 Thermoleophilia bacterium UBA5186
GCGGCTCTCGCGCGAGGGCGAGCCGATCCGCCACTTCATGGGGACGTCGACGTTCGCCGAGTACACGGTGATGCCGGAGATAGCGCTCGCGAAGATCGATTCGGAGGCGCCGCTCGACCGAGCGTGTCTCTTCGCGTGCGGGCTGTCGACCGGGCTCGGCGCGGCGATGAACACCGCCCGGGTCGAGCCGGGGACGACGTGCGTCGTGTTCGGCGCCGGAATGGTCGGGCTCGGCGCCGTCGCCGGGTGCCGGTTGCGTGGCGCGGAGCGGATCCTGTGCGTCGACCTTTCGGAGGAGCGGCTCGCGCGCGCGCGCGGGCAGGGCGCGACGGAAACGCTCGCCGGTGGTCCGGACACGGTGCAGGCCGTGCTGGACATGACCGGCGGGATGGGCGCCGACTACACGTTCGAGGCGACGGGCAATGTCGCGGTGATGCGCCAGGCCGTCGAGTCGGCGCGCATGGG
>DHWI01000087.1:0-276 GCA_002413095.1 Thermoleophilia bacterium UBA5186
GAGCCCGCCGGTGAGCCCAGGATCTCGGCGCTTCCCCGGCTCGGGCGGACGAGTCCGCAGGCGATCTTGACGAGCGTTGACTTGCCCGCGCCGTTCGGCCCCAGGAGGCCGACGAGCTCGCCAGGCTCGACGTCGAGGTCGACTCCGCCGAGAGCCTCTACGCGGCCGTAGCGCTTGACGAGTCCGCGGACGGCGAGGGCAGCGGCCACCCGCCTGAGGCTACTCGACGGCCGTGAGGAACTCGTCGATCGTCAGCGCCGGCAGCGTCCGCACCTT
>DHWI01000087.1:397-6434 GCA_002413095.1 Thermoleophilia bacterium UBA5186
GTCGCCCACTGGTGCAGCACCTTGGCGCCGAGCTCCTCGACGTCCTTGTTGACGGCGCGCAGGCGCTCGGGGTTCGACTTCAGGGTCTGGATGCCCTGAACGGTGAGCGTCGAGAGCAGGATGTAGGTCGGCACGATTCCTCCTCAGTCGGGGCCCGAGCTTATCGCCCGGACCTGGAGATCGGCGAAGTTCGCGGACGACTTGCCGAACTCCCACCAACCGTCCACGGCAGGCTTCACATACGCCACGTTGCGTCCGTACACGAGCGGGATGCAGGCGACCTGGTCCGCGACCGCCATCCGGTCGGCCTCGTGGAACAGCTCGAGCCGCACACGCCCGTCCCGCTCGCGGCGGGCGCGCTCGATCAGGTCGTCGAACGGAGCATGCGAAAAGCTCCCTTCGTTCGTGCGACTGTCGGAATGGAACAGAAGCCGAAGGTAGTACTCGGGGTCCGGGTAGCCCGGGAACCAGCCTGTGACCCGCAGGTAGGACGACTCGATCCGCTCTCCGACGCCCATCGCCTCCTCCTCCTGCCAGGACCAGGAGCGGACGGCGACTCGTTCCCCGAAGACGCCCTCCCAGCTCTGGGCGACCGCCTCGAGGATCGAGTCCCACACCATCATCCCCGCGAGCTCGATCTCACCGCTGAAACCCGAGCGCGCGAGGTACTCGCGTGCGAGATCCGGGTCGTAGCGAAGGGCGATGTCCGGCGTATGTCCCTGGAGCGCCGGCGGGACCACGCCGCCGGTCGCGACGACGAGGTTCGCCGGGCACACGTCCGCGAGCGCTTCGCGATCGATCGCATGGGCCAGTGCGCGCCGCAGGTCGACGTTCGACGTCGCCGGGTGCGTGTGGTCGAACCGGATGTACGCGGACCACGCCGCCGGACCGGCGCTCGCGTCGGGATGGACGGCGCCAGGCATGAGGTCGGCGAGGCGCGGGGTGTAGCGCACGAGAATCAGGCCCGTCTCCCCCCGGTCGTACTCCGGCAAGGCGTCCTCGATCGACGTGCGGTACAGGTCAACCGAGGCGAGATTCCCGCGTCGAGGCCCGTCGTAGTCGCTGCGGCGCCGCAGGAGCAGGCGGTCAGGCGTTCTCTCGGCCACTGCAAACGGCCCGCTCACCACTTGGAGCTCGGGGCTCGTCCACGCGTCGCCGTCACGCTCGATCGCATGGCGGGGCTGAGGGCCGCCGTCGGGACGGTTCATCACCGACATGAAGTACGGCGCGGGCGCGGCGAGCCGGAACTCGACCGCGCGATCGTCCAGCGCGCGGACGCCAATCGAGTCGGCGTCCTTGTTCCGGCCGAGGTAGTAGTCCTGGCCGTTCTCGAGCACGAAATAGATCGCGACGGAAGATCCAGGGCTCGCCGGGTCGAGGACGCGCTTCACCCCGTACTCGACATCGTGCGCGGTGAGCGGGTGCCCGTCAGACCAGTGCAGGCCCTCGCGGAGGTGGAACACGTAGCGCAGGCCGTCGTCGGCGATCTCCCAGCGCTCGGCCAGGGACGGCACGATCGTGCGCTCCGGCCACGCTTCGACGAGGCGATCGAAGAGCTGCATGCAGAGCTGGATGTTCGGCCAGGCGATCGCCGACTTCGGGTCGGGATCGTTCGGGAGATACGACGTCGCCACGCGCAGCGTCGCCGTCGGCTCCCCGGGACACGGATCGGGCGGCTGCCACTGCGCGAACGCGGCCTGGTAGGTGCGGTTCGCTTCCTCGAACCGAAGCGACGTGTGCAGCGCGAGCGCGAGCTTGAACAGGACGAGGGCGGCCTCTTGCGCGCGTCCCCGTTCCTCGAGCAACGGCAGCAGCGCGCGGTAATGCCCGATCGCCTCGTCGAGCGCGTACTCCTGACGGGCCTTGTCCCCGGCACGCGCCAGGTAGGCGATCGCCTTGTCCCAGTCCTGAGCGGCCAGCCAGTGGTGCGCGAGGAGGCCGTACGCCTCTTCTTCGGCTCCCGCCTGGCGGTCCTCGAGCCATTCGGCCGCCTTGCGATGCAGCGACCGGCGCGTGGTCGCCACGAGCGTCCGGTAGGCGCCTTCCTGGATCAGCGCGTGCTTGAAGCGATACTCCGGCTGCGGCCAACGGCGTTCTTCGCGGATCAGATCCAGCCGCTGGAGGGTCTGGATCGATTCGCGCGTGTGACCGTTCCCCGCGACGCCGGCGAGCAGCGGCAGACCGAAATGCCGGCCGAGGACCGACGCCGCGACGAGAACGTTGCGGCACTCCGGGTCGAGCCGGTCGATCCGGGCGAGGACGACCTTCTCCACCGTGGGCGGCAGCTCGACCGCGACGTCGTGGTCGTAGCGCCAGCCGCCGTCGTNNNACTCGGCCGCGCATGTCCGGCGGAAGGGTTTCGGCACCGACGAGTCCGTCGAGCAGCTCTGCGCCTGCTTTGCCGGACAGCGCCTCCAGCGTCAGCAGCCGCATCCGGTGCGGGACCTCGCGGGCCGCGAGCTCGTGGATCCGCCACGACGGGTGATCGCGTTCCGGCCGCTGCGTGACGATCAGCAGCACCGCCGCGTGTTCGGTGAGCGTGACGAGCGTCTCGGCGAGCTGCACCGATGTCGGGTCGGCCCAGTGGAGGTCCTCGAGCAGGACGAAGACCGGGCCGTCCTCGGCGAGACGCGCCAGGAGCGTTGCGACGACCTCGAACGTCCGGTACTGGAGCGCCTCGGGGGAGAGCTCGGACAGCCTGGCCTGGGCGTCGGGCTCGAGGGTCAGATCGAGCAGCGCGCCCAGGTACGGGTAGATCTCGGGTGTCCGCTCGCCGAAGAGGGGCTCGAGGTTACGGCGGAGGGCGACCCGCACGCGCAGCTCCGGAGCATCCACCGAGACGCCGATCCATCGCCGCAGGAGGTCGCGGAAGGGCCAGTAGGGCAGCGCCTCCCCGTAGGAGACACAGCGGCCCTCGAGCCAGACGGTTCGGCCGTGGGCGGCGGGCGCGTTCTCGACCTGCGCCGCGAGCTCGGCGGTGAGACGGCTCTTGCCGATGCCCGCCTCGCCCGTCACGAAGAGGATGCCGCCCGCCCCCGCGAGCGCGCTTTCGACGGCCTCGCGGGCTTCCCCGAGCTCGCGTTCCCGTCCGACGAGCTCGGCCTGGACGCCCTCGGACCCGCGAGCGGCTCCGGCCCGAACGCCGCGAGCCTCGAACGCCTCGACGGACTCCGCCTTCCCCTTCAGCTCCAGCTGCTTGGCGTCGCTCCAGTCGAACAGCTGCTCGACCTGGCGCCGGGTTTCGGCGCCGACGACGACCGAACCGGGATCGGCAGCGGCCTGGAGTCGCGCGGCCGTGTTGATCGCGTCGCCGACCGCGCCGTACTCGATCCGGCTGCCGGCGCCGACCGCGCCGAGGACGACCGGGCCGGTCGTGACGCCGACCCTCGCGGCGAGACCGTCGATCCCCCAGGCGCGGGCGACCTCCGCGCCGTACTCCGCGACGTCCGCGGCGATCCTCAGCCCCGCGCGGACCGCGCGCTCGGGATCGTCCTCGTGCGTGACGGGCGCGCCGAAGAGCGCGAGTACGCCGTCCCCCGCGAGATCCTTGATCGTGCCGCCGAAGTCCTCGACCGCATGGACCATGCGCGCGATCGCCTCGCCGACGACGAGCTTCGCATCCTCGGGATCGAGCTGCTCGCCGAGCGCTGTCGAGCCGGCGAGGTCGGCGAAGAGCGCGGAGACCACCTTGCGCTCTTCACGCATCTCCGCGGTCGCAGGCCCGGCGGATTCGGGTTCGCTGGTCAAGCCGAAACCGTACTACTAGCCCTGATGCACGACCTCGGCGTCCGGGTCGTTCGCGGGATCGCCCTCCGGGAGCACGTCGCAGGCCCAGTCGTTCCGCTTCCATCGCGGCACGGGCGGCTCCGCGCCGGGCTTGGGCACGAAGCGCGACCGCTCGACGAGCCGGTACTCGTGGATGTAGCGCGGGCAATTCGGGAAGACCTGGGTCGCGCGGACCCGGACGACGAGCTGGGCGCCCGGGTACTCGGCGACCAACGGATCGTCAGCCTCGACGGACGCCTCGCCGTTCAGCCGCAGCCGTCTCCGCTCGTCGAAACGGATGAAGAGCAGGCCCGCGTGCGGGTTGACGACCGCGTTTCCGAGCGAGAGGTACATCCCGTTTCCGTCGTAGCTCGGGAAGGCGATCGTCCGCTCGTCGAGCACGCGCACGAAGCCGGGCTCGCCGCCCTTGTAGGAGCACTGCGGCCGCCCCTCGGCGTCGGCCGTGGCGAGGAAGAACATGTCGCACGACTGGATGAAAGCGCGGTCGTCGTCGTCGATCGTCTCGCGGACGATTCGTTCCTCGATCCGCTCGGCAAGGCGGCGCGTGTCGAAGCGCTCCTGGAACTCTACGCTGGCGTCGTTGTAGAGGTCGATGCCTGGGATGATCGCATGCGGGCGGCCTGGTCCACGAACAGCATCGCCGCACCCACGAACAGCAAGGGCGAGAGCACGAGGTCGGCAAGGAACCCGGCGGTGCGGATCGCGTTGTCGCTCTGCGTCCGCAGGAGGAAGAGCAGGACGGTGCGCGAGAGGAAGTAAACGATCGCGAGTGCCGCGAGCGAGCCGAGCGCGTGGACGAAGTCGGCGCGCGCGAGCTCCAGCCCTCGACGGAGCGAGTCGACGAAGCCGCGCCGTTCGATCACCGCCGCAGGGACGGCGAGCCCCGTGAGCGCGAGCCACGCGACCGCCGGGAGGACCACGAACCGAAAGAGCAAGGGGACCGGCAGCCAGACGAGGATCCCCACTGCGAGCCCGACGAGGAGGGCGCGGAGCGGCGGCCTGTCCTCCGCGACGAGCGCGCAGGCGCCGACGTACGACGCCGTGACGAGCGGCGTGAACAGCCAGAGGACGACGGTCTGCTCGTTCAGCGACCGTCCCAGCGAGATCTCGTCGAGCGCCGCGATGCTGAGTCCGAGCGCGAGGACCGGGAGGAAACGCGCGCCGTAGAGCCGGATCGTCTCGGCGACGAGCTGTCCGACGGTGCGCGTCTCGGGCGGGAGCGGCGGAGGCAGCGGGCCCTGGTGCTTCGAGTAGCGCGGCCTGGCCACGCGCAGACGCTAGCGTTATCCCGCTTGCGCAGCGCGACCCCGACCTCGTGAACCCCCGTCTCGCCGGCCAGGCGCTGCGACTCGTACGCAGGCGCGTGCGGTGGCTCGTCCGTCCCCCCGCAGTCAAAGGCCGCGTCCCGGGCATGTTCCCGGGCGGGCTCCGTGTCGCCGAAGACGAGGAGGCGGCAGCGGTCGAGGCCGTCCGCGAGGTGATCCGGTCGAAGCGCCTGTTCCGGTTCTACGGGGTCTCGCCGAGCCTGCGCGGCTCGAAGACGCGCGAGCTCGAGAACGCGTTCGCGCGACGGATGGACACGGCCCACGCCCTTGCCGTGAACTCGGGCACGAGCGCGCTCGTCTGTGCACTCGTCGGTCTGGAGATCGGCCCGGGCGACGAGGTGGTCGTACCGGCGTATACGTGGATCTCCACCGCCAACGCGGTGCTCGCGGTCGGCGCTGTTCCGGTCGTCGCCGAGGTCGACGACTCTCTGACGATCGACCCCGCCGACGTGGAGCGGAAGCTCTCTCCGCACACGAAAGCAATCGTCGCCGTGCACATGCGCGGAGCGCCCGCGCGCATGGACGCGCTGAGCGAGCTCGCGCGAGCGCGAGGGCTACGCCTGCTGGAGGACGTCGCGCAGGCGGCGGGCGGCAGCTTCCAAGGGCGACCGCTCGGAAGCATCGGCGACGCCGGCGCCTTCAGCTTCCAGATCAGCAAGATCATGACCGCAGGCGAAGGCGGGATGGTGACGACGAACGACGACGCCGTTCATCGGCGCGTGGCTATGTACCACGACTCGGCGGCGCCTCCGCACATGGGCGTCGCGGCAGACGAGTGGCTCCCGGGGCTGAACCTGCGCATGTCGGAGCTCCACGCCGCCGTCCTGCTCGTCCAGCTCGGCCGCCTCGACCGCGTCGTCGCCGATCTCCGGGCACGCAAGCGCAGGCTCAGTGAGCTGCTGCTCGGCCGGCTCGGCGCTCGGGTC
>DHWI01000083.1:0-2174 GCA_002413095.1 Thermoleophilia bacterium UBA5186
CTTGCGGGTGGAGCGGGTCGTACCCGCGCAGGTCGTCGGGGAGGTAGCGGGCTTCCGGCGCTTCGTGCATCTCGGCTCAGCGTAGTCGAGCCGAGTCGTTGTCACGAGGGGCGCGCTATGCGAGGGTGAAGCGCAAATGGCAGGAGCAACGCGCGGCGCGGAGCTCGTCGGCCGTGACGAGGAGCTCGCGCAGATCGAGGGCTTCCTCGAACGCGTCGAGGAAGGCCCGGCCGCGCTTGTCGTCGAAGGCGACCCGGGTATTGGGAAGACGACGCTCTGGCGGGCCGTCCTCGACGGCGTGAGCGCGCAGGACTTCCTCATCTTGCGGGCCGAGCCCACGAAGGTCGAACGCCGCCTCTCGTTCGCCGCGTTGGCCGATCTGCTCGCGCCCATAACCGACGAGCTCGGCGGCCTTCCCGTGCCACAGAGGAAAGCACTGCGGACGGCGTTGCTCATTGACGAGCCGACTGGGCCAGGCCTGGGTGAGCGTGCCACCGCCACCGCGCTGCTCAGCTTGCTCGGATTGCTCGCCGCGGCGCAGGCGGTGCTGCTCGCCGTCGACGACGTGCAATGGCTGGACGCCGCGTCTGCATCGGCGATCGCCTTCGCCTTTCGTCGACGCGGCGACGCCCGCGTCAAGCTTCTGATGACGAAGCGGCGGGCTGAGCCGATGCCGTTCGAGCTCGATGCGGAGCGAGTGTCAGTCGCGCCGCTCTCACCGTCTTCGATCGATCACATCCTGCGCGAGCGCTTCGCCCTGCGCCTCACGCGTCCGATGCTCAGGAAGCTGCACGCCGACACAGGCGGCAATCCGCTTTACGCGCTGGAGCTGGGTCGTGCTTTCGCGGAGGGCGCGACGCCGCCGGCGCTTGACGAACCGCTGCCGGCGCCGGCAGACCTGGCGACGCTCCTCTCACGACGCCTCGCAAAACTCTCGCGCCCCGCCCGACAGGCGCTGCGAGCCGCCTCCCTCCTCGCCGACCCCACCCTCGACCGGATCGAGGCAACCTCCGGTGCCGGCGGAATCGACGAGGCTGTCGCGGCGGGCGTTGCGATGGTCGAGCGCGGCAGGGTCCGCTTCGATCATCCGCTGCTTGCGTCCGTGATCTTCGACGAGATGGACGCTGGCGAACGGCGGCGGATCCATGCGCGGCTGGCCGATGTGGTCGACGACCCGGAGGAACGCGCGAGGCATCGCGCGGCTGCGACGGAGGCTCCCGACGCGGAGACTGCAGCGCTGCTCGATGACGCCGCTCACCGAGCCGCCGGCCGCGGGGCGGCCGCGGCCGCCGCCGATCTCGCGGCGAACGCCGTACGGATGACGCCTGCGACGGACGACGCGCTCCGCCATCGGCGCCTCCTCGTCGCGGGCAAGCTCGCGCGAGCAGCCGGCGATCGTGATCGTTGTGAGGCACTCTTGCGCGAGGCCGTTGATGCGGCGCCGTCCGGGCACCGTCGCGCCGAAGCGCTGCTGTGGCTCGCGGGAAACGCGCCCGACGATCGAGCCGAGGCGCGGGTGCTCCTCGACGAGGCCCTGCAGCACGCAGACGGCGACGCGGCGCTCTCGGCGCTGATCCTCGCGAATGCCGCGAACTGCTCGGTGGTCGAGACGCCGAGCGAGCGCCTCGACCTCGCGCGTCGATCGCTCGAGCTGGCCGAGCAATCCGGGGACGAACGCGTGCTCGGCCGCGCGCTGGCGACGGTTGGGAGCGTGTCGTTCTTCGCAGGACTGGGGCCGCAGCGCGACGTCCTGCAGCGAGCGATGGCGATCGAGGATCGCTGCGGCGCTCCCGAAGTGGACGACAATCCGCTCGCTCGGTATCAGCTGGCGTACCAGCTCGCGACGACGGGTAGAGCGTACGAGGCGCGGCCGCTGTACGAAGAGCTGATCGCACGGGCTCGCGACCTCGATCGGCAGACGGTCTGCATCTATCTCGAAGGCCTCAGTCGTGTCGAGCTGCGCGCCGGGAACTGGGAGCGGGCGCGGGAACTCGTCGAAGAAGCGTGTCAGACCGCGATCGAAAGCGGCCGCGACGGCTATGCCGCGCAGTACATGTACGTGCTCTCGATGGTCGAGGCGTATCGAGGCGACGAGAAACGGGCGCGCCGCCTCGTTGGTGAGATGGCGGAGGGTGGCGCTCAGCGGTATTACGACCCGCGCCCGATCCACTCCT
>DHWI01000083.1:2280-3065 GCA_002413095.1 Thermoleophilia bacterium UBA5186
AGACCTCCTTCTTCCAGACCGGAACGCTCTCCTTGAGGTCGTCGATCGCGCGCCCTTGCACGCTGCCAGCGCGTCGGCTCGGTGTGGGGCCGAGACGGCGATGGCGTACCGAGGTCAGGCTTGCATTTGCGCAAGCCTGACCCATTCCGTCGCGGCTGTTTATGCGCCTTGCGGGACGAAGGATCCGCCATCACGATTGGTCAGGTGGAACCGGGTCGGCTGGTCGATCGCGAGGAGGTCGTGGCTATGCTCTTCGCGATCGCAGACCTGAACGAGAATGTCCGGAAGATCGTCGAGCTTCTGGAAGGGGGAATTCGATGGCGGCGAAGCGGTACCGGAAGACGACTCCTGAGGAGCACGCTCGCTGGCACGAGAACCAGGAGCGGCTCGAGAACGTGTTGAAGCGCGCACTCGAGGAGCTCGGCACCACGCGTGAAGAGATTCACCGGAAGCTCGGTCTGCCCGCGCCGCACCGGCGCGGCGCCTAGGACCCGCGCCCGATCCACTCCTCGCCGCCNNGCGATGACCACGCTCGGCTCGCCGATGCCGACGCGGCCGACGCGGTGGTGGATCGCCACAGCGCAGAGGTCGTAGCGCTCCTCCAGCTGGGCCGCGATCCCGGCCATGACGTCCTCGGCCATCTCCGCATAGGCCTCGTAGTCGAGCCAGCGCACGGTGCGGCCGCGCGACTCGATCCGCGTCGTGCCCGTGAACGTTGCGATCGCGCCCGCGCGCTCGTCCGCGACCTCCGCGACCACGGCGTCGAGCGACAACGGCTCCTCGCT
>DHWI01000083.1:3103-4107 GCA_002413095.1 Thermoleophilia bacterium UBA5186
CGCGCTCTTGTCCGCGTAGCCCTTGTTGAGCGCGTAGTGGATCCCGCGGGGCTGCTCGCCAAGCTCGAGCTCGGCCCAGACGTCCTTCACCTTCGCCCCGTCTGGGAGCTCGAGCTCGCGCGCGCTCCAGCCCGCGCGCTCGCGCAGGCCTGCGAAGAGACGAATCGTCACCTTCATTCGCCGCGCTCTTGTTGACGCTTCAGCTCGAGCGTGCGTCGCAGGTCCGGAAGCGCGGCGCGATCTCTCGGACGATCCGCAGCTTCCTTCGACCGGATCACGTCGTCGAGCGACGCGACCAGGATGTCGATTCCGTGAACGCTGGTCTTGTAGGCCCCGCGCCTGAGGTCGTCGAAGCCCTGCGTACCGTCGGGATCGAGCGCGATGTCGAGCTCGCCGTGGTCGGTGATGAACTTCCACGTCGACCCGCCGGCGAGTGTCTTGCCGTCGAGCCGGAAGGACGTGGCCGCTTCGTCCGGCATTCCGTATACCCGCCCGTTCAACTGGATCAGTGCCGCGGCAACGCGATCGAGGTTCTCGAGGTCGCGAGCGGGGGTGATGTCGAGATCGAACGTGACGTGGTTCGCCCCGCCGATCGCTGCGGCCGTACCCCCGATCACCACGTACCGCACCTCTTCCGCCTCGAGCGCCTGGAGCATCGGACCAGGTCGGAAAAGACGCGGACCGAGCTCAGACATGTGCCTCGGCGTTCGCGCGCGCGTCGGCGAGGAAATCCGCCCAAGCCTCGAGCTGGGAGAGCCGCTCCTCCGGGCTCAGCGCGAGTGCGGCACGGATCGTTGCATCCGCCGAGTCGTCCAGCTCCACGAGACCCAGTCTGAGGTCGAGTCCGCAGGCACGGACGAGCTCGCGCAACGTCTCCAGGCTCGGACGCACCTCGTTGCGCTCCCAGCGCCCGATCACCGACGTCGGCTTGCCGGCGCGGCGTGCGAGGTCTGCCTGCGACAGACCCACCCGTCGCCGCGCCTCTCGGAGCAGGTCGCCGCTGA
>DHWI01000099.1:0-5460 GCA_002413095.1 Thermoleophilia bacterium UBA5186
TCACGCTCAAGTGGTGGGGACGCCTCCGGACGCATCCGAGCTTCCTCGAGCGGCACGGCGTCACCGGCGTGTTCGTCGCCGAGTCGGCGTTCCTCCGCGGCCTCGGGCAAGCGGTTGGGCTCGACCCGATCGAGGAGCCCGAGTCGGACGATCCGGTCGCTGACCTGCGCCGTCGCCTCGCCCACGTGCAGAAAAGGCTCGACGCCGGCAACACCTTCGTCTTCGTCCACCAGAAGACGACCGACGCCGCAGGGCACACCAAGGATCCCCGGATCAAGCAGCAGACGATCGAGACCCTCGACGCGGCGCTCGCCGAGCTGCCCACCGACCGCGCGATCGTGTGCTTGACGGGCGACCACGCGACGCCTGCATCCCCCGACGTGATCCATTCGGGCGACCCCGTGCCGCTCGTCGTCGCCGGCCCGGGAGTGCGTGCTGACGGCGTGACCGAGTTCGGCGAGGCGACCTGCGCCGCGGGGATCCTCGGGCAGCTGCGCGGCCCCGACCTGATGCCGGTGCTCCTGAACGCCGCCGATCGTCCGCTGTTCCTCGGGTCGCGACCGACCCCGTTCGACGGCGCCGACGGGTATCCCGCTCTGCTCGAACCCCTTCTCTAGACTCGAAGGGATGGCCGTCGAGATATCCCGGCTTGCCCGGTTTCGCGCGATTGGGCTCTCGCGGACGGGGTTCCGCCGCCTCGCCGCTTTGGGCGTGCTGATGCTCTTCGCCATCGTCTCCACCGGCGCGACGGTTCGCCTGACCGCCTCCGGCCTCGGCTGTCAGCACTGGCCTGGATGCCAGGCCGGCAACCCGTTCCCGGCCAGCGGCCTTCATTCATACATCGAGTTCGGGAACCGCGTGGTCGCGGGACTGACGATCTTCGTGACCCTCGCGGTCGCCCTCGCTGCGTTCCTGACGCTCGGGCTCGAACGGCGCACGGCGCGGCTCGCGGTAGCCGTCTTCGTCGGCACGCTCGCCCAGGCGCCGCTCGGGGCGATCACCGTCTATCTCGACCTCCACCCGCTGATCGTGATCCCGCATTTGCTGATTTCGATGCTGCTGCTCGGCGGGGCGGTGCTCGTGCTGCTCGACGCCCTGCGAATCGAGCGCGGGGAGGCCCAGCCGGCGCTGCCGAGTGAGCTGCGCCGCTTCATCCCCGTTCTCCCGGCCGCCTGCTTCGCACTGCTGGTCTCGGGCGCGTTCGCGACTGCGGCCGGCCCGCACTCAGGTGGCCACAAGGTCGCTCGGTTCGGCACGCTCGACGTCGCACTTGTGTTCCACGCGGCCTCGGTCGCCGGGTTCGGCCTCGCCCTGATCTTTCTCCTTGGTTATCTCGTGGCGCGCCGCGACCGCTCGCCGCTTGCTTTCCGGGGAGCTGCTGGCGTGGTCGTCCTGACCCTTGTCCAGATGGGCCTCGGCGAGCTCCAGTACCGGACGCACCTTCCGTGGGGGATCGTCCTGGCTCACGTGGCCGTCTCGGCGGCGGTCTGGAGCAGCGTCGTCGCGCTGGCGAGCCTGATTCGGCGGCCTCTGGCGCCCACGTAGACTTCGGAAATGGCGGAAGAGCTCCGCATCTCGCGCCGGCCCAGCCTCAACGAACCTGTCCTGATCACTGCGTTCCGGGGCTGGAACGACGGCGGGCAGGGCGCCTCGCTCGCAGGCGGATACCTCGCGAAGGTCTGGCGAGCGGCGCGCTTCGCCGAGATCGAGCCCGAGAGCTTCTTCGACTTTCAGGCGACGCGGCCGCAGGTCTCTCTCGTCGACGGGTTGAGCCGGCGGATCGACTGGCCTGACAACGCCTTCTACCACGCGCGCATCCCGGGGACGGATCGCGACGCGGTTCTCCTGCTCGGGATCGAGCCCAACCTCCGCTGGCGCACGTTCACCGACCTCGTCGTCAGCCTCTCTGCCGAGCTCGGAGTCGAGCTGGCGGTCACGCTCGGTTCGCTCCTCGCGGACGTCCCGCACACGCGTCCCTCGCCCGTGACCGGAAGCGCGTCCGACCAGGCGCTCGTTGAGTCGATGGGCCTGCAGGCGTCGCGCTACGAGGGGCCGACCGGGATCGTCGGCGTGTTGCACGACGCGTGCCGGCGGTCGGGCATCGCGTCCGTCAGCCTGTGGGCTGCGGTACCGCACTACGTCTCGCTCGCGCCGAGCCCGCGCGCGGCGCACGCGCTGTGCGTGCGCCTGGGCGAGCTGCTCGAGGTCGACATCGAGACCGGCGAGCTTTCCGAGGCTGCCGAGACCTACTCGGAGCAGGTCAGCGAGGCCGTCGCCTCGGACGCCGACACCCAGGCGTACGTCGAAGAGCTGGAGCAGCGCAGCGACGCCGTCGACGAGGTCACGGATGCGGAGCTGCCGTCGGGCGACTCCCTCGCCGCAGAGTTGACGCGGTTCCTGCGCGAGCGCGAGGCCGACGGCGAGTCGGACACGCCTCGCGAACAGCCGTAGCCCTGCGCGTCGTTTCGTACAACATCTGGGACGGTGGCGGGGATCGCTTGCCGGCGATCGAGCGTGTCATCCGCGGCGAGCGGGCCGACGTCGTCGCGTTGTTGGAGGCGAACGATCCGCAGGCTGTTGCCGCATTCGCGGGCCGGCTCGGCTAGCCGAACGTGAAGGCGTAGGCCGACAGGCCGGGCGAGAAGCGGAGCTCGAGCACGGCGTCGACGGCCTTCGGGAACGACAGGACTGTGTAGAGCCGGTCTCCGTCCACGGCGATCGTCCCGACCGGGCGGCCGTCGACGAGCTTCTCGACGCGACCGTGTCCGCCGAGCACGAGATAGACGTGCTGAGCCCGGAAATGCAGTCGCAGCCGCGCATTCGACCCGGCGACGATCCGCTGCGGGCCGACCGTCCAGCCACCTGCGTAGGCGAGCTCGTTCTGGGCCAGCAGCTTCGGGAAGGCGTACCGCGCGGCCTTGTCCTCTTGCACCGGGAGACCCGCGTAGCGGTCGAGGCGCTGGTAACCGAGGTACGACTCCGGGGTGACCAGCTCGTGCGGCGTCTGGTCGGGCTTCGGGACCGCGGCTGGGAGCCTGGTGCCAGGTCTCTCCGCGAGGAGTCGCCGGATCAGGCTCTCGGTGTGTGCGTACTCGCCCTCGCCGAAGTGCGCGTGGCGCACGTGTCCGCGCCGGTCGATCAGGTACTCGGCCGGCCAGTACTGGTTCCCGTAGGCGTTCCAGGTTCCGTAGTCGTTGTCGAGCGGTACCGGGTAATGGACGCCGTACCGCTTCGTCGCCGCCCGCACGTTCGAGAGATCGTGCTCGAACGCGAATTCCGGGGTGTGGACGCCGACGACGACGAACCCGCTCGCGCGGTAGCGGTCGTACCAGGCCGTCACATGCGGGAGCGTGCGCAGACAGTTGATGCACGAGTACGTCCAGAAGTCGATCAGGACGACCTTCCCACGCAGGCCGGGGACCGTGAGCGGACGGTCGCCTGGCGTGTTCAGCCAGTGCGAGATATGCCGGAAGTCGGGCGCCACGCCGTAATCGGCCAGCTCCCTTCCGTGCGGCGAGGCAGCGCGCGCGACCCCGCCGCCGCCGCCGCGGAGCGCGGCCAGCTTCTTACTCGCCGTTGCGTTCCGTTCGATCTTCCCCTGTAAGTAGTTCGTGTAGTCCCCGAGCGCGAGCTGCGCCTTTGTGTCGAGGTGGAAGATGATCGCCAGAGCGGAGGCGGCGATCAGCACGCCGGCCGCGACACGGACTTGCTGCGCCCGAGGCCGGATCGAGCGGGCGGCACGCTGGCCTCCGACCGCGATCGCGAGCATCGGGACAGCCGCCCCCGCCGCGTAGGCGATCGTCAGCGCGATCGTGTCGAGCCCGACGTGCATGCTCGCCGCCTTGACGGTGATCACGGTCAGCACGGGCCCGGCGCAGGGGACGAAGACGAGCCCGAGGCTGGCGCCGAGCAGGAAGCCGCCGCCGAGGTTTCGTCCCGACCGGCGGCTGAGCCGGGTGAACGGCCGCTCGAGCAGCAATCCGAGCTGAGGGATCAGCAGCGACGCTGCGAGCACGAACAGCAGGACGAGCGCGAGGTTGCGGAGGAAAGTCTGCGGCAGCCCGAGTTGGTCGAGCAGCCACGCGGCCGCGAGCGTGAACACCGTGAAGCTCGCGGCGAGGCCGGCGACGATGGCGTACGGGCGGCGAGGCTCGTCGTCCGTGGCGCCGCCGGCGAGGAGGATCGGCAGGACGGGGAGGACGCACGGCGAGATGGCCGTGACCACGCCCGCGAGGAAGCCGATACCGAGGAGAAGGAGCATCGCTTCCTTCTTCGACTACGAGGTCGCCTCGGTTGTTACGCCGGCTCTTCAGGCGCGGGCGCGGGCGCGGCGGGGGCCTCAGTGGTGACCGGCTTCCGCCGCCGACGCCTGCGCGGCTTCGATGGGGCGCCGTTCTGCGCGGCCGTTTCGGGAGCCGATCCGTTCTGCGCGGCCCGCTGCTCCGCCGTCTGAGGCTGCTGCGTCTGGTTCTTGCGCTTGCGGCGGCGCCGGCGACGCGATCGTCCGGGCTGAACCTTCGGCGCAGGCAGATTCTCGGCGAGCGCGGCCGCGACCTCGGGCAGCGTTCCGAGCCGCTCTCGCGCGGCCTCGATCAGCTGCGTCGAGCGCGGCGTGTAGCCCTCGGCGGAGGCGAGCAAAGCGACGCCGACATCGCGCGGCAGCTCGATCGCCGCGTTGACGAGCTTGGCGGCGTTCTCCTCGTGGCGATGGCCCCGCGAGTTGGCGAGCGCGCCCAGGAGCCGCTTGGCCTCGGGGAACTCCGAGCTGGCCCGTCGGTCCTGCACCTTGCGGGTCGCACGGGCGAGCTTCCACGTCCAGCGCGCGACGATCTGCTCGGGCGCGTTCGCCTTCCCGTCGGCGATCGCTCGCAGGAGGATGCGGACGCCCTGGATCCGGTCCTTCTCCCACGTCGGCGCCTGCGTGACAAGTGTGACGAGATCGTCGAAGTCGGCGCGCTCGACGATCATCGAAACGCGGTCGGCGAGCGCCGTCATGCGCAGTCGGCGATTGGGGTTCTCGGCGGCGCAGGTGGCGAGGAACTGCTCGAGGCAGCCCTTCGACGCGCGGCCGTCCGTCAGCTTGGTGACGAAGTCGACCCGCTCCTCGAACCGAACCTGCCGCCCGGCGATCGACGCCCAGTAGCGCTGCTCCTCCTCGTCGAGGTAGCGCGGATCGACTCGCTGCCACTCCCGCGCGATCACGGCGAGCCGGCGCGCGACGTTCGGGGTGACCGGAACGAGCCACGGTGCCGGCGTGAGGCGGCGGCGCGCACGGCGCTGGACGCGGCGGCGCGGAGCCGGAGTGACGCGGGCGCCCTCGCGGTAGAAGTCCGCTTCGAGCAGCGAGTGGAGCGACACGACCCGGTCGTTGTGCGTCGCGCTCTTCGGGACGAAGTCGACGACGATGCCCGCCTCCTTGCGCGGGTGCGTGCGCATGATCCGGCCGATGCGCTGCTGGTA
>DHWI01000099.1:5469-11924 GCA_002413095.1 Thermoleophilia bacterium UBA5186
ACGCGCTTGGACGCGGTCGGCGCCAGGTGCATGCAGACCGTCGCGCGGGGAGAGTTCCAGCCCTCGGCGAGAAGCATCGCGTTGATCAGGACGTTGATCTCGCCGCGCTCGTAGGCCGCGAGCGTCTCGGCGAGCTGCACGGGCGGCGTGCGGCCGGAGACCGCCTCGGCCCTGAGCCCCGTGGCGCGGAATTCCTTGGCGAGGTTGTACGCGTGGTCGACGCCCGCCGCATAGACGATTCCCGGCGTCGTGTCGAAGCGGTCGCGGTAGAGGCTCGCCGCCGCTTGATTCAGCGCCTGATGGTCGAGGGTCTTGGCCAGGGCTTCCTGGTCGAAGTCGCCGCCGACGATCGGCACCTGGTTGATCGCCGCGACGGGCGGGACGCGCAGGCAGCGGAGGGGCGCGATCAGCCCACGGCGGGCGGCGTCCGCGAGCGGAAGATCGTCGACGGAGGCTGGGAAGACGTCCGAGACCTGCTTCGCGATCAGCTCCTCGGTCGCGGTCATCCCTATGTAGATCGGCTCGGGGAAGCTGCGGATCGCGGCGCTCGTCTTCTCGCCGAGGGCTGTGTGTGCCTCGTCGCAGATCACGAGCTGGTAGGCCTCGCGGCTGACTTCGCCCACGTGCCGCGCGAACCACGCGTAGGTCTGGATCGTAAGCGGGTTTTCCTTGAGCGGCTCGAGGCCCTTCAGGATCGCGGGGTGGAAGCGTTCGGCGTAGCCCTCGTGGGTCAGGTCGCGGTCGAATTGCGAGACGAGCAGGCGCCGGTGGGTGAGGATCAGGACGCCGAGTGTGCGGGCCGCCTCGACGAAGCCGCCGGCAGCGATCGTTTTGCCTGATGCCGTGGGATGGCGGAATCGGAAGCGCCTGGCTGCGCCTGAATCCTCGCCGACGAACTCCTCCGCGTCATCTTCGTCGACCTCGTCCGATCCCTCGAGCGCCGTGCTCTCTTCGTCGTCCTCGTCCGGCTCTGGGAGCTCCTCTCCGTGCGCGCCGTTCCCGTTGCCGTTCACGGCCGCCTGCTCCTCGTTGTAGGCGATCAGCTCGGTCAGCATCCCGGCGAGCGCGTCGATCTGGTGTCGGCGCAGCTCGGTGCCGGATGCGAGCCGCGGCGGCCGCTCGCTGAGGACGCGCTCGAGGCCCAGCATGAGACCGAAGCGCGTCTTCCAGGCCGGCGACGGCGAGCGCCTGCCGGCTGCGATCTCCGCGATGGCTTCGTCGAGGGCACGGCGCCGGGACGTTCCCGGGGCAAGCGCAAGCGCCGGGTCCTCGTCGGCCCGGAGGAAGGGCTCGCCGGCCCATGCTTCGGCCTGAAGGGCGGCGGCGGCAAGGCCGTCCGTCTCCTCCGGCGCAGTCGTCGGATGCTTGGTGGTTTCCTGCATGTGCGCAGCACGATCCGCGTGCTGCAACTTCGCGAGGTGGCGCGCTCGCTCAACTTCCCCTAGCAAGCGTCGCTGGTCAGAGCATACCCGATTTTCGGCGCTTCGCAGCCCTTGCGCCGCGCTGTGGAGGAATCGTCACCCACACGTGCGGTTTTCGGCGATACGCTCACGCCATGGGGAGGGAGGTGGGGTTTCCCGGGTTAGACGCGTGTGCCTATTAGAGGCGTTCTAGATCGGAGTGCCCGTACCGCCCATGCCGCCGAAGATGGCGAATGGGTTCCCCGGGAAGGCCTCCCAGACGAGTTCGCCACCGGCCTCGACCTCGCCGTGGACGCGCTCGGCGAGCACCTTCGCCTCGTCGCGCGTGCTCGTCCCGGCGATGACGTAGCGGAACTGGCGCACGACGCCGTACCCCTCCGATTCGAGCTGCTCCGCCAGGTCGCGGGCGGCTTCGCGCGACTCGCACTCGACGCGCACCTCCCACGGCGCGAACCCCTCCGCGAGCAGCTTCTCTTCCACGGATGGCCCCGGCAATTCGTCCGACCAACGACCCTCCTCCTCGAGCCAGTGCTGCACGCGGCTCGTCTGCGCCCGCAAGCCCTCCTCGGCGAGCTCGGCCTCGACCACCTCGCGCGCCTGCTCGGCCTCGCGCCGCGTTCCCGCATAGACGAACAGGTCGCTGTCGTCCTGAGACACGGCCAACCGGCGTCCTTCGAGCTCCCGCGCGAGCTCGTGCGCGCGCGAGCCCAGGTTCAGGCCGAGCCGCGACAGGATGCCTTCCGCGTCCTCCGGGAGCTCGACGTGAATGCGCCAGTCGTCCTGGGCCACGGCGGAACGCTAGCTAGGCCGGCGCTCCGGCGCGGACGTCGGCGAGCGGCTGCCCGAACATCCGCTCCGAAACGCCGGTCTGGTCGAGGTACTTCGTGATCCCGCCGAGGAAGAACGGCCAGCCGGCGCCGAGGATCAAACACGCATCGACGTCCGCGGCCTCTGCGACTACGCTCTCTTCGAGCAGCCGGTGGATCTCGTCGGCTACGGCTTCGAGCACCGCGTCGGTGATCTCCTCGACCGGCTTCGGCGCGTTTTCGAGGACGACGATCTCGTCGCGTCCGTCCGCGAACCCTGCGAGCGTCGGCGAGAGCGAGAAGCGATCGGGGAACGCGTCATGCATGGTCTCGAGCACGTGGTTCGCGACCCGAGGGCCGACCATCTGGAGCAGGACGGACGGCGCCATCGGCATCCCGAGCCGCATGATCGCCTCGTCGGTCTCCTCGACGGTGTTGCCGTGCTCGAGCGCGTCCATCAGCACGCGGGTCATGCGCGTGAGCACCCGGTTGACGACGAAGCCGGGCGCGTCCCGAACGACGACGGCGCGCTTGCGCAGCTTCTTGGACACGTCCCAAGCGGTCGCAAGTGTGATCTCGTCGGTCTCGGCGGCGCGCACGAGCTCGACGAGCGGCATCAGCGCGACCGGATTGAAGAAGTGCATGCCGACCACGCGCTGGGGATGCTCCAGGCCCGACGCCATCTCGGTCACCGAGAGCGACGACGTGTTCGTCGCGAGGACGCACTCGGGCGAGACGACGCGCTCGAGCTCGGCGAACACCTCTTGCTTGACGCTGAGTTCCTCGAAGACCGCTTCGAGCACGAGATCGCAGCCGTCGAAGACGTCGTAGGACGTCGCGCCGGAGACGAGAGAGCCGAGGAATCGAGCCTTGCCTTCGTCGTAGCGACCCTTCGAGACCTGCAGCGCCAGCTCGTCGCGGATCGACTCGACCGCGCGGTCGACGGTCGCCTGCTCGAGGTCGCGAAGGACGATCGGCACCTCGAGACGCCGCAGGAAGAGCGTGGCCAGCTGGGTCGCCATCAGACCGGCGCCGACGATTCCGACCCGCTCGATTCTGCGCGGTTTTGCGTCGGGGACACCGACGCCGCGCTTGATCCTCCGCTCGACGAGGTCGAACGCGTAGATGGACGCCTGGGCCTGTCGGCTCGGCAGCAGCTCCGCGATCGCGTCCTCCTCGGCGCGATAGCCCTCTTCGAGCGACCACGTGGCCGCGCCTTCGATCAGGTCGAGCGCGCGGTAGGGCCCCGGCGCGGCCCCGTGCACCGAGTCGTCGACGTCGCCGCGGGCGCGGCGAAGGATCGTCTCGAGCTCCGAGAAGTCGGGCTCCGGCCGCTCGAGGCCGCCTCGCTCGGCGAGGTCGCGGGCGAACGCGATCGACTCGTCGAGGAACTCGACCGGCTCGAACAGCGCATCCGCGAAGCCGAGCTCGTGCGCCTTGCGGGCATCGAGCATCCGGTTCTGCCTCAGCGGGTTCGCGACGATGAACTTCACGGCCGTCTCGGGCCCGACGAGTCGCGGGATGATCTGCGTCCCACCCCAGGCCGGAAAGATCCCGAGGAACACCTCCGGGCATGCGAAGTGGCGGACGCCGGACGAGATCGTGCGAGCGTCGCAGTGCAGCGCGATCTCGACTCCTCCGCCGAGGCAGGCGCCGTTGACGGCCGCCACGGTGGGATACGGGAGCGCCGCGATGCGCGTGAACAACTCATGGCCCGCGCGAGAGCCTTCCCGCGCGAGCTCGGGCGAGACGTCCGGGAACTCGGTCACGTCGGCCCCAGCCGCGAAGACGAACGGCTTGCCGGTCAGGACGAGCGCCGTGAAGTCGGTGCGCTCGAGCTCGTCGAGGACGCGATCGAGCGACTCGAGCGCGCCCCGCGAGAAGAACGTCGGCTTCGTGTGGTCGGCGCCGTTGTCGATCGTGACGATCGCGACGTCGCCCGTGCGCGCGAGCTTGAACTCGGTGTCAGGCACGTTCCCAGAGCACCGCGGCGCCCATCCCCATCCCCACGCAAAGCGCGGTCAAGCCGTACTGGACGTCAGGCCGCTCCTTGAAGCCGTACGCGAGCTGGGCCATGAGTCGCACGCCGGTCGCGGCCAGCGGATGGCCGAAGGCGATCGCGCCGCCGTACGGATTGAGCCGGTCGTCGTCCGGCGAGACGCCGAGCTCGTCGCACCAGGTCAGCACCTGCACGGCGAACGGCTCGTTCAACTCCAGCAGCCCGACGTCGTCGAGCGTCAAGCCCGCCTGGTCGAGCACCTTCTGCGTCGCGGGGATCGGGCCGATGCCCATCAGCTCGGGCTCGACGCCGGCGAACGCAAACGCGACGAGGCGCATCTTCGGCTCGAGGCCGAGCTCGTCCACCGCCGTGTCGGAGGCGAGGAAGCATGCGGTCGCCCCGTCGGTGAGCCCGGCCGAGTTCCCGGCCGTAACGCGCCCGCCGGGCCGGAACGGCGTGCGCAGGTCGGCGAGGCCTTCGAGGGTCGTGTCCGGGCGGAGGAACTCATCGCGCTCGGCGACGCGCCAGCCTTCCTCGCTGAAGACGGACATCGGCACGACTGTCTCCCCCATCACGCCGTTCTGCCACGCGTGCGCAGCGCGCTGCTGCGACTGCACCGCGAAGGCGTCGGCGCGCTCCTTCGTGATCTGCGGGAAGCGGTCGTGGAGGTTCTCCGCGGTCGCGCCCATCGTGACCGCGGAGGTGTCGACGAGCCGCTCGGCCACGAAGCGAGGGTTGAAGTCGACGTCCTCGCCCATCGGGTGGTGCCCCATGTGCTCGACGCCCCCGGCGAGGACGACGTCGGCTGCACCCAGCGCCAATTCCCCCGCACCCGCGGTGACGGCCGTGAGCGCGCCGGCGCACATGCGGTCGACGGCAAAGCCGGGGACGCTCTGGGGAATGCCGGCAAGGAGACCGACGTCGCGTCCAAGCGTCAGACCCTGGTCGCCGACCTGTGCGGTCGCGGCCATGATCACGTCGCCGATCCGCTCGGGCGGGATCCCTGGGTTCCGGCGCAGCAGCTCTCGAACGACCTTCACGGCCATGTCGTCGGCGCGCGTCGACCAGAACATCCCCTTGGGCCCGGCCTTGCCGAACGCGGTGCGGACACCGTCGACGTAGTAGACCTCTCGCAGCTCCCGGGGCATCAAAATGAGCTTACTCGTCACGAATCTGTGCCAAGAGCGCCTCAAAAAAGACTTAGTGGCTCAGAGCCACAAAGTCCGGAAAGGCGCTTTGCTCCGCACTCGAGCTGGCGAAAACGGCTTGAGCTCGCGTTAGTGACAAAGAGCCACTAAGTCCGGTCAGCGCTACGCCGCGAGGTCCGCGTAGCTCTCGACCGTCGCGCGCAGCTGCGCCAGGCGGCGGCGGTCGGCTGCATGCACGCGGCGATGCAGCTGGATCGCGATCGCTCCGCCCTCGGCGAGGTGGTCTTCCGCGGCGTCGAGCAGCGCGCGGTAGTGGCCGAGACCGTCCCCCGCCGCGTAGATCGCGCACCACGGCTCGTCGTCGTAGGCCGTCTGCCCGCGGAGCCGTTCCGGGAGGAACGGCAGGTTCGCAACGACGAGGTCGAGCCCCGTCGGAACGCCGTCGAGAAGGCTCGCCTCGACCGCATGAACGCGGTCCGCCACGCCGTGCCGCTCAGCGTTCTCCGCAGCGAGACGCACTGCGGTCGCGTTCACGTCGGTCGCCCAGACCTCAGCCTCCGGGGCGGCGACGGCGATCGCGACTGCGAGGGCGCCCGACCCGGTACCGACGTCCGCCACGCGCGCGGGCCGTCCGCCGATCCGCGCGACAGCTTCGCGCACGAGATTCTCGGACGCGGCTCTTGGCGTCATCACGATGCCCGGCGCGATGGCCAGGGAGAGATCGCAGAAGGTGGTGTCCATCAGGTCCCTGTACGCGTCAACGACGGTCGCGGATCTAGGCTTCCCGTCGATGACGGACTGGGCGGAGCACGTCGAGCGCGAGACCGCGAGGTACCGCGACGGCGAGAGCCGGCTGCCGGAGGCCGAGGACGCCGATGCCAGACAGCGCCAGCTCACGCGGCTCGGCAACGCGGCCGGGGGCGCCGGCCTGGCCCTGCTCGCGCAGGGTCGCACGGACGAAGCAGCCGAATGGCTCGCGCGCGCAGCCGAGCGCTATCGCGAGAGCTGGGACGACGCTCCGCCGGGAAGCTGGGGGCGTCCGATCGGAATGCTCAAGGCACGTCTCCTGGCGGGCGACTGG